>CAZWRE010000054.1:0-8519 GCA_964636335.1 uncultured Sedimenticola sp. | reverse complement strand
ACCCTGGAATACAAGGTACTGGTACGGTACTGAAGTTACGTCAGAAAAAACAAGGCACACCATCAAGTGGTTAACTTTTCCCGGTTTCCGCCGATCAGGATTCCCGATGTTTCATTGATTGCATGAAAGAGGCGTTGTCACCAGCAGCGACATGGAGCAGGCATACAAATTGGCTATATCTGTATTCAATACCATGCTTTGACTCTCTTGCGGATTTCACATGTAATCAATGGGTTGTTTTCATTGCTTCGGGGCAACCCGATATTGGTGGCACTGCCGCAACCGGAAAAACACCGACAACCCGGTTACCGGGGAAAACCGTTTCGATACAGGGGGTACCGTACACATGACCAAAATCATCCTGACCAGTCTACTGGTATCGTTTCTGCCTTCAATGGCCTGGGCGGCCGACCACCCCCTGAACCTGACCAGTCACTGGGCGGGATATGTCTCACTGCTGGTTTTTCTCATTGCCTACCTTCTGGTCATGGCCGAGGAGTTCACCCACCTGCGCAAGTCAAAACCGGTAATCATCGCTGCGGGCGTCATCTGGGCCATCATCGCCTGGATCTACCAGAGCCACGGCTTCACACACGAAGTTGAACACGCCATTCGGCACAACCTGCTGGAATACGCGGAGCTCATGCTCTTCCTGCTGGTGGCCATGACCTACATAAACGCGATGGATGAACGCCTGGTGTTCGAAAACCTGCGTATCTGGCTGGTACGCAAGGGAATGGGTTTCCGCGCCCTGTTCTGGATCACCGGGCTGCTGGCCTTCTTTATCTCACCCGTGGCCGACAACCTGACCACTGCCCTGCTCATGTGCGCCGTGGTCATGGCCGTGGGAGGCGACAACACACGTTTCGTGCTGTTGTCCTGCATCAACATCGTCATTGCCGCCAATGCCGGCGGCGCCTTCAGCCCCTTTGGCGACATTACCACCCTGATGGTCTGGCAAAAGAACATCGCCACACCACAAGGCACCGTGGATTTCTGGGCTTTCTTCAACCTGTTTATCCCTTCTCTCGTCAACTGGCTGCTGCCGGCCGCCATCATGGCCATGGCCGTGCCCAACCAGAAGCCCGACCCCGTGGACGCCAGCGCCGGAATGCGTCGGGGAGCCCGGCGCATCATTGCCCTGTTCGTGCTCACCATTGTCACCGCCGTCAGCTTCCACAATTTTCTGCACATTCCCCCCGTCATCGGCATGATGACCGGCCTGGGCTATCTGCAGCTGTTCGGTTATTTCCTGAAAAAAACCCGGCACCGGGATGAAAGCCAGGCCCTTGCGGAAGAATCCGGACGCATCGGTGACCCCGTGGCCTTTGATATTTTCGCCAAGATAGCCCGTGCCGAGTGGGATACACTGCTGTTCTTCTATGGCGTGGTGATGTGCGTTGGTGGTCTGGGCTTCATCGGCTATCTGGCCATCGCTTCCGAAATCATGTACGTGGAATGGGGCGCTACCTATGCCAATATCGCGGTAGGAATCATGTCCGCCATTGTGGACAATATTCCCGTCATGTTCGCCGTGCTCACCATGATGCCGGAAATGCCCATGGGAGAATGGCTGCTGGTGACCCTGACTGCCGGCGTGGGAGGCTCTCTGCTGTCCATCGGTTCCGCCGCCGGTGTTGCTCTCATGGGCCAGGCCCGGGGCAAGTACACCTTCTTTGGCCACCTGAAATGGGCGCCGGTCATCGCACTGGGCTACGCCGCCAGCATCTTTGCCCACATGTGGCTGAACAGCTCCCTGTTCGCCTGAGCCTTCGCCTGGCCGGGGGTAGGCAGGCCGGCTCCACTTCCTGTATTCTCGGACGGGAACGGCATGATGCTGTGCCCGTGGCCTGCCATGCGGCTCCCCCAACCACGATGCCGGCAGGATTCACCATCCGGACAAACGCATGAAAAGAACAAGACTCAGGTGTGACCAATGAGGCGCGGTTTTCCGGCCCTTGCGTTTTTTCTGCCAGGCACCCTGCTGGCGAACGAACACACCCTGGATCTGACCACTCACTGGGCGGGCTTCACTTCCCTGGCAGTGTTCTTCCTCGCCTACCTGCTCGTCATGGCGGAAGAATTCACTCACCTGCGAAAATCCAAGCCGGTGGTGCTGGCCGCGGGCATCATCTGGTCCATCATCGCCCTGGTCTACCAGGATCATGGCTTCGCCACCGAAGTGGAAGAAGCCGTGCGCCACAACCTGGAGGAATATGCGGAGCTGATGCTGTTTCTCCTGGTAGCCATGACCTACATCAACGCCATGGACGAACGCCTGGTATTTGAAAACCTGCGCGTGTGGTTGGTGCGCAGGGGCTTCGGCTTCCGCACCCTGTTCTGGGTCACGGGCCTGCTGGCTTTCTTCATCTCACCGGTAGCCGACAACCTGACCACCGCCCTGCTCATGTGCGCCGTGGTACTGGCCGTGGGCGGAGACAATCGCAGATTCATACTTCTCGCTTGCATCAACATCGTGGTGGCCGCCAATGCCGGCGGCGCCTTCAGTCCCTTCGGCGACATCACCACGCTCATGGTCTGGCAAAAATCCGTGGAAACACCCCAGGGCGTGGTGGGCTTCTGGTCGTTCTTTGCCCTGTTTATTCCTTCCCTGGTCAACTGGTTCGTGCCCGCCATGCTCATGAGCCTGGCGGTTCCCGGGACGCACCCTGATCCCGTCGAGGAAGACTGCCGCATGAAACGCGGCGGAAAACGCATCATCGCGCTGTTCTTCCTCACCATCGCCACCGCCGTGCTGTTTCACAACTTCCTGCATCTGCCGCCGGTCATCGGCATGCTCACGGGCCTTTCCTATCTCAAGTTCTTCGGCTTCTACCTGAAGAAAACCCGGCGCCCCGTCGAGGAAGGCAGGCGCGAGGAAGGCCAGATCGGCGACACCGTGGCTTTCGACATCTTCTCCCACGTGGCCCGCGCCGAATGGGACACCCTGTTTTTCTTCTACGGCGTGGTACTTTGCGTTGGGGGCCTGGGCTTCATCGGCTATCTGTCCGTGGCTTCGGAGGTGATGTACATGCAGTGGGGCCCCACCATTGCCAATGTCTCGGTGGGCTTAATATCCGCCATCGTGGACAACATTCCCGTCATGTTTGCCGTACTGACCATGCAGCCGGACATGTCCATGGGACAGTGGCTGCTGGTGACTCTTACCGCAGGTGTGGGTGGCTCCATGTTGTCCATCGGCTCCGCCGCCGGAGTAGCGCTCATGGGCCAGGCCCGGGGAAAGTACACCTTCTTCGGGCATCTGAAATGGACACCCGTCATTGCCCTGGGCTATGGCGCCAGCATTCTCACGCACAAGTGGCTGAACGCACAGCTATTTTGACCGCCTTTCACCCGCCCCGGGCTCCAAGACGTCAGTTGCCTCTCCTCAATTCAGACATCAGCCGGTTGTGATATAGTTCGAAGTTCCCGTGGTTTTGTCGTCAAGCGCTCTGTCCTGTTTTCAGAGCGCTTCACCATACAACTACTGTTTTTCATACATATTTCCGGAGGATCACATGTCCAAGAAACATCCTGTCGTTGTCGTAACCGGTTCATCCGGCGCCGGTACCACCACCGTAAAGCGCGCCTTCGAGCATATTTTTTCCCGGGAAGGCATCAACGCCGCCATTGTGGAAGGCGACAGCTTCCACCGCTATGACCGGGCAGAGATGAAGGTCAAGATGGCCGAGGAAGGCCTGAGCCACTTCGGCCCCGAGGCCAACCGTTTCGACAAGCTGGAGGAACTGTTCAAGACCTACGGCGAAACCGGCAGCGGCCAGAAACGCTACTACCTCCACAGCCAGGAGGAGGCGGACGAGCACAACGCGCGCCTGGGCACGGACAAGAACCCCGGTGAATTCACCCCTTGGGAAGACATCCCCACCGGCACCGATCTGCTGTTCTACGAAGGCCTGCATGGCATGGTGGTCACCGACGAAAACGACGTGGCTGCGCACGTGGACCTGGGCATCGGCGTGGTTCCCGTGGTCAACCTGGAATGGATACAGAAAATTCACCGCGACGCCAAGGAACGCGGCTACTCCGCTGAAGCCACGGTGGAAACCATCATGCGCCGCATGCCGGACTACATCAACCACATCACACCCCAGTTCTCCCGCACGGACATCAACTTCCAGCGCGTGGCCACGGTGGACACTTCCAACCCCTTCATCGCCCGGGACATTCCCACCCCGGACGAGAGCTTCGTGGTCATCCGTTTCGCCGACCCGGAGAAGTTCGACACCGACTTCCCCTACTTGCTGAACATGATTCCCGACAGCTTCATGTCCCGCCGCAACACCATCGTGGTGCCTGGCGGCAAGATGGGCTTCGCCATGGAAATCATCCTCGGCCCCATCATCGACAAGATGATGCACGAACGTAGCTGAGAACCCCCTTCTATCCAGAAAACCCCTGACCGGAAACGGCAGGGGTTTTTTCTTGCCTGGACGACAAGAATGCAAGCCGAAGCAAAGCAGTCATGCCAGGCGGCCAGACACCGCGGCCAGTATGGCATCGGCCGTCAAACCGGCCATCTCCAGCTGCTCGGCCTGGGTGCCCTGCTCCAGATATTCGTCGGGCAGACCGAACTGCATCAGGGGAACCTGGACATGCCGCGCATTGAGCGCCTCGGCCACCGCGGAACCGGCGCCTCCCATCAGGGCATTTTCCTCCAGGGTCACCAGCAGTTCATGGCGGGCGGCCATGTCTTCCACCATTGCCATGTCCAGGGGCTTGACGAAACGCATGTTGATGACGGTGGCATCCAGTTCCTTCGCCACCTCCATGCCAGTCGCCAGCATGGTACCGAAACAGAGCAGGGCCACGCGACTGCCTTCGCGACGCACCTCGGCCTTGCCCCACGGCAGGGGCTTTTGCTCCGGTCGCACTTCCACGCCCGGGCCCCGGCCCCGGGGATAACGCACCATGGCCGGGCCAGGGTGCTCCCAGGCAGTCCGCAACATGCGGCGGCATTCATCCTCATCCACCGGCGCCAGTATCGCCATATTCGGAATACAGCGCACATAGCTCAGATCGTAGGCGCCGGCGTGGGTGGCGCCATCGGCCCCCACCAGCCCCGCCCGGTCCACGGCGAAGGTGACATCCAGATTCTGCAGGGCCACGTCATGGATAAGCTGGTCATAGGCACGCTGCAGGAAGGTGGAATAGATGGCCACCACGGGCTTCAGCCCATCACAGGCCATGCCCGCCGCCAGGGTCACGGCATGCTGCTCGGCAATCCCCACATCAAAATAACGATTCGGGAACTCCCGGGAAAAACGGACCAGTCCCGAACCTTCGCACATGGCCGGAGTGATGGCCACCAGGCGTTCGTCCACGGCAGCCTGGTCGCATACCCAGTCGGAGAATACCTGGGTGTAGGTCTTGCCCCCGCCGGAGCCCGCCTGTTTTCCCGTATCGGGATCGAAAGGCCCGACACCGTGATAGACACAGGGATCACCTTCCGCCGGCGCGAAACCCTTGCCCTTCTGGGTAACCACGTGCAGGAAGCGCGGGCCGCGCATGCGCTTCATGTTGCGCAGGGTCTGTACCATCAGGGGCAGATCATGGCCGTCGATAGGACCGATGTAGTTGAAGCCCAACTCCTCGAACAGGGTGCCGGGAATGAGCATGCCCTTCATGTGCTCTTCCCAACGGTCCATGAGGTCACGCATGCCGGGCATGACCCCCAGAACATTCTTGCCGCCCTCGCGCATGCGGTTGTAGAAACGGCTGGACAGCACCCGCGCCAGGTAGTTGCTCACCGCCCCCACGGGATTGGAAATGGACATGTCGTTGTCGTTGAGCACCACCAGCAGATCCATGTCCAGGGCACCGGCATGATTCAGGGCCTCGAAGGCCATGCCCGCCGACAGGGCGCCATCCCCGATCACCGCGATATGCTCCCGCTGTTTGCCTTCCAGCTTGGCGGCCACGGCCATGCCCAGGGCAGCGCTGATGGAAGTGCTGGAATGCCCGGCGCCAAAGGCGTCATACTCGGATTCGCTGCGCTTGAGGAAGCCGGACAGCCCCCCCTTCTGGCGCAGGCTGTCCATGCGCTCCCGTCGGCCGGTGAGAATCTTGTGGGGATAGGCCTGGTGCCCCACATCCCAGATGACCTTGTCCCGCGGCGTGTCGAACACGTAATGCAAGGCCACGGTGAGCTCCACCACGCCAAGACCGGCCGCCAGGTGGCCGCCGGTGCGGGACACGCTCTTCACCAGAAATTCGCGCAGCTCGTCCGCCAGGGGCTGCAACTGATCCGCCTCCAGCAGGCGCAGGTCTTCCGGCAGGTTGACCTGTTCTAGCAAGGATGGGGATGGCTGCTCGCTGCTGCTGGACATGAGGTAGAATGCGCTTCTGGATGAACAATAAGGGTAATCCCTTATTCTAACAGTTTAGAGCACCCTCATGACTGAAAAACTGTCGGCGCGCAAATTGCGCGAACGGCGGCGTGAACAGATGCTGCGCGCCTATGAAAAGAACCGGCGGAGAAACCTGCTGGCAACACCCGGCGTGCACGACTTCATCATCGTGCTGGATCATCTCAAGGCGGGTTACAACGTGCCCAAGATTTTCCGCAGCGCCGAAGCCTTTGGCGCCCACGAGGTACAGCTCATCGATATCGGCCCCTTCGACCCTTCCCCGGCCAAGGGCGCCTTTCGCCAGGTGCCCGCACGCTTCTTCGACGACATGGAACAAAGCCTGGAAGACCTGCGCCGGCGTGATTACACGCTTTATGCCCTGTCCCCCGGCAGCAGTCAGGCCCTGCACCAGGAGCCCTTGCCCGACAGGAGCGCCTTTATCTTCGGCCACGAGGAAATCGGACTGAGCTTCGACCCGGGAGATCACCCGGATATCCACCTGCTGCACATCCCCCAGTTTGGCCGGGTGGAAAGCCTCAACGTGAGTATCGCCGCATCCATCGTCATGTATGAATACACGAGGCAAAGACAGGTATGAGACCAGCCCGCATGCTCTGGCGCTTTCTGCTGTTGCTGCTGCATACCCTGTACGGTATCTGGCTCAGTCTGAGCCTGCCCAGGCGCAAGGCTCCCGACGGCGTTACATATCCCGACCCCCGGCCCGTGGCCCGTTGGTCGGCCCGCCTGCTGGACATCCTCGGTGTGGAAGTGAAATTGCATGGCGAGATTCCGCAAGAAACCGGCCTGGTGGTGGCCAACCATGTTTCCTGGCTGGACATTCCAGTAATCAATTCACTCACCGGCGCCGCCTTTCTGTCCAAGAACAGCATCCGTTACTGGCCCATCGTTGGCTGGTTCGCCGTGGCATCCGGCACCCTGTTCATCCGTCGCGGCAACCATGAAGCAAGGCGCATCTCGGATGCCATCGCCACACGGCTGCGGGAAGGCCGGCGCATGGCCATCTTCCCCGAAGGCACCACATCGGACGGCAGCGAAGTACGGCGTTTCTTTCCCCGCCTGTTCGGCGCCGCCATCGACGCCCGCAGCACCGTCATTCCCATGGGACTCTGTTACATGGCGGATGGTCAAAGAGACAGGCTGGTGCCCTATACAAAGGGACGCAGTTTCCTGCGCATTCTGTTTGGCATTCTGCTCCGTGAGAAAAGCGAGGTGCATGTTTGTTTCTCCGGCACCCTGGCGGCTGCCGATTTCGACCGCCGCAATTTGGCGGAAACCTCCCGGCAGATCATCCTTCAGGCTCTGGAAAAGGACTGTCCCTGACCCGGAAACATCAAGCAGCCGCGATGAATCGGCCCGGGGACGGGCCTCCTACGGGATGGGGTGTGTAGGAGCGGCGCCCTCGCCGCGACCCATCGGCCCGAGGGCGGGCCTCCTACGGGATGAGGTGTGTAGGAGCGGCGCCCCCGCCGCGACAAATCGGCCCGAGGGCGGGCCTCCTACGGGATGAGGTGTGTAGGAGCGGCGCCCTCGCCGCGACCCCCGCACAGGGAAATGCGGCGCGAAGCGGAGGCATGGGGAAACCGCGTTTTCCGATGCTGATGAGGAAACGGGCAGGGAAAGCCCGGTTCCGGTCCAAAGGAGCAGCGGCGCCCCCGCCGCGACCCCGCACAGGGATGTGCGGCGCGAAGCGGAGACATCGGGAAACCGCGTTTTCCGATGCCGATGAGGAAACGGGCAGGGAAAGCCCGGTTCCGATTCAAACAAGCAGCGGCGCCCCGCCGCGACACCCGCACAGGGATGTGCGGCGCGAAGCGGAGGCATCGGAAAACCGCGTTTTCCGATGCCGAGGAGGAAACGGGCAGGGAAAGCCCGGTTCCGGTTCAAACAAGCAGCGGCGCCCCCGCCGCGACCCATCGGCCCGAGGGCGGGCCTCCTACAGGGGACGTAGGAGCGGCGCCCTCGCCGCGATTTCGCCGCGACCCCATGGTATTGTGCCGCCTGACGGCGGGATGTTTTGAAGCGCGCGGTGGCGCGCACCCACCTGACTTTCTTTGCTTGCCCAAAGAAAGTCAGCAAAGAAAGGGCACCCCGCGACGGGCCCGCGGCCATGCCGCGGGTTCCCTGCGCGCC
>CAZWRE010000053.1:0-18197 GCA_964636335.1 uncultured Sedimenticola sp. | reverse complement strand
CACCCTCATCGATACCATGACCGACCGGGTGCTCGACCCCGAGGGGGTGGAAAAGAAGTTCGGCGTGAAGCCGGAGCAGATCGTCGACTACCTGGCGCTGACCGGCGACAGCTCCGACAACATCCCCGGTGTGCCCAAGTGTGGCCCCAAGACTGCCGCCAAGTGGCTGAACCAGTATGGCGGCCTGGACGAGCTCATGCGGCACGCCGACGAGATCAAGGGCAAGATCGGCGAGAACCTGCGCGCCAGCCTGGAGCAGCTGCCCCTCTCCCGCCAGCTCACCACCATCCGCACCGACCTGGAGCTGGAGGTGGAACCCGAGGCGCTGAAGCCCCGCGAACCCGACACCGGGAAGCTGCGCGAACTCTTCAAGCAGATGGAGGCGCGCCGCCTCCTCGAATCCCTGGAGGCCGACGACCCCGAGCCACAGGCCGACGGGGCAGCACAGGCCGCCGCCGACGGTCGCTATGAGCTGATCCTGGACGAGGCGCGGTTCGAGGCCTGGCTGAAGCGGCTGGAACGGGCCGAGCCCTTCGCCTTCGACACCGAGACCACCAGCCTGGACTACATGCAGGCCGAGCTGGTGGGCCTCTCCTTCGCCGTGGAGCCGGGCCGGGCGGCCTATGTGCCCCTGGCCCACCGCTACCCCGGCGCGCCCGAGCAGCTCGATCTGGCCTGGGTGCTGGAGCGGCTGAAACCTCTGCTGGAGTCCGACCACCACCCCAAGCTGGGCCAGAACCTCAAGTACGACATGAGCGTGCTGGCCCGTCACGGCGTGGTCCTCCGCGGCATCGCCTACGACACCATGCTCGAGTCCTACGTGCTCGACTCCACCGCCACCCGCCACGACATGGACTCCCTGGCGAAGAAGTACCTGGACTACGAGCCCGTCTCCTTCCAGTCCATCGCCGGCAAGGGGAAGGGTCAGCTCACCTTCGACCAGATCGACCTGGAGCAGGCGGCGCCCTACGCGGCAGAGGATGCCGACATCACCCTCCGGCTCCACCAGGCGCTCTGGCCCAAGCTGGAACCCGAGCCGGGGCTGCGCTTCGTCTTCGAAGAGATCGAGATGCCCCTGGTGCCCGTGCTCTCGCGCATGGAGCGTACCGGCGTGCGCATCGACACCGCCCTCTTGAGGCAACAGAGCGCCGAGCTGGCGGAGAAGCTCCACCGGCTGGAAGAGCGCGCCTACGAGCTGGCCGGCCGCCCCTTCAACCTGGGTTCCCCGAAGCAGATCGGCCAGATCTTCTTCGAGGAGCTCGGCATGGAGGTGATCCGCAAGACCCCCAAGGGGGCGCCCTCCACCTCCGAGGAGGTGCTGCAGGAGCTGGCCGCCCGCGGCCACGAGCTGCCGGCAGTGATCCTGGAGCACCGGGGACTGGCCAAACTCAAGTCCACCTACGTGGACAAACTGCCCGAGATGGTGGACCCCGACACGGGGCGCGTCCACACCAGCTACCACCAGGCGGTGGCCGCCACCGGGCGGCTCAGTTCCTCCGATCCCAACCTGCAGAACATCCCGGTGCGCACCGAGGAAGGGCGGCGCATCCGCAAGGCCTTCGTGGCCGAGCCGGGATGGGTGATGCTGGCGGCCGACTACTCCCAGATCGAGCTGCGCATCATGGCGCACCTCTCCGGCGACGAGGGGCTGCTGCGTGCTTTCGAACAGGGGCTGGACATCCACGCCGCCACCGCCGCCGAGGTGTTCGGCTACGAATCACCGGATGCGGTGGATCCCGAGGCACGCCGCCGCGCCAAGGCCATCAACTTCGGTCTCATCTACGGCATGTCCGCCTTCGGCCTGGCGCGCCAGCTCGGGCTGGGCCGTGACGAGGCCCAGGAATACATCGACCGGTACTTCGAGCGCTACCCCGGCGTGCGCGAGTTCATGGAGCGCACCAAGGCCCAGGCCCATGAACAGGGCTACGTGGAGACGCTCTTCGGCCGCCGCCTCTACCTGCCCGACATCCGCGCCCGCGGCCCCCGCCGCGCCGCCGCCGAGCGCACCGCCATCAACGCCCCCATGCAGGGCACCGCCGCCGACATCATCAAGCGGGCCATGATCGCCGTGGACCGCTGGCTGGAAGAGGAGAGGCCCGGGGTGCGCATGGTGATGCAGGTGCATGACGAGCTGGTGTTCGAGGTGCGCGAGGAGGAGGTGGAACCGGCGAAGGGGAAGATCGTTGGGTTCATGCGGGAAGCGGCGGAGCTTAGGGTGCCGTTGGTGGTGGATGTTGGAGTGGGAGAGGACTGGGAGGCGGCGCATTGAGATGCCCATGTCACGGAAGGATATGAAAAAAATTGTCTATGTGATTGGCTCCATGGGAAGGGGCGGGGCTGAAGCCCAACTCCTGATGCTCATGGAAGGATTGCAAAAATCGGAATTTCGGCCTCATCTATTCGTGCTAGAAAAGCGGGGGGACTTACTGGAGAATGTTCATGCGTTGGGGATTCCTGTCTGGGATGGCGGATACGACTCATGTTCCTCTCATCCGAAAAAGGTTGCGCAGCTCTCATTGGCGCTGATTCGGCTCTGGAACCTGCTCAGACGTGAGAAACCCTGCATCGTTCACGGCGTTCTACCCCTGGCCAACTTTTTCGCGGCTGTTGCGGGAAGATTGGCTGGGACGTCCTGCATCATCACCAGCCGCAGGGCACTGAATACCCATCAGGATAGGGTGCCGGGGTGGCGATGGGCGGATATGTTAAGTGCCCGCCTGAGTCACAAGGTGATCGTCAATTCCAAGGCGGTAAAGGAAGATACCTTGTATCGTGAAGGGGGAGATCCGGGAAAGATCGCAGTCATTTACAACGGAATTTCACTGGTAAAGTTTCGACAATCTAATGATGTCCGGGAGAATGTTCGGGAGGAACTTGGACTTTCCTCGGATGATGAAGTGCTCATCATCGTTGCAAACCTCATTCCCTACAAGGGGCACAGAGAGTTATTGAAGGCGGTAGCGGCGGTGCGACCCGATTTTCCCCGCATCCGCCTGATTGTCGTGGGAGAAGACCGTGGTATTGGCGGAAGTTTGCAGCGGGAAGCTGAAAAACTGGGGATCGACGATGTGATCCACTGGCTCGGCATGCGCAGGGATGTTTCCCGCCTGCTGGCGGCAGCTGATCTCTACGTGAGTGCTTCCCATGAGGAGGGTTTTTCCAATTCTCTGCTGGAAGCGATGGCAGCTGGCAAGCCGGTGGTTGCTACCAGGGTGGGGGGCAATCCGGAAATGTTGGAGGATGGAGTGTTGGGGGTGCTGGTTGAGCCCGGAAATGTGGGTGAACTGACATCAGCCATTCATCACCTTCTGACAAACTCTCGAAAGCGTGCCGTGCTCGGTAAGAGAGCCTCAACCAGAGTGGCATTGAAGTATGCCTCATCACGAATGGTGGAGGCTTATTTGCAAGGTTATCGAGAGTGCTGTTCGTGAAGATGGTGTCTGCGTCAATAACTATGAAAGGGATGTCCTTGCTTCCATTTGGGAGGGAGCATGTTTTCCATTGAACACTTGAACCGCTTGCGGGAATACGAACTTTCACTGATTGTGCCGCACTTGGTGGGTCAAGGGCGAATCCTTGAGATTGGTGGCGGTAGTGGCATTCAAGCCAAGCGTCTCTCGGAAGCCGGGTGTGACATCGTTTCCGTGGACGTGCGTGATTCTGGATATGTGGATGACAGGGTTTTTCCTGTTATCGACTACGATGGCCGGAGGTTGCCTTTTGCTAACGATTCCTTCGATATCATCTTCTCTTCCAACGTGCTGGAACACATTCCCCATCTCGATGAGTTCCAGGTAGAGATCAAGCGGGTATTGAGGCCAGGGGGGCATTGCGTACATATCATGCCCACTGGAGCTTGGCGTTTTTGGACCTCGGTGGCTCATTACGTCGAATTTCTACAAAGAACGGGGCAGGTCGCCCGCCAGTTGGTGCCTGGAGCCCTTCACCCCCGCGTGATTCTGTCCAATACGAAGAATTGCTTCCGGCAGATGGTGGGAGTTGCCAGGGCCTATGTCGTCCCACCAAGACACGGTGAGACGGGAAATGCGGTGACGGAGCTGTATACCTTTTCCCGAAATCGATGGATCCGCCATTTTCGAAACAATGGGTATCAAGTGATGGAAGCCAAACCTATGGATCTTTTTTATACGGGACACATGGTGCTGGGGGCGAGGTGGTCCATGAAGTCCCGTCGTTTTGCTTCCAGGCTGCTTGGCTCCGCCTGCGTCTTGTATAAGGTAAAGCCTGTTTCAGGAGAGTCGTGATGTGCGGAATCGCGGGCGCCTTGTTATGGAAGGAGGAATTAGACGATGGTGCCTGGTCTCGGCGCTTAGGCCGTATGATTTCAACTTTGCGTCATCGTGGTCCAGACGCCCAGGGAATGTGGTGGACGCAAAAGGTGGGGTTGGCGCATGCTCGCCTGTCCATTTTGGATCTGAGTGATGCCGGGCACCAACCCATGGTTTCCGAAGATCGAACTGTGGCCGTGGCATTCAATGGCGAAATCTATAATTTTCAAGAATTGAGAGCCGAACTAGAAGGGAAAGGATACCGATTCCATAGTCGCACGGATACTGAGGTGCTACTGCATGGTTATCGAGCATGGGGAGCGGGCTTGGTGCATCGGCTGCACGGCATGTTTGCCTTTGCGTTGTGGGATGGGATGAGAGAAGAGCTTCTGCTCGTACGGGATCGCTTTGGCAAGAAACCACTCTACTATTACCAAGACAATGAGAAACTCGTTTTCGGGTCGGAAATCAAGGCATTGTTCCCGTTTTCTGGGGTGCCAAGAACTGCGGATCACGAGGCAATCCATCACTACCTTACGTACCAGTACGTACCAACTCCCTGGACTGCTTTCCAGGGTATTCGCAAACTTCCTCCGAGCAGTATGTTGCGGTGTAAGAGGAACTCTCATGCGATAAAAATGGAACGTTACTGGGCCCTGCCGCTACCAACCCAGGCAAATCGGTCTCATATGGATGAAAGGGAACTGGAGGAGGAGTTCAGATTCCTTTTCCAGAAAGCCGTACGGAAACGTATGATCGCAGACGTACCACTGGGCGCGTTCCTTTCCGGTGGAGTAGATAGTTCCGCCGTGGTTGCTGCAATGGCGCGAAGCAGTGATCAACCAGTCAAAACTTTTTCCATAGGGTTTGAAAGCGAAGACTATGATGAAACCGCCTATGCTCGCATGGTGGCGGAACAATATGGGACAGAGCACTACGAGGAGGTCGTCAGACCCGATGCCGTTTCGATTCTGCCAAAGATCATCTGGCATTATGGGGAGCCTTTTGCTGATCCATCTGCCATCCCGACTTTCTATGTCTCGGAGTTGACGCGCAGGCATATTACCGTTGCGTTAAGTGGTGACGGGGGAGATGAGCTCTTCTTGGGATATTCCCGTTACCAGTCACTGTATGACGTGGATTCCGGAAACGATGCCTTGCGTCGGGTGTGGCGCGTCCTGCTTAGTGTCGTAGATACTCTTCCCACTTCCCTCAAAGGGAATAATCCGTTTCTTTCCAAGGTCTTTAGCCACTTGCGGGCGAGAGTCAGAAGCCGGGCGGAGCGATATGCTCCCTATCTCGTCTACTACAGCGATGACGACAAGGAAGGCGCATACGGGGATGTCTTTCGAGAACTGGTTGCTGGGTCATCGCTGGAGATTGTGGAAAAGTACCTTTCAGAGCTGGCCCATCCCGCGTTGGCAGCGGGATGGGCCGATGTTCATACTTACCTGCCAGATGACATCTTGGTAAAGGTGGATGTGGCCAGCATGGCCTACGGACTGGAAACTAGAGCCCCCTTTCTCGATCACGAGTTTGCCGAGTGGGTGATGTCGCTACCTATCTCCGAGAAATTTCGCCCGGGGGAATCGAAGCGGTTGATGAAGAAGGCACTGGAGCCTTGGCTGCCGCAGGAAATCCTTTATCGCAGGAAAATGGGGTTTGGTGTTCCCATTGATCAATGGTTGTGTGCTGATCTGAAAGAGATGCTCATGGATACGCTCCTTTCCCGGGATTTTTATGAGCGGGGAATCGTTCGGCAGGAACATGTGGAAGCCATGATAAGGGAACATTGTGCTGGCGAAAGACTACACCACACGCGGTTGTGGGGGTTGTTGATGCTGGAATTGTGGTTTCGTACTTGGATTGATGGAGAGGACGCCTCGTTAATGGCGGCGAGCATGCTTTATGGGTAAGGAAGACATTGAAAAAACAATGGAAGTGCTGAAGGAAGTTCTCAAGTATTGTAGAGAGTCAGGTTTCGATGAGGTGATGGTTGCCTGTCCAAATGGACTGGAGAAGAACACGGCAGGATGGTTGATGAGGCAAGCGGGAGTAAAGGGCGTGGTTTTGCTCCCTGACAACCTGCCAGAGCTGAATGACGAGCTGGTGGGTCGTTTTATCCCTTCTGAGTACACATGGAGGCTACCGGAGGTATCCTGCTCGACGATTGTCTATGTAGGACCCAGAAACCGGATCAGCTTCCGGATGGTCCGGCGTGCCGTGAAGACGTGTGGTACCACGAGGATAGTGTATGGCCTTCCCGGGGTCTGGCGTACTGAGCATGTGCTGGGTTTCGTGGGGAAACGAGTCCAGGAACGCGTGCAATGGGGTATTAACCGCTTGATCGATTCTTGCAGCAAGGCGGCTGGTTCTTATTGTCCCGTGTTTGTGGCAGACGCCTTGGCAAGTACGCAGCAGCGTTTCAATCCACGAGTCAAGCGGCAGTTGCGCAGGTTTGGCCATATCGCACAGCAACCTTTGCTGGTGAGGCGGGCATTCCACTCAAAACGTATCGTATTTGTGAATTCCGCTCTGGCTTGGGGAGGGGCAGAGCGCCAATTGGTCAATACCATGGTTTCCTTGAAACAGAGGGGTTTCGAAGATATCTCGCTCGTGTGCGAGAACCTGAACCTCAGCGAGGACCACCGCTTCTTTCATCATCAGCTCGAAGACGTGGCAGTGGAAGAGCTTGGGACAGAAGGCTTGATGGAGGTTCCCAACTTTTCGGAAAAGGTTGGGACGAGGTTGAAGTCTGCTGTGGACTGGTTGCCGGTGGACTTGGCGGAAGACGTTTTCCGTTACGCAGTCCATTTCCTGAAACATCGTCCCGGTGTGGTGCATGCTTGGCAGGATGCAACGAGCATAAAGGCCGGGTTGGCCGCTGTGCTAGTAGGTGTTCCGAGGATCATTCTCTCGGGCAGGAATGTTGCTCCTATCCATTTTCCTTACTATCAATACTACATGCGTCCTGGCTACCGTCTGTTGGCTGGGTTCAGTCAGGTGCGGATGGTAAATAATAGCCAAGCTGGTGCCAGGGACTACGAGCAATGGCTGGGGATAAGAGGTATAGAGGTTATCTACAATGGATTAGATGAGAACTTCATCGCTCCAGTATCGGATGCAGAATCTGCCCAATACCGAAAGGAAGTAGGCATTCCAGCCGGGATGAAGGTGGTGGGTTCCATATTTCGCATGTATGAGGAAAAAGATCCGCTACTATGGGCGGAGGCCGTGAGTGAAGTGGCCAGAAAACGGGATGATGTGTTTTTTCTTCTCGTGGGTACCGGTCCACTGAAGGGAAAATTGGAAGATCTAGCAAGAAAAAAAGGGTTTGCTGAAAGATTGATATTGCCTGGCACCCATAAAAACCCTGCTGTGCCCCTTGCCATTATGGATGTATTTCTCCTTTCATCTCGCTACGAAGGGACTCCAAACGTGCTAATGGAAGCTCAAAAACTAGGGGTTCCAGTGGTGTCTACGGATGCTGGTGGAGTAAGGGAGACGTTGCTTCCGGGCGTGACCGGCTTGGTGGTTCAGCAACGCACCCCTACATCGCTGGCGGATGCTGTTCTGAAGATTCTGAACGATCCTTCTTGGCGGATGCGGGTGCAGGAAAAAGGTCCTGACTTCATCCAGTCTCGTTTTGGGCTGGATAGAATGATAAGAGAAACGCTCGAGTTGTACGGCATCAAAGAGCCGTCAATGATGACTGCGGTGAGCTAAGCAATAGGTAATCACTTTCTTCGAGCAACGAACAATTTCCGTGTCATCTGTTGGCACAGTACGTACTTTCCGCTCTTGATGATCTTGTCCTGGATGGCTCGATTCACACCATCGTAGTAGCTGAAGGCATCGTCGAAGGTGATCCACCCTCCGGATACCAGACAGTGCTCTACGTTTTCAATATCACGACACACTGCTTCGTAGCTGTGGTCACCGTCCAGGAATGCGAGACGGCAGCGAAAGTCTTCCATCCCCCGAAGTGCTTCCGAATCTCCCCGGTGGGCATGTATGATTTCCTGTAGGTGGTTGTTCTCCACGCTTTCCATGAACACATCATAGACGCTGTCGTATTTCTCGTATATGGGCGCAATGTCTCTTTCGAAAGGCTCTTTCCACACCGTCTGGTCCTGGTAGCCTCCGTATTCCCGGTCGCCGATGCGCACCCGGAAGGACCAGCTGCCGTCCGGGTTCTGTGTCCAGTCGTCTTTCGAGGGGAATAGATCGATGCAGGTCACGGTAGTGTCGCCGGCAATGCGGGCGGCATGGCCCAACACCACGGAAGAACGTCCGCACCACGAACCGATCTCCAGCACGTCACCTTCCAGACCTGAAGTGGCGAGCACCAGCGTAAAGAGAGTGTGCAACTGGTCCAGCGGGGTCCAGCCGGGAATCTTCTCGATAATGCGCTGCATTTGGTCGATGGCCGGGGCGGTGGTTTCCCATTCCATGATAGTCACTGTTTCTCCGTTTCCTGCTGGTTGAAATCCTCGATCATGTCCGCGTAGCTGCGGCCCTCGTCGGGCCAACGAGTGTTTTTCCAATCCGGGCATTGGCCGCATGTCTTGTGACGTGAAAAATCATTATCCATATGTGCCTTACGTAGGCTCTCCATGAAAGACCCCTGCCAAACTTTTCGGATGGTAGTTTTGGAAAAATCGACGAATTCCGCCTTGTATTCCCATTCTGTGGGGCAAAAAGCCAGTTGACCACGGGGATTAAGCGTTAAACGTTCCCAAGGATAGGGGCAGGGGCGGCGCTGTTCCTCGCCCCCGTCTTCCCACATTTCCCTGGCGATCTCGGGAACCGCGCCTGCGGCAGAATGAAGCCGGCGTATCACCACGTAATCGGCACCCTGTTCCTTCCAGTATCGTTCGAAGTCGGCAGTCTCGTGTCGGTTTCCGGGTTGTTCCACGTAACTGACCACCACCCTGGTGGATGAGCCGGACTTGCGCACCCATTCCAGCAGGCGCAGCACGTTGGCCCGGGTAACCTCGAGATCCCCCCCCACACGAATGGCGGCATAGGTCTCTGGTGTGAAGGCGTCGATGCTGATGTCGATCATGTGAATGCCCGAATCGAGCAACCTCCGGGTGCGCTTTTCGTTCATGATGGTGCCGTTGGTGGTCAGGGTCACGAAGGTCCCCGAGTGCTCCACCGCGTAGGCGATCATGTCGTACCCCTTCGGGTGAATCAGCGGTTCACCATTGCTGGTGTAACGGATGTACTGGGTGATTCCCTTTCCTTCCTCCCTTACCTCGTCCACCATCTTCCGGTTCAGCTTCGGGTCGAGGTAGCGCTTCTGGTAATAGGGAGATTCCTTGAATTCCGGATGTGGGCAGTGAATGCAGGCGAGGTTGCACACCTCCGCGATGTCCACGCAGATCTGGGAGGGAAAATCCGCGTTGAGCCTGCCGTAGAACCCGTAGCGGGGCTGTTGGTCGTTCATCTCTTTGCCGTTTGCAGTATATCGACGAAGGCGTCCAGTACGTCGTCCGCATCCTTCAGGGACATGCTTCCGCTGATGGGAAGCGTGAGCAGTCGCTGGCTAACGTCTTCCGTGTACGGTAACCCTTGGCGGTTCATGTCCGCGTAGAGCGGCATGGTGTGCAAGGGGGCATAATGGATGCTGGCGCCGATGTTCCGGTCGCGAAGGGCCAGCAGTATATCGTTCCTCGACAGAGAAAAATACTCGCTGCGGGGCAGTAACACCAGGAACAGGTGGCGGGCGTGATGGTCGTGGGTCACGCCGTGCTGGAACGTCAGCTCAGGAAATTCTGCCGAGAGCCGGTCGTGGTAGCGGAGAGCGATCTCCAGGCGTCGTCGTGCGAATTCCCCTTGTCGCCTGAGCTGGACCCTGCCGATGGCCGCCTGCAGGTCGGTGTAGTTCATCTTGTAGCCGAGCTCCGTGAGGGCTGGGGTAAGGGCCGTCGCAGGGTGGGTGAAGCGCTTCCATGCGTCACTGGAGAGGCCATGCAGGCGCAGGGAGACGAAGTGTTCCGCCATTTCCGGATCTTGCACTGCCACGGCGCCGCCCTCCCCGGTGGAAAGGTTCTTGTTGGCGTAGAAGCTGAAGCAGGCCAGGTTGCCGGAGGAGCCCACCATGCTCCCGTCGGCGTACCGGGCTCCCAGGGCATGGGCCGCGTCCTCGATCAGCGCCACCTCCTTCGGCAGCACTGCCCTGATGCTGTCGACGTCGGCGGCAAGGCCTCCCATGTGCACCACCATCACCGCCCGTGTGCGTGGGCTGAGCTTTTCCTGCACGGTTTCCGGTGTCACGCAGAGTGTGCCAGGGTCTACGTCGCAGAAAACCACCCGGGCTCCCAGATAGAGGGCTACGTTGGCGGTACTGCACCAGGTAAGGCTGGGGCAGATCACCTCGTCCCCTGGCCCGATGCCGTTGACCAGCAAGGAGAGAAAGAGTGCCGAGGTGCAGGAGTTCACTGTGACCATTCGTGTGGCTCCGGTGTACCTGGCCAGTTCCTGCTCGAAGGCAATGGTTTCCGGTCCCATGCCCACCCAGCCAGATCGCATCACGGCACTGACTGCTTCAATTTCCCCCCCGGAGAAATCGGGCCTGCCAAAGGGAAGGAATTCTGTCCTTCTCTTCATGATGGGCCTCGCTTCAGTCGTTCCAGGCACTGGCGCGCGTTGGCCCGAGGAGAGAAATGTTTTTGAACGAATGTGCTGGACTCCTTTCCGATCTTCGATCGCATCCTGGGATTCGGCACCAGGGATTCCAGGTGGCTGCAGACCTCTTCCGGCGTGGTGGCGTGGCAGATCGGCCACTCGCAGCCCAAGTGGCGTCTCCAGATCTCCGGATGTGCGTTGGCGATGACCGGTTTGCCCATGGCCATGGCGTCCAGGCCCACCATACCTATACAACTCTCTCCCAGTTGCTCGAAACAGATGTCGGCGCTTTCGAGCTCCCGGTAGAAGTCATGTGCCGGCATTTCCGGCAGCCAGGTGATGCAGTCATCCAGGCCCAGCTCATGGGCCAGCGCACGGGCTTCCTGCACGTGGAGCCCCTTTTCAAAGATGCGCATGTCGAAATCCATTCCAGTCTTTTCGCGGAACAGCGCCACGCCATGGATCATTACATCGCTGCCTTTGTAATCAAGGGGAGAAGCGCCAGGGGGAATGGGTTTCTTCCAAGTAAGGCGTGTCCCGCAGAACAATACGGGACGCTCGTTCTTGTTGGTGTGCCGTGGCTCGTATGACAGCTCACGGCACATGTAGATAAACATTCGCTGTTCGTCCGATACGCCTATGCCGTCCAACAGAGCATCGTCCTTGGGAACCATGCCCCGATGAAAGTAGCTCACTGCTGTAGAACGAAGAATGCCCTCCCGTTGTCTCTGGATGAATCCGGCCCAGAGGCGGGCATCCAGTCTTGCGGCTGCGCTCCTGCGGAACGCCGGGTCGTAGTTGGCGGCACGGTTGCCAATGGTATCAAAATTGGCGTAGTAGCTGAGGTCGGATCCGGTGAGAAAGGAGATGGCCGGTTTCTCTACGAAAGACAAGAGTGATGGCCCTAGGCTGTTCAGGATGAGGGCGTCGGCACCTTCCAGCAGGGAAACCACTTGCGTGATTCGGGGGGACGGTCCGACATAGTCTTCCTCCGACAGGTGGGAAAAATCGATGATCCAGTCAGGGTAGCCATTGGCGTATTCCGGTACCAGGGATTCCGGGCGATGCAGCGGTTCCCGGCGGTCCACCACCAGGGTGGTGTCGTGGCCGAGCTCTTGCAGTGCCTGGGCCAGCCGCAGCGGGTAGTTGTTGGTGTTGCCGAAGACGAAAATGTTCATGGCACAGCGATTTCGTTGGGAGCAAGACTTTTGAGGTAGCGACGGGCTTCCGGTCCAGTGTTGAAAAGGAGGTCAAGCACCGTCACCTCGCCGACGAAAGGGCCCCATGGTTGGGGATAGGGAGGATACTTGTAACTCTTGTACTCTAGGCGAATGCCGGCCTCGCGGAAAAGATTCTCGTCGATGTATCCCCTTGCCGTCGGGCCGGAGAGATAGCTGTCACCCCCGGCCTTCTCGATCAGCTGAAGCAGGCGCTCCGTCTTTTTCCCGGTTGCCCCCAGTTCGGAGGCCTGGATCACCGGGGTGGTTATGTCGAGCTGCTGCATCAGCCAGCGAATCAGAACGATATTCATTTCTGAAAGCATGGTGTAGCCGGAATCCAGCAGGCCGAAGAACTCTTCGGAATAACGTTTGAAATAGGGCGTTTGGCTGTAGCTGGCTACCAGGGAGCCGATGTGCTGTCGAATCCATTTCCTAGAGTTGTCGATGCGGATGTCCTGTATGAGGGTGTCCCTGCCCGTGTTGACGACCGGCACGGTGATCCACTGGGTGCCTTGGGGTGTCTTGATCCGGTTTCGGGTTCTCCAGCTCCTGGGGGTGTACTGCACGTCGTCGAAGAAGATGAAAAGATCCACCTCGTCCACGAAGTCCAGGTAGCCGCGCCATGGTATGTAGGAGGACTGGATGATGCCTATTTTCATGCATAGACTCCGGCGTACACTACCCAGCGTATCCGAACATCTGTCGTACCGAGGCGGCGCGGGACAGCCACTCGTCCATCTTCTCGGGACCGAGGGCGTTCTTGTATTCCTCGTTACGGCGAGTGGTGATGCGACCGCAGGTGAGCGTTTCGGGCACATTATCGAAACCCTGGTCCAGTCCGCAGAACTCCGCAACCAGGTTCAGGTGCTTCAGTGGGTCGGCCACGAGGTCTTCGTAGCGCAGGGTGTAGAGTTGGTCAGGCGTGTCTTCCAACTGCCTTGGAATGTTGCGGTTGGTCTCGATCCAGTAGTCCACCAGGTGATGCTCTCCTCCCCCAGGGTACATGCGAGTTTCGTTTCGGAATGTTTCTTCCCGGGGCCGATTGTCCTCGCTTGCAGGCATGACCCAGAAGCAGGGGTAGGCCGTGTCGGGCCAGTGGAGTACCAGTTCCTTCTGTTCCCGCATCACCTTGATCCAGCTGTACACGGTGGGCAAACAGTCCCTTACCACGTGAATGAACCGGGCATCCGGAAAGATGGCGCGCACGTATCTCAACTTGTTCGACAGGTGGGGGTTTTTGTTGATGACCCTTTTGCGGGCATTTCGCTGGAGAACCTCGTTCCAGTAATAGTCGCGCATCTCCCGGATCGTGGCCTCGGTAACATCTGCCTCGTCCATGTGCAAGCAGTAGTGGTGGCCTGTAACGCCGGGCTCCTTGTGCATGTTGCCAAGCCCGCTGATGAGTGCTTTGCCGTACTTTACCCAGCCGATATGGTCTTCCCCGTCGGGATAGCCCGTGGTGGGTGCAAGGGTCGGATGCTGCTGGAGTAGTTGAAACAATAACGTGGTGCCAGCACGGCCGCAGCCCACCACGAAAATGGGGCGATGAACTTTTTCTTTTCGAACGAACAGGTTCAGCATGAGCTTTTTCCGGGTGGCAAACCTGGATCAGGCAAGTTGGGCAATGGACAGGTTGTTGTCCCATACGACGAACCCTTCTCCAACGGGAGCCTCCCTGCGTATCAAGACAGAGAAGTTGTTAATTCGAGGAATGATGTCGATATATTGCCAGTTTCGGCTTTCATCTTTTGGGGGCATGGCTATGGAACATCGGAACTGGTAGTCACCATGTTGAAGGTTCATCTGGAACTGCCAGTCAATAACATACCTTCGCCCCGCCTCCAGTTTTTCAAGGTTTATTTCGTATGTCCGCGTGTCTGACCAAACTGCGCCAACTCCCTTTAACGTCTGGATGGCGTAGCCAAACATGGGAGTCGGCATGGTCTTGTGTGCGTCTACGATCATCCTGAGGGTGGCTTTTTCTCCAAATTGAAAGGAATTCCGGATTCTTCCTTCTGCGTCCAGCAGCTGAATGTTGTAAAAGCTGGCAGAGCCATCCTGGACTCTTTCGAAAGAGGCCCGTCGTTGGAATTCGTCCAGGCCGTCTTCCGGAGAGGGGTGCAGATCAAGAACAGGCTTCAGTGTGGTTCGTCGGGATGTGTCTTCCGCTTGGGCAGGGGGGGCAAGATATTCTGGAGCTTCGTGGTCAGTCCGGATTTCGGTTTTCTGCTTGCGGAGCTGTACGTTGAAATACCGTTCCGTCACTTGCAATGTATCGGAGTCCAGTAGGATCTTCCCGTGCTCCAGCAGGATTCCCCGGTCGCACATCTGCTTTACCGATTCCGGGCTATGGCTCACGAAGAGGATGGTGGTGCCTCGTTGTTGCATCTTGCGCATGTGGGCCATGCACTTGGCCTGGAAGAACATGTCGCCCACGGCAAGGGCCTCGTCCACGATTAACACCTCGGCGTCCACGGCGATGGCGGTGGCGAAGGCCAGGCGCGAGTGCATACCGCTGGAGTAGGTCTTGAGCGGCTGGTCTATGTATTCCTCCAGTTCCGCGAAAGCGATAATGGAGTCCATCTTCTCCAGGATCTCGGCGCGGCTCATGCCCAGGCACATGCCGCCAAAGAGGATGTTCTCCCTTCCCGTGTATTCCGGGTTGAACCCCGAACCGAGTTCCAGGAGGGCGGAAACCCGTCCATCCACCTCCACGGTGCCGCTGTCGTGATCGAGCACGCCGGCAATGATCTTCAGCAGGGTGCTTTTGCCGGCGCCGTTGCGGCCAATGATGCCCACGGTCTCTCCGTGCCGGATGTCGAACGAGACATGGTCCAGGGCAACATACTCCGTATGCCGTTTCTTTCCGGTAAGCCGTTCCCGAACCAGGTCCAAGGGGGAGTGGTACAAGCGGAACACCTTGGTGAGGTCCCGGACCCGAATGGCGTAAGGAGAATTTCCCTTGCTTGGGTTCATCGGTCTGCCTGTCCGTGGTTCTCTAGAGCACGTTGCCGAACATGGTTCGCGTCTTCAGGTAGAGTTTGGTACTGGCTGCCAGCAGCAGGATCGAGCCTGCGAGAAATATCCCCCATGACCATGGATGCTCGAAACGTCCATAGTAGAAGATGTCCTGGTAGCACCAAACCATGTAGCTGAAGGGGTTCAGGTAGAAGGCTTTTTCCACGTAGCCTGGCAGTACGCCCGGCACGAACAGGACGGGCATCATGAAAAGGTTGGCGGCGTTGAACACCGTGACGATGTCCTTCAGGTCGCGGAAATAGACTCCCACAGTGGAGAAGAGGAAAGCCACTCCGGTCATGGCCACCACCTGCACGGTGAGGAGGAGAGGAAACAGGAGGTAGGTCCATGGCAGGGAGTGGTTGCGGTAGAGCTCATAGATCACCAGGATCAGCACTCCGATCAGCAGGTTGGGCAAGGCCGATATCACCGTCCGCACGGGCAGTATGTCCACTGGAAAGACCACCTGCTTCACCAGGTTGGCGTTGGCGGAGATGGCAGTGGGCGAGCGGGAGAGCACGTCCTGGAAGGTGAGCCAAGGCACCAAGCCGGCCAGAATGTAGGTGGTCAGGTCCCTGGGCAGGTCGTAGGTGCCTCCCACCCTTGCCCGGAAGATGAAGTTGAAGATCACCAGGTAGATGGCCATCAGGAAAATGGGATGGCCGATGGCCCAGAGTGCGCCGAACACCTGCCCGGCGTAACGGTCGCGGATTTCGCGGATGGCCATTTCCCATGTTAACTGGCGATGTCGGTAGAGATTCCGGATAACGGTTGCCAGTGCGTTCATCAGGGGGTGCTTGGCGAGGGTTCATTTGGGGTGTAGCGGCGGGGAGCGGTATTATGAATGATTTGGGTTTGGTGTGCTAGGAAATAACGGGGTTCTCCGCTTTCGTGGAATCACCGGACGGCACTTGGCAGCCCCCCGGGATTGTCCTGTGATCAGGCCAGCAAAGCGGTTCTGGGCCAAAGCAGCTTGATCGTGCAGGGAGCAAGGCCAGTGCAATTGACTATGCTGCGCGACCCTTGTGCATCGAGGAGGAGAATGCTGGTGATGGCTGATGACCTGACCAGGGCCGAGACTCATTTCGAGTTCGGCCGCAACTGGGCCGAATATGCGAAAAAGGTTGGGGAGGTGGAGATTTATGAGGCGGTCTCTGGCCTCTCCCGCTTGCTGGATAGCGAGAGCCTGGCGGGAAAGGTGCTTCTCGATATCGGGTGCGGATCCGGGCTTCATGCGCTTGCGGCCATCAGGCTCGGGGCGCGCAGGGTCGTGGGGGTAGATATCGATGCCGATTCTGTGAGTACCACCAGGAGCTTGTTGGAGAAATGGGCGCCCAATGCGGACGTGGTAGTGGAGGAAAAGAGCGTATTTGACCTAGATGAGAAGTGGGCCGGAAGTGTTGACGTGGTCTATTCCTGGGGTGTGCTGCATCATACCGGGAATCTGGATGCCGCCCTGCGCAGCGCGGCAGAGTTGGTGGCGCCTGGCGGTCTCTTTGTTTTCGCCCTGTATCGGCGTATATGGATGGACTGGTTCTGGCGCATGGAGAAGCGATGGTACACGCAGGCTTCCCCGTCAGCACGTCGGCGGGCGCGGGCACTGTTTATCTTGTTGTTCCGCATGGGATTGCTGGTGACTGGCCGGAGTTATGCCAAGTACCTGAAACATTATCATGGCAACCGGGGAATGGATTTTCATCACGATGTACATGACTGGATGGGAGGATGGCCATACGAGTCCATCTCGCCTGGGGAAGTGGAGTCAACGATGCGCGCTCTCGGTTTCGAGCCTGTTCGCAGTTTCGTCAATAGGGGGCGGCTGCTGGGCAGAAACTTGGGAATTTTCGGCTCCGGGTGTGATGAATACGTTTATCGCAGGTCTCGAGAGTAACCCGTGTGTGGTCTAGTGGGCCTTGCCGGCAGTGTCGGCCCGGATGCGAACGGCATCTGCCGGAGAATGGCAGACTCCATCGAACATCGCGGCCCCAATGATTCCGGCATCTGGGTCGACGGATCCGCCGGCGTAGCCTTGGGCCACCGCCGCCTCTCCATCCAGGATCTTTCCCCCCTCGGCCACCAGCCCATGGTGTCGGCCTCGGGCCGTTACGTAGTGGCCTATAATGGTGAAATCTACAACTTCCGCCAGCTCCAGCAGGAGTTGCAGAGCCGGGGATACACCTTTCGCGGTCATTCCGATACCGAGGTGCTGCTGGCTGCGGTAGAAGCCTGGGGCGTGGAAGGGGCACTGGAGCGCTTCGTCGGCATGTTCGCCTTCGCTTTGTGGGACAAGGAGGAGCGCACCCTCTTCCTCGCACGGGACCGCCTGGGCGAGAAGCCGCTCTATTATGGCTGGCAGGGCGGCAGTTTTCTGTTCGCTTCGGAGCTGAAAGCGCTGCGACAGCATCCCGATTGGGAGGGGGAGGTGGACCGGGACGCTCTTGCCCTCTACATGCGCCACAACTATGTCCCGGCTCCCTGGTCCATCCATCGGGGCATCCGCAAGTTGTTGCCCGGTACCCTGCTGCGCATTCCGGCCGGCCTGCGATCGGGCGAGCTGCCGGAGCCAGAGCCCTACTGGTCGGCGGCCGAGGTGGCCGAAGCAGCGCTGCACCATCCCTTCGAAGGGACTGAAGACGAGGCGGTGGAGGTGCTGGACCGGCTGCTTCGGGATACCTTGGGCGACAAGATGATCTCGGACGTGCCTTTGGGGGCGTTCCTCTCTGGGGGGTACGACTCCTCCCTGGTGGTGGCCCTCATGCAGGATCTTTCCGACCGGCCGGTGAAGACCTTCTCCATCGGCTTTCACGAGGAGGCCTACAACGAAGCCCACCATGCCGCGGAGGTGGCGCGGCACCTGGGCACGGACCACACCGAGCTCTACGTGACGCCGGAAGAGGCGATGGCGGTGATTCCCGATCTGCCGCGGCTCTATGACGAGCCCTTCGCCGACTCTTCCCAGATCCCCACCGTCCTGGTCTCCCGGCTGGCGCGGCAACAGGTGACCGTGACCCTTTCGGGAGACGGCGGTGATGAACTC
>CAZWRE010000052.1:0-1829 GCA_964636335.1 uncultured Sedimenticola sp. | reverse complement strand
CGAAGTGGCGGAACTGCTGCGGGCCTTCCACTTTCTCCCATCCTGGCGCTTCGACGACATCATGATCAGCTATGCCACCCCCGGCGGCTCCGTGGGCCCCCACACGGATACCTACGATGTGTTTCTCATCCAGGCCAGGGGAAAACGCCGCTGGCAGATTGGCAACCGGGCGGAAAATCCCGCCCTGCTCCCCGGCCTGCCCATCCGCGTGCTCGCGGACTTCGAACCGGAACAGGAATGGCTGCTGGAACCCGGCGACATGCTCTATCTGCCGCCGGGCGTGGCCCACTGGGGCATCGGCGAAGGCGGCGACTGCATGACCTGGTCCGTGGGCCTGCGCGCTCCCTCGGTGCCGGAAATGCTGGGCAGTTTCACCCAGTATCTGCTGGATCACGTCCCCGAGGAAACCCATTTCACCGATCCACCCCTGTCCCCCCAGGACAGCCCGGCGCAAATACGCCCCGAGGCCATGGCGGAAACCGGCCACAAACTGGACGCCTGGCTGGCCGATCCGGATCTGCGGCTGCGCTGGTTCGGCAGTTTCTCCACCGAAATCAAGGCACACCTGTTCATCGAACCCCGCTCCGACCAGGTGACCACGGAACAGGTACCCGCGCTGCTGGCCACAGGGGCATGGCGGCGTCATCCCTTCAGCCGCTGGGCCTGGAGCAGGCGCCCCCAAGGCGGCCTGTACCTGTTCGTATGCGGAGAAACATTCACGCTGCCGGACGACTGCCAGAGCCAGGTGATTCAGCTCTGCGACGCGCCTTTCATCGATGCCAGGCTGCTGCATGGCATGCCGGACGCCCTGCCGCCGGCCCTGGCCCGCCTCATCAACGAAAACTGGCTGGAGCCATGCGATGACTGACTGGAATTACCGGGTGCGCCCGGCCCGCTGGCCCGAAGACCGGGAGGCCCTGCGCCTGGTGCGCGAAACAGTCTTCGTGCAGGAACAGAAGGTTCCCGCGGAACTGGAATGGGACGGCATGGATCAGAAGTGCCTGCACATGCTGGCGGAGGACGGCCAGGGCAACCCCATCGGCACGGGACGCCTGCTGCCGGACGGGCACATCGGGCGCATGGCCGTGCTCAGGGAATGGCGTGGGCGGGGCGTGGGCAGCGCCCTGCTGCGGGCCTTGATGGAAGCCGGCCGGCAACGGGGCTTCGAAAAAATGATCCTCGCCGCCCAGATCCAGGCCATGCCCTTTTACGAAAAGGCGGGATTCGTGGCGCAAGGCGGCATCTTCGATGATGCCGGCATACCCCACCGCAACATGGTCTGGCGAAAACCCACAGACTGAAACTACCGCCAGCGTTGGCGCAATTTCTCCCGCTGCTGGGCCAGCCACTGCAATCCCACTATGATGCTGGTGGAATTGGCCTGATGAAACAGCGCCGCCTGGGCCTCGGCAAAGGAGAGGACGCGCACCAGGATATCCTCGCCTTCATGATCCAGGCCATGCACCCCTTCGGCGAGCCCGCTGTCCACCCGGCCGCAGTACAGGGAAATGCGCTCCCCGCTCCATCCCGGCGTGGTGAAAAAACGGCCGATAAGCTCCAGATCCAGCAGCTCGCAACCGGTCTCCTCCCGGGTTTCCCTGCGGGCGACTTCCTCGGGCAACTCGCCTTCCTCCAGATAGCCACCCACGGTTTCCAGCAACCAGGGATCATCCGCATGTCCCATGGCACCGACACGGAACTGCTCGATGAGCACCACGGCATCCTCCCGGGGGTCGTAAAGCAGCACGGACACGGCATGCTTGCCCTCCACCCTTTCACGCTGGACTTCATCACACCACCCGCCCGCGTGGCATTCATGCTGCAAACGA
>CAZWRE010000051.1:0-10720 GCA_964636335.1 uncultured Sedimenticola sp. | reverse complement strand
AAAGGCGCCAAGGATCGCGTGGTCACTCTTGCTGACGAGCTGATTACACCATTGCAGCGCCATCTGCTGAACGTGAAGACCATTCACGAACGCGATCTGGAAGCGGGCTGCGGCTGCGTGCATCTGCCCCATGCCCTGGCCCGCAAGTATCCCAACGCCTGCCGGGAATGGGGCTGGCAGTATGTGTTTCCCGCCAGCCGGCGCGGCATTGATCCCCGAACCGCAAAGGAACGCCGTCACCATATTGACGCCAGCGTCATTCAGAAGGCCGTGCGCACGGCGGTAAGGCGGGCGGGCATTCACAAGAAGGCCAGTTGCCATACCCTGCGGCATTCCTTTGCCACCCATTTGCTGGAGCGGGGCATGGACATCCGCACCGTGCAGGAGCAACTGGGGCACAAGGATGTGCGCACCACCCAGATCTACACCCATGTGCTCAACCGGGGCGGGCTGGCGGTGCGCAGCCCTCTTGGCGGCGTACTGGGTCGTCTCCCTGCCGGTGATTGATTTCACCTATAAGCGAATAACAAGCCCGCATTATTCAACCCCGGCGACCGCTGGCTACAATCAGGGCTTTGTCGTCAGCAGGAAACCGCCATGCAGATCGGTCCCAGAGAAATCACCACCCCCTTCCGCCCCATTCCCCTGGACGTGCCCGAGGGCATGGCGCCCAACGAGTTCTTCAACAGCACGGAGAACCTCAACGATCTGGAAAACAACAACGGCCTGCTGCGCAATCCCGAGAACCTGCTGCTCTACCGCAAGGCTCTGGGGCATACCAATCTGTTCGACACATCCATCATCTACAACACCTCCAAGTGCATTCTCAATCCCCTGGGCCGGCCGGTGCGCCGCACCCAGGTGCCGCGGGACGTGAAGCATGTCTGGAACCGCATGAACCAGATTATCATCGACTACATGGTGGAGACCTTTCCCGACCCGGAACAGACCCTGATTCTCGCCGGCGAGGCCAGCCTGGACGCCACCTGGCCACTGACCGCCCCCGGGGTGCCCAGCATACGCATGCTGCACAACCACTTCATGGCCTTTGACATGAACCAGCTTCGCGAGGCCGAGCTGGCGGATATCAACAACCCCAACCTCACGGACGGCGGCCAGCACAGCCTGTTCCAGAAGCACATGCGCGACGTGTACCGGGATTTCTTCGACGGGCTGGATCTGAACATCCTCAAGCTGGCCGAGGAGCGCAGCTCGCGCATCGACCTGACCGGATATCCCCAGGGTCTGCCCAGTTGGGAGATCCAGGGCGGCGTGGAGCGCCTCAAGGACGTGTGTTTCTGGCGGGAATACGATCTGATCCTGCAGGGCTTCATCGATTTCTACCGCACCTTCTTCACCCAGGTGTCCACGCGCAACGCGCCCATGCCCAAGGATGCCTATTTTCCCGACCGCATCGAGAAAAAGCTGCTGTTCAACAATGAATTCCTGGCCACGGCCAAGAAGGTGCGCGACCGCTGCATCACCGACGCCAAGTACGCCAACGCCATCCGCTGGCAGCCCGCCTTCAAGCAGCTCATCTACCGCAACGACGAAGGCAAGCTCATCGTCACCATCAGCCAGAATTCCATCGGTAACGCCATCACCGAACTGCTGGGCGTGGTGGTCAAAAGAGTGCCGGACGCCGAAGCCTATGAAAAGGCCGAGCCCGCCCTCATCGAAAAACTGCTGGAAGTGCGCCGCCGGCTGATTCGCGCCGATCTGGGCGAAGGCATCGAAACCCCTTACTGGGGCAGGAACCAGACGTGAACAAGCCGGCTTTGCCATGAGGCAACAGGGAACTCCGCCCGGTAATTGAGATCAAGCCCCGGACCCCGACCATCCAGCCCACCGGAGCGGCGCCTGCCCGAGCGCCGCGTCCACCAACCCGCTTCTTCCTTTCCATCTCTCCGAGATAGATCATTCGCCTGCCTTTCAGGCTATTGACGATGGCGCAGGTCGCCCTCCTCCCGCGCACTTCTGTCGTCCAAAAAATTCCCATGACGACCCACTTTCGCCCCGGTTTTCGTCTTGTTTGTATAAGGCGGAAATCAGGCGGCCGGGGGAGCGCATGAAAACCATGACCAACAATAACAAACCATGCCATCGGCACCTGATGACGGATCTCGCCATCATCACCCTGATACTGCTGTTGCTGGCGGTATTCCAGTCCGACACGATTTTCATCGCCATGCACGTGATCCTTTCGGCATATCTTGTCGCCACACAAAGAACCGGACTGCTTTTTCCACTCGCAACCGCGTTACTCGTCTCCACCACCTGGATATACCTCGCTCAGGATTACTATGCCTACGACAGGAGCTTCCTCATCATTGGGAACATGAACCTTTGGCCCTGGTCGGCCTGGGTCTGGAGCCTGTTTCTGGTGTGTTATGTGTATCGCGGAGTGGAGGCGAGATACGCCATCCGGGGGCGGCTGAACCGCCTGCTGGTATTCAGCCTGATTTTCTGGTTCATGCTCATATCCGCGGAAACCTTTGCCTATCACAGTCTGGGGCTGGTGGACATCGCCACGCTGAAATACGAAGGCCTTCCTCTGTGTGACTGCATCCATGGGCCTGGCTGGATGCAGGCCGGCTATCTGGCCCTGGGCCCCTTGTATTTCATACTGACCCGTGGCCTGTTGCTGCTGGCTTCCCGGGCCCGCCGGTCCCGGTGGCCGCATCATCAGGGCAACAGACGGCGGCACGCCCTGAGCTATCTCATCTCCTTGATAGTTCGCGGCTGATGCCGGAGAAGCGACAAAGATGAAGCTCCCGCCCGACAAGCTGCCCGCCTTCCTCTCCATGCTGGCTGTGCTGATGTTTCCCGGCCTCCTGCCGGCTGCCGAAGAAGCCAGGGAAGAAATCGGACGCCTGCTGCAACAGGCCCGTCAGGCCGTGGCTTCACTGGAGGCCTACACCGGGCGCACCCTCAAGCGCGAAAGGTTCGGCAGGGAGCTGAAAACCCAGGAATTCATCTTCAAGTTCCAGCGCCCCTTTCATGTGTACATTCGCTATATCCAACCCTGCGAGGGACGCGAGGCCATTTTCGTAAAGGGAAAGAACCGCAACCGGATCAAGGTGCACAAGGGCTGTTTTCCGGATATCACCACCAACATCCAACCCACGGGGAAACTGGCGCTGAAAGACAACCACCATCCCATCTATCATTTCGGCCTCGGTTATCTGACGGAACTTGCCGCCATGAGCTTCAATACCGCCATGGAAAATGACGAAGGCTGGTTTGCTCCACCAGAACAAACCCGACTGCATGGCAGACCCACCTGGCGCATCCAGGCCAACTTCCCCATGGCCGGCCACCAAATCATCTCTGAAGAAGATACAAGCCTTGCGGACATTGCCGCACAAACCAACCGGGACGCCTATGTACTGTTTCACTCCAACCCGGGGTTGAAGCGCCTGGATGAACTGGAGCCCGGCACCAGGATATTCATCCCACGATACTACGGGAAACGGGCTGAAATCCACCTGGACAGGGAAACCCTGCTGCCGCTAAAAATCAGCATCTGGGACTGGAATGACGAACTGTACGAGGAATACGAGTTCAGGGATCTGAACCTCAACCCTGTTCTGAATGACAGGGATTTCGACGCGGACAATCCTGACTACGATTTCTGAAAACCGGGAGAGAGGTCGCCCCCTCCCCCGGTTCTACCGGCAACAGATCAGAACAGATCCGACAAACGCTTCTTCAACTCATCGAACCAGCCCTTGCCGCTGTTGCCGCCGGCGGCCTTTTCCCTGATGATGCCGATCTGCTCATGCAGAGGCTTGAAATCCCGCCGGCTGCCATAACCCAGCACCTCGGCCAGTTTCAGCTCCTGATCCGCGGCCTGAAGCAAATCGTTCAGGGCCTTGTCGTCTTCTTCGCTGCGTTCCTTCTTTTCAGCCAGCTTCTCGGCCCGGGCCAGCATGTACTGGCTGCGCAGCAGCGGCAGGGGCACCACATCGGTGGTCACGACCAGGGTATTCAGGGCCGCCTGCAGCGCCGCCTTGGCCTTCTCGGTTTCACCCTTGTCCAGCAGCGGGGAAATGGCCTTGATGGCGTCCGGGTAGGTGGCCAGGGGAATATTGGTGGTATTGATCACCACCTCACTGGCCAGACTGCTCATGAGCCGGCGGGCCTGTTGCACACGCCCCTCGTCCAGCGCCTCTCTGGCCTCCTTGATCACCGCTTTCACCGTATCCACATCGGCGTACAGATCATAGGTCACCATGTCCACACTCACAGGCACCAGAGCCAGGCCGGGATCACGGGCCAGAATCAGTTCCAGCTTGCCCGTGGCCTTTTCCAGGGCCTTGAGGGCTTCATCGGTCTTGCCGTCATTGAGCGCCTTCAGAGCCTTCTCGGTCTCCGCCAGGGCGGTTACGGCCTCTTCCACAATTTTGTCTCGCTGGCCGGCGGCCTTGTCGGCGGACGCCTGATCCACCTCGGTCTGCACCGCCTTGCTCTGGGCGGATTTCTCCTCGGCCTTGTCCGGCACGGCGCTGGCCGGCGCCAAACCACTGGCGGACAGGAACAGGGCGCCAAACAACAGGGAAAGAGCCTTTTTCAGATTCTTGTTCATGTTCATTACCTCCTTCATGCTTCCACGTCCTGAACAGGCTTGGGCAGGCCGGCCAGCTTGCAGACCATCTGCACTGGCCCCTTGGGGAACAGCTTGTAGAGAAAATCCCGGTAGGCATCGGTATCGCTGAAACGCTTGCCGTGTCGCCGTCCCAGGGTAAGCAGGAATTCCCGCAGGCTGGGATGGCGCATGTGGTCTTCCCAGAACTCCCGGAAATAGTAGATCATGCCCCAGTGGGCATCGGTCAGCTCCAGGCCTTCCTTCTCGGCAATGGCTTCCGCCACCGCCTCATCCCAGTCGTCGGGATTGAGCAGGAAACCTTCTTCATCGGTCTCCAGGGTTTTTCCATTTATTTCCAACATTGTCTTGTCTCCTGAAATTCGGAATACGGCATTTCGCCGGTACGCCCAAACAGATGGAGACAAAAGCAGAAAGAATCAAGACTATTCCGCGCGCAAAGCCTGAACGGGATCGAGACGCGCCGCCTGCCGGGCAGGCGCCACGCCGGCCATCAGGCCGATGCTCACCGCCAGAGCCTCGGCCAGCAGCACGTAGAACATTGGCGTGTGCACGGGCAGGGCGGGAATGGCGGCGTGCAGCAGCCAGGCCGCGCCTACTCCCAGTCCCAGGCCGCTAACGCCGCCGATGGCGGCCAGCACCATGGCTTCTCCCAGGAACAGGCTCAGCACCTGCCGCCGGGTGGCCCCCAGGGCGCGCAGCAGGCCGATCTCGTGGATGCGCTCGTTTACCGCGATACTCATGATGGTGACGATGCCGATAGCCCCCACCAGCAGGGAGATACCGCCAATGGCCGCCACGGCAAAGGTGAGCACGTTCAGCACGGAGCCCAACACGTCCAGCATCTGCTGCTGGGTGGTGACGGTGAAATCCTCCTTGCCGTGCCTGCTCGCCAGGGTGCTCTTGATGTCCCGCACCACCCGTTCCACGGACACGCCTTCCCGGTACATGACATCAATTTCGAACAGGCTTTCGCGGTTGAACATGCCCAGGGCCCGGGCGGCGGGAATGAACACCGTATCGTCCAGGTCGAAGCCCAGCACCGTGCCCTTGGACTCCATGACGCCGATGACCCGGTAGCGCTCACCGGCAATGGTGATGCGGCGTCCCAGGGGGTTGCCGTCGCCGAACAGTTCCCGGCGCAGCTTGCTGCCCAGCACGGCGAAGGCCCTGGGGGCGACGGGATCATCCACGGGCAGGAAGCGCCCGAAACGCACCTTCATGCTGAAGGCCTCCGGCATGGCGGGACCGGTGCCGTAGACAAAAGCACGGCGGCGCAGGTTTCCCGCCTTCACCTCGGCATTGCCCTGTACGAAGGGCACCACCGCCTGCGCCCAGGGCAGGCGTTCCAGGGCCTCGGCATCCCCCAGGCTCAGGGGCCGCTCGGTACCGAACACGCCCATGCTGGTGCCCGCCGTGGTGGCCTTGCCGGGGTTGATGGCTACCAGGGTGGTGCCGAACTGGGTGAACTCCTGGAGCACGAAACGGTGTATTCCCTCACCGATGGACGTAAGCAGGATCACCGCGGCAATGCCCACGGCAATACCCAGCACGGTGAGAAAGCTGCGCAGCCGGTGCGCCCCCAGGGAACCCATGGTCAGCTTGAGAAAGTCCCGCGGCTGCATCAGCGTCCTCCCGACAGGGCCATGACCGGATCCATGGCCGCCGCCCGCCGGGCGGGCAGCAGGCTGAACAAGGCCCCCATGCCCAGGGCCACTCCCAGGGCCGCAAGCACCGCCCAGGGCGGCGTGTAGGCGGGCAGCACGGGAAAGGCCTGGCGCAGGGCCAAGGTGCCCATCTCACCCAGCAGCAGGCCGACGGCGGCCCCCATGGCGGAAAGCAGCAGGGCCTCGCCCACGAAGATGACCAGGATCTGACGGCGGTTGGCCCCCAAAGCCTTGAGCAGGCCGATCTCGCTGGTACGCTGGGATACCGCCACCAGCATCACGTTCATGATGAGTATGCCCGCGACCATGAGGCTGATGGCGGCGATACCCCCCACGGAATAGGTGAGAGCCCCGAGAATCCTGTCGAAGGTGGCCAGCACCGCGTCCTGGGTGATGACGGTGACATCCTTCACCCCCTGGTGGCGAGCCTGCAGGGTGTCGATGACAAAGCGCTTCACTGCCGGGATGGCGGCACGGCTGCGGGCCTCCACCAGGACGCGGAACAGGGATTCGGTGTTGAACAACTGCTGGGCCGAGGCCACGGGAATGACGGCCACATCCTGCACATCCACGCCGATGGACCGCCCTTCCGAGCCCAAGATGCCGATGACCCGGAAGCGCCGGTCGCCGATGCGCAGCCACTGGCCCAGGGCCGGTTCACTGCCGAACAGTTCCTCACGCACGTGGCTGCCGATCACCACCACGGGCTGGGCATGGTTCCAGCGCATGACGGGCAGGAACTTGCCCTGGGCCATCTCCCAGTGGCGAATCCTCAGCAGCTCGTGGGTGGAGCCCATGATCACCGTGTCCCGCACCCGCCCCTTGCGGCTGACTTCCGCCGAGCCGATGTTCAGGGGCGACACCCGGCGCACCCGCCGACCGCGGGTCAGGGCCCAGGCGTCATCCAGGGTCAGTGCACGGGGGGTTTCTCCCATGAGTGTGGAGGGGCTGAGACCCGCGGTTTCCGAACGCCCGGGAATGACGATGAGCAGATTGGTGCCCAGGGAAGCAAACTCGCCCTTCACGTAGGTTCGCGCCCCCTCTCCCAGGGCCGTGAGCACCACCACCGCCGCCACGCCTATGGCCATGGCGCAGAGCATGAGCACCGTGCGCAGGGGATAGCCCCGCAGGGCGCCCCAGGCAAAGTGCAGTATGTCAGCCGCCCTGCCCATGTTCCGCGTGAATGCGCCCGTCCAGCATGTGCAGCTGGCGCCGGGCGCGCCGCCCCAGGCGGGCGTCGTGAGTGACCACGATGAGGGTAATGCCGCGGGCGTTCAGGTCTTCCAGCACCCGCACCACGTCGGCGCCGGACTTCTGGTCCAGGTTGCCCGTGGGCTCATCCGCCAGCAGTACCCGGGGCTCCATGATGGTGGCCCGGGCAATGGCCACCCGCTGGCGCTGGCCGCCGGAGAGCTGATCCGGCTTGTGATGGGCGCGATCCTCCAGGTCCAGGGCCGCAAGGGCCCGCCGCACCCGCTCGTGGCGCTGGGCCACGGGCAGGCCCGCCAGCATCAGGGGCAGCTCCACGTTCTCCGCCGCCGTGAGGCGCGGCACCAGGTGAAAGGCCTGGAATACGAAGCCGATAGTGCGGTTGCGAGTAGCCGCCAGGCGGGCGTCGTTCAGGCCGGTGACATCCTCGCCGTCGAGGAAGTAACGCCCGGCCGTGGCCCGATCCAGCAGGCCGATGAGATTGAGCAGGGTGGACTTGCCGGAGCCGGACGGCCCCATGATGGACAGGTAGTCTCCCGCCGCCACTTCCAGGCTCACGTCATCCAGGGCCCGCACCACCTGGTCGCCCACCTGGAAATGCCGATGCACATTGCGCAGGCTGATGACGGACATTGGTCAGGGCCCGCCGGGCTCCGGGCGAATCAGGGCCCCCGCCTCCACCCCGTCACGATCCACGGACAGCACCAGCTCCTCGCCTTCGGCCAGGCCGGAGACGACCTGGCTGTACCGCCAGTTGCTCAGCCCGGTTTCTATGATCCGTTCCCGCAGGATGTTGTCCGCATCGGGAACCAGCACCTTGTTCCCTTCAAGGATGGCTTCCGTGGGAATGCGCAGGACATCGGCCTTTTCGTCCAGGATGATCTCGATGTCGGCGCTGTAGCCGGGCAGCATGTCGCGCGTGACTTCGGCATCGAGGAAGTCCGCTTCCACGTCCACGGTGCGCGCCTGTTTCTCCCGGTCCAGTACATAGGGGGCGATACGCTTCACCTTCCCCTGGAACACCCGGTCGCCGAAGGCGTCCAGGGAGATGCGCGCAGGCTGGCCCACGCGAATGCGCGCGGCATCCACCTCGTCCATGGGCGCGGAGATATAGATGCAGCCGGTGTCGATGAGATCCACAGCCGGCGGCGTGGGCACACCAATGGGCGACGGGGTGACGAACTCCCCGATTTCGCCGTTCACCTGGGCGGCGATGCCATCGAAGGGCGCCACCAGCCGGGTGCGCGCCAGTGCCGCCTCGGCCACCTTCACCTGGGCCTGGCTCACCTCCACGTTGGTGCGCGCCGCCTCACAGGCGGCCTGGGCGGCGCGGGATTCGCTCACCGCCTTGTCTGTGGCTTCTTCGGAGGCCAGACGCTGGCGCCGCAGCGCCTGCAGGCGACGGGCTTCCCGGGCGGCGTTCTCCGCCACGATGCAGGACTGGTTGGCCTTTGCTTCCGCCGCCTTCACCTGGCGTTGGGCCAGCAGCAGCTTGGCGGCCAAATCGTCGTTCCAGAACTCCAGCAACACCTGGCCCTGCTTCACCCGGTCGCCTTCCTTCACCGGCATGCGCACGATCTGCCCGCCAATGGAGGGCGACAGGCCCGAGCGGCGGCAGGCCTTGACCGTGCCGGCCCGGGTATTGGCCACGGTTTCCCGCACCAGGCCCTTCTCCACGGACACCAGCTTCACGGTCACGGGCTTCGGACGCTGCAGCCAGGCCAGAAAGCCACCCGCCGCAACCGCGGCGATCAGCAGCATCAGAACGATCTTGTAACCTCGACGTTTCATGTCCCATCCCGATCAAACCACGGTGGTAAAAGCGACGAATGCCGTACCTGCCGGCATGGGGCGCAATGAGCCCCAGCGAATTGCACCAAATCCCGCAAACGAATCATCAAGGGTTTGGTGTCGGCTACTGTCCGCCAGTGTACTCCCGCTGGAAGCAAAGCGGAATCAGCGCGGCTTCTGCCTTTCCTTCCACATGAGATAGCCTCCGCGCAGCACCTTCAGGTTCTCCCGCCCCGCCAGGCGCAGGATGAGGTAACTGCGGGATGAGGCCAGGCCGGTATCGCAATAGAGCACCACCGGGCGGTCCCCGGGAATCTCGTCCCTGCGTTCGAGGATCTGGCGCCACTCGATGTTCATGGCGCCGGGAATATGCCCCGCCTGGTAACGCTCGGTGTCGCGCACGTCCACGAACAGGATGTTGCTGTTGTCTATGGAGGCCAGTTGCTCCGGGGTGATGGCGCCGTCGGCGTACTCGGCAAAATCCAGGTATTCCTGTATGGCTTCCAGGGCGGGATCTTCTTCAGCCCACCCGGGCAAGGTGATGAATAGCGGAATGAAGGACAGGATTTTCACATTCATGCCGCCATGATAACTCGAAAAACAACGGTTTCCCTGCTTTGTCTCCCCGGCGCGCCAACCAGGGCCAGGGCATCCCGCCCTGCCGCGGCCCCAACGAGATCCGGGCCTGGCCGGCGAGGGAGGCAGTCACCTTCAGTCCTCTTTCCGCTGCAACAGGGCAAGTACGGGTTCCGGCACCAGCCAGCGGATGCTTCTGCCCTGAGCCAGGCGCTGGCGGATGTCGCTGGAAGAAATGTCCAGCCGGGTCACGGGCTGAAACCAGATGAGGCCCCCTGCCCGCTCCTTCAGCTCGGCGCCGTCCCGCGCCACGCGGTCTTCCATTAGAGCCCGCAGTTCAGGCTCGTCCGGCAAGCCATGGCCGGGCCTGTCCATGACCACCAGATGGGCCAGCTCCAGGATGCGTTCCGGCTGGTGCCAGGTATGAAAAGCATTGAAGGCGTCACGGCCCAGGAGCAGGCACAGGGGGCGTTCCAGGCCCAGCTCATCACGCAGGGATTCCAGGGTATGCACGGTGTAGGAGGGACGGTCCCGGCGCAGCTCCCGTTCGTCCACCAGGAAACCGGGCTGATGTTCAATGGCGGCGCGCAGCAGGGCCAGGCGTCGTTCCGGCGGAGTCAGGGGCTGCTCCCGGTGTACCGCCCGGCCCAGGGGAACCAGGCGCAGCTCCTCCAGGCCCAGGGCCTCGAACACATCCAGGGCGGTGCGCAGATGACCATTGTGAACCGGGTCGAAGGTGCCGCCGAAGATGCCGATCATTCGCGCACGTGACCGTCGCCCAGCACAATGAACTTCACCGAGGTCAAGCCTTCCAGACCCACCGGGCCGCGGGCGTGGAACTTGTCGGTGGAGATGCCGATCTCCGCCCCCA
>CAZWRE010000050.1:0-5707 GCA_964636335.1 uncultured Sedimenticola sp. | reverse complement strand
GCTTTCCCCCTGGCTCCTGGGCGCCCTGGGAGGCCTGCTGCTGATGCTGGGCGGCTATCGCCTGCGGGGAAGAATTTTCCAGTGATGCCGGAATCGTAGGTTGGGCAAAGTACAGCGTGCCCAACAAACCTGCCCATATCGGTCATGGTTTACAGGCCTTTGCTCAACCCGCGATACCATCTCTTACGACAATTACGACGCCTGCAGGAGTGGCGTTGCAGGGTGCGTTGAACTTGAGAAACACACCATGGCAGACACAGCTTCGGACCCTGGTGCAATTCGCGGAGCTCATTGCACCCTACTCGCTACAGCCCCGAACATTCCGTAGGGTGGGTTGAGGAACGAAACCCACCAAAGGCGGACGCCTCCATGCCATTCACGACGCAGGTGAATCAGGCCCGGGCAGACCGTTGCCGGTTGCCACGACCTCTGCCACCCGGCGCAGCGCCACGCTTCTGGCCACGAGGGCCCTTGCCGGCGCCACGCCCGGGCCTGGCGGAACGCCCACCCCTGTTGCCACGACCATTCTGTATGGGCTCGGCCTTGATGGAGGGATCCGGCTCGTAACCTTCCAGCACCACGCTGGGAATGGGCTTCTTCAGCAGGCGCTCGATATCCCTGAGCAGCTTGTGCTCGTCCACGCAGACCAGGGAAACGGCTTCACCCTCGTTTCCGGCGCGGCCGGTGCGGCCGATGCGGTGTACGTAGTCTTCGGGCACATTGGGCAGCTCGAAATTCACCACATGGGGCAACTGGTCGATGTCCAGGCCCCGGGCGGCGATATCCGTGGCCACCAGCACCCGTACGTCACCTTTCTTGAAGCCCGCCAGGGCCCGGGTGCGGGCGCCCTGGCTCTTGTTGCCGTGAATGGCCGCGGCGGTGAGGCCGTCCTTCTCCAGCTGCTGGGCCAGGCGGTTGGCGCCGTGCTTGGTGCGGGTGAATACCAGAACCTGGCGCCAGTTGCGCGACCCGATCATGTGACTGAGGAGTTCGCGCTTGCGGCGCTTGTCCACGGGATGCACCACCTGCTCGATGCGCTCCGCCGTGGTATTGCGCTGGGCCACCTCGATGAGCTCGGGCCGGTTGAGCAGGCGGTGGGCCAGCTCCTTGATCTCCCGGGAGAAGGTGGCCGAGAACAGCAGGTTCTGGCGCTGGCTGTTGTCCGGCAGCAAAGCCAGCACCTTGCGGATATCATGGATGAAGCCCATGTCCAGCATGCGGTCGGCTTCGTCCAGCACCAGGGTTTCCACGTTGGAAAGATCCACGGTTTTCTGACTCACGTGATCCAGCAGGCGGCCGGGAGTGGCCACCAGCACGTCCACGCCCCGGCGCAGCTTGTCGATCTGGGGATTGATCTTCACGCCACCGAACACCACGGCGGAACGCAGATTCAGGTGGCGACCGTAGGTCTCCACGCTCTCGCCCACCTGGGCGGCCAGCTCGCGGGTTGGGGTGAGCACCAGGGCGCGCACCGGGCGTTCTCCTTTCGGTAGCTCGCTTTCACTCAGGCGCTGGAGCAGCGGCAGGGTAAAGCCCGCCGTCTTGCCGGTGCCGGTCTGGGCACCGGCCATGACATCTTTTCCCTGGAGGATGACGGGAATGGCCTTTTTCTGGATGGGGGTGGGTTGGGTATAGCCCTGGTCGCTCACGGCGCGCAGGAGTTCGGCTCTCAGGCCGAGGGATTCGAATGACATAGGATTCAGTTTTCCAGTCTTGCCCTCTCTGCCATGCAGCAGGAGCCGGTTCGGGCTGGATAAGGGGTTCTTTCAAAGCAAGGAATTGCTCAAGAATTTCCGGGCGATTGCAAGAATCGCATGGACGCCAACCGGAAAGGCGTCCGAGAAGGCGGCAGTATACCAGAGGCCGCTGATAGATACTGATCTTTCTTCCAGACCGCCAGAACCTCCATGTCCATCCAAACCATCCGGGTCGATGCCGATGCCTGCCCCGTCGTCTTCCGGGGATACCCGTCAGCTCAGGGCGGCAATCTCCATGCGGTAGCTTGCTTCCGGGTGTTCCGGCGACGGCCCCTGGGTAAGTACCGCGGCACCGGAGCGGTAACCCTGTTCCCGCAGCCAGGCACGGCAAAAAGGCGTCCAGTCTTCATATTCCCGTTCCACCAGCACGGGGTGCACACCCCGGGTGAACTGCAGGCTCTGGCAGGTGGCATGATCGCTGCTGAAGGCGGTAATCCATACCGGCAGGCGGTAGCGGGCAATGTTTCTCGCCGTGGCTCCCGAGCGGGTGGGCACCACCACCTGCGGATTCTCCATGGCAAACACCACCTGCTGCACGCATTCGGCGATCAGATCCACGGCATCCTGTTCATCGAACAGGGCGCTTCTTTCCTCCGGCGAAGGCGCGGGGGTGGCGGCTTCGGTGTCCTCGGCAATACGGGCCAGCATGGCCACGGCTTCCACCGGGTATCGCCCTATCGCGGATTCTCCGGACAGCATGATGGCGTCCGTGCCGTCGATGATGGCGTTGGCTACATCCGTGGCTTCCGCCCGGGTGGGCAGGCGGTTGTGAATCATGGATTCGAGCATCTGGGTGGCGGTGATCACCGGCTTGCCCAGGGAAATGGCCTTGCGCATCAGTTCCTTCTGCACCAGGGCGATGGTGGAGATGGGAATCTCCACACCCAGGTCTCCCCGGGCGATCATGATGCCGTCAGCGGCGTCAAGGATTTCATCCAGGGCATCCAACGCCCCCTTGCGCTCTATCTTGGCCACGACAAAGGCCCTGCCTCCCAGTTCCTCCATGGCCGCGCGCAGATCATCTATGTCCGATGCGCGGGCGACGAAGGACTGGCTGACGGCATCCACGCCCCGCGCCAGGGCGAACTCCAGGCATTCCCGGTCACGAGGGGTGAAGGCGCTGAAGCCCAGGTCCACGCCCGGCAGGTTCAGGCCCTTGCGCGAGGACAGTTCACCACCTGCCCTCACCTCACACAACACTTCCACGCCTTCCACGCGGATGACTTCCAGGGAAATGAGGCCGTCATTGAGAAACAGCCGGGTACCCGGCTTCACGATGGCGGGCAGCTCCTTCAGGGTCACGGAAACCCTTCGGCCATCACCGGAAATTTCCTCCGTGGTCAGGGTGATCCGGTCTCCCCTGGCCAACTGCACGGCTTCGCGCATTTCCCCGATACGTATCTTCGGGCCCGGCAGGTCGGCCATGATGGCCAGGCGCCTGCCAGTACGTTCCGCCGCTTCACGCAGCAGACGGATAATGCGTCCATGGGTATCGAAATCGCCATGGGAAAAATTCAGGCGGGCCACGTTCATTCCGGCCCGCAGCAGGGCATCCATGGTCTCCGGCGTATCCGACGCCGGACCTATGGTGGCGACGATACGGGTCTTGTTGCTGGATAGCTTCATGACCGGGACGATTCCCGGAGTTTTCCCCGCACAAAGTCGATGTGCAGGCGCAGGTGATAGAGCTGGTAGGCGAATGACAGGGGCACCACGACATCCCGCACCTCTCTTTCCAGCTCGTTCAGTTTGTCCAGGTAGGCGGACTTCTCATCCACGGAAGCCGTGAGCACCCTCCTGTCCACTTCCTGCAGTTCCTCGTACCAGCGGTAGATACGCGCCCGCATGCGCCAGCGATACAGGGGGGGCACGATCTTGAACAGGGGCAGCAGCAGGCCCAGCAGGGGCAGGATCATGATCTTGGTTCGATCCAGCAGGGACGCCGCCCAGAAAGGCAGGTAGCGCTGAAGGAAGGGAGGGCCATTGCGGAAATAGCGTTCGGCTTCCTCGGCGACCGGAAAACTGGTGTGCCGGGGACTGGGAAAATCCCCTTCTCCACTGAACCAGTCAGCGCCGCCATGAACCCTGTCGATGACCTGCATCATCAGGGAGACGATGGCCGGGTGCAGATCCTTCTTGCCCACCAGTTCCGAGGTCGTGGCCAGCAGGCGAACGTCACGGGGCGGAATGTTCGTCGCCAGATCTTCCGCACCTTCGGGCAGGGTGAGTTCCCGCAGGAAAGGGTGGCGGCGCGCGTAGGCCGCTGCCCGCTGTATGCTCACCAGCTCCACTCTGGAATCGTGGAGGAGGGAGGCCACCAGATCGCTTTCCGGAGAGGCAACGAAAAAAGCCACGTCGATACTTCCATCGAGCAGGCGCCTGGCGGTTTCCCCGGAATCCATGGAAAGGAATTGCGCCCCGACCGCCGGCAGATCATTCTCTGCCAGCAACAGTTCCACCAGCGCCCGGGTGCCCGAACCTTCGGGACCAATGGCCAGCCGCCGCCCCTTCAGGTCGGTGAGCCGCTGGATACCCAAGCCCTTGCGCTGAAATACCCACAGGGGTTCAAGGTACAGGCTGCCCAGGCTCTCCAACTGCATTCCGGGCCTCCCCGGCGGTGCAACCCCACCCTGCACGAAAGCCAGATCCACCTTGCCTTCCGACAACAGCCGCAGGTTGTCCACGGATCCGTGGGTGGTCAGGATCTCCAGGCTGATGCCCTCGGCCCGGAGCAGTGCCTGGTAACGCAAGGCAAACTCGTGGTAGGCGCCTCCCTCTTCCCCACTGGCCATGACGATATGATCCGGCGGCGCGGGCTTGATGTACTGAAAGGCCAGCACGAAGCCCGCAAGCACCAGCAGCACCAGGGGGCCGTAAACGGAAAGAAGTTCCTTCCAGTCCGGTTTCTGCCTGTTCATGTCCCGTTCTCTCCCGATATGGAATCAAAGATCCGGAAAAAGGCCGCCGCCTTGTCCAGGCTTTCCTGGTATTCCTGGTCCAGGCGGGAATCAGCCACAATACCACCTCCAGCCTGGTAGCTGGCCACACCGTTGCGAATCTGCAGGGTGCGGATTGCGATACTGGTATCCATGTTGCCATCATAACCAATCCAGCCCAGGCTGCCGCAGTAGATCTCCCGCGGCCGGCCTTCCAGCTCCTGGATGATCTCCATGGCCCGGTGTTTGGGCGCCCCGGTAATGGAGCCGCCGGGAAAGCAGGCCCCGAGCAGATCCAGGGCATCCATGCCTTGCGCGAGCCGTCCGGTGATGGTGCTCACCAGATGATGCACCGTGGGGTAGCTTTCCACCCTGAACAGCTCCGGCACCCGAATGCTGCCCGGCTCGCAGACCCGGCCGAGATCGTTACGCAGCAGATCCACGATCATCAGGTTCTCCGCCCTGTCCTTTTCGCTGGCCAGCAGTTGCCTGGCCAGATCTCCATCCCTGGCGGGATCGCTGTCCCTGGGCCGCGTGCCCTTGATGGGGCGAGTACTGACCACGCCATTGTTCACGCGCAGGAACTGTTCCGGCGACAGGCTGAGAACGTCAACGAAAGGCAGCTCCATGAGGGCGCCATAGGGCGCCGGGTTCTGCTCCCGCATGGCGAGATACAGGGCAAGCACGTCACCATCGAAAGGCAGGGAAAACGGCTGGGCATAGTTCACCTGGTAACAATCGCCCTCGCGCAGGTAATGCTGGATGCGCCGAAAGGCTCTTGCGTAGTCGCCGGCGGAAACATGGCGGCGGACCTGTGACGTCGATGCCTGAAAAGCCGGGGGCAGGGCCGCGCCGGAAGCCCGGCGCAGGCGGTCTCCCATGTCCGCGGGCATTGCCTGTTCATCACCGGCCAGCCAGGTGTCACCCGTCCGCAGGTCATGGATGATGGCCCAGTCGTAAATGCCCAGGGCCACCTCGGGCAGGATATTCTCCTCCGGCAGAAACCCTTCCAGG
>CAZWRE010000049.1:0-15416 GCA_964636335.1 uncultured Sedimenticola sp. | reverse complement strand
CCGTTTCCGGTTCAAAGGAGCAGCGGCGCCCCGCCGCGACTGATCGGCTGGAGGGTGGGTTTCCTTCAGGTTAAAGCTCGGTGCCGGGCTCCACGGGTGAGGTGGCGCCTTGGCGGGCCTGGCGCTCACCGCGATACCAGGAAAGCTTTTCGTGCAGTTTCACCACTTCCCCCACGATGATCAGGGTGGGAGGTTTGGGTTTTTCCCTTTCCACCACTTCCAGGATGCTGTCCAGGGTGCCGGTGAACACCCGCTGCAGGTGGGTGGTGCCTTGTTGCACCAGGGCAATGGGCATCTGCGGGGATACGCCATGTTCCACCAGTTTCTCGATGATTACCGGCAAACCCATGAGACCCATGTAGAACACGATGGTCTGGTGGGGTTGGGCCAACTGGTGCCAGTTGAGATTCATGCTCCCGTCCTTCAGGTGGCCGGTGACGAAAGTCACGGACTGGGCGTAGTCCCTGTGAGTCAGGGGGATACCGGAGTAGGTGGCGCATCCGGATGCCGCGGTGATGCCGGGGATCACCTGGAAAGGCACGCCCTGTTCCGCCAGGGTGTCTATCTCCTCTCCGCCACGGCCGAAGATGAAGGGGTCGCCGCCTTTCAGGCGCACTACCCGCTTGCCCTCCTTGGCCAGCTTCGCCAGCAGTTCGTTGATCTCTTCCTGGCGCATGGCGTGGCGATCCCTTTCCTTGCCCACGTAGATGCGTTCGGCTTCCCGGCGCACCATCTCCAGCACGGGCTTGGCTACCAGACGGTCGTAGACCACCACGTCCGCCTGCTGCATGAGGCGCAGGGCACGGAAAGTGAGCAGATCCGGGTCGCCGGGACCGCCGCCCACGAGATAGACTTCGCCCATGCCCCGGCTGGGAGAGAAACTCTCCAGCTCCTTCTCCAGCACCGCCTCGGCTTCTTCCATGTGGCCGGAGAACACGCGTTCGGCCACGCTGCCCTGGAGAATGCGATCCCAGAACCGCCGCCGGTCGTCGGTGCTGGACAAGGCGGCCTTCACCCGCTCGCGGTAGCGGGCGGTAAGCTCTCCCAGGCGTCCGTATCCGGCGGGAATCAGGGATTCCAGGCGGGCGCGGATCAGGCGGGCCAGTACGGGTGAAGCGCCTCCCGTGGATACGGCGGCCACCACCGGGGAACGGTCGATGACCGAGGGCATGATGAAGCTGCCGGCATCCGGGTCGTCCACCACGTTAACCGGGATGTTCTGTTGCCGGGCCGTTTCGGCAATATGTTTGTTTACCGCGGGATCATCAGTAGCGGCAATCACCAGGACAAAATCCTGGAATCCGGAATCGGAATATTCGCGCTCATGGTGAATGATCTGTCCATCCGCGGCCTGTCCCTTCAGTTCCTGGCACAGGTCGGGGGCGATGATATGTACCTCGGCGCCGGCATCGCGCAGCAGGCGGCACTTGCGTGCGGCAACGTCGCCACCGCCGATGACGGCGCAGGGCCGGGATCTGACATTCAGGAAAATGGGAAGAAAATCCATTGCTTGGTTACCGTTTACAAGTGGCGGATGGATGGTGAGCATAGCATAAGCGCTTGTTTTTCAATATAAAAACCTCGCCATTACCGGCGTTTATGCTACACATACATTGATTATATGAGGATATTATAATATACTACATTGATTCAGTTTGCCATTGACCCGATATCGAGGTTTGAATGCAAGTCAAAGAGATCGACGTATCCGAGCTGAAAAAGCGTCTGGATGCGGGCGAGGATGTTGTTTTGCTGGATATTCGCAGTGATGCGGAGGTGCGCCAGGGTGTTCTGCCCGGATCGGAGCATCTGCCCATGCATCTTATTCCGCTGAAGCTGCAGGATCTTCCCAGGGACAAGGATGTGATCCTGTATTGCCGCAGCGGTGCTCGGTCTTACCATGCCTGCGCCTTTCTCGCGCAGCAAGGATTGGACAATGCCGTCAATCTGCGCGGCGGCATCATTGACTGGGCGCGCCATGGCTATGAAATCGCCGCGCCCGCATGAAAATTTCCATCTGGTGCTTGCCTTTCGCCAAGAGTTAGAATATAAGGAAGCACTGTTATTTAACCCACAAACACTGGAGAAATCCCATGGCTGATTTTGATGAAGAACTCGATGCAAGTGGCCTGAACTGTCCTCTGCCCATCCTGCGTGCAAAGAAGGCGCTGGCGGCGCTGGATTCCGGCAAGGTACTGCATATCATTGCCACCGACCCCGGTTCCGTGAAAGACTTCGAAGCCTTTTCCAAGCAGACCGGCAATGAGTTGCTGGAGTCCAAGGAAGAAGGCGGCAAGTTCCATTTCCTGATCAAGAAGGCCTGATTCGGCTGTCTGATATCTGATACTGCGTTCGAGCGCAGGGGAGAAGACGAATGGAACAGAAAAAGCTGGCGATCATCGCCACCAAGGGTACCCTGGACTGGGGTTATCCTCCCTTTATTCTTGGCTCCACTGCCGCGGCACTGGGTTATGAAGTAGAGATATTCTTTACCTTCTACGGCCTGCAGCTGTTGAAAAAGGACCTTGATCACCTGCGTGTTACTCCCCTGGGTAACCCGGGTATGCCCATGCCTGGCGGCATGGAAAAGTGGATGCCTGTGCTGGTTACCGCGCTGCCCGGTATGGAAGCCATGATGACTTCCATGATGAAGAAGCAGATGAAGGCAAAGGGTGTAGCAAGCCTGGAAGAACTGCGGGAACTCTGTCAGGAAGCGGAAGTGCGTTTCATTGCCTGTAACATGACCGTGGAACTGTTTGATATGGAACCTTCGGATTTCATTGATGGCATTGAGCTGGCAGGTGCGGCGCGTTTCTTTGAGTTCGCGGGCGACGCGGATATCTGCATGTATATGTAAGTGCGACGTGAAGGGCGTCTCGCTTGCGGAAACCGGTCTCCGCTTTATAAAATACCGGCAAGAAATCAATAACTTATGAAATCCCTGTGAGTTATTGATAAAGTCGTCGAGGGACGGAACTCCGGTTCCGTCCCTGCGCCGACCACCACGGAACTGACCCCCCGTAGGTGCCCACCAAGCGTCCTGGTCAGACCCAAGAGCAACACATGGAAAACTCGGTGCCGAGGGTTTCGGTGTTGCTGATCTATGCCCGTAATGGGCGCATCGCAATACCCCCAACCCACACGTCTAACCCACGTGTCGGCACAATTCGCTTGGCGAAAATTGGCACGACGCCCTATAAGGTGTCGTTGTGATTGTCTGGCCTGTTCCTTGGGTTGGGAACAGGTAGAAGACCTGCTGTGCAACCAGCAGTAGCCCAGGGCCAGCGCGTTACCGGTAACGGTTTCGTGTGGAGCGGCCTGACAATGTACCCCCCGAAAGGGTGCGCTTTTCCCGCGAGGGCAAGGCGTGGATTCTGCCAGTGACAGGCGGATGAGGGGCTAGGCTGAATGGTATGGCTAACGTAAGTGAATCACTGATAAACCTCGACAACATGAAACCGACCGAAGTCACTGGATAAGGTCGGGACGCGACTGGTCAGACCTCTTTACATTGGGTCTGCGTTGCCGTGCAAGTCGCCGGGGGAGAGGTGGAGCCTAACCCATTCGTGTCACAACGATGCAACACGGTAAGCCCGTACATCTCCAGACTGCCTCGGCAGGAAGGAAACCGACCCGCAAGGGAAGGCGATAGATGTGCGGGTAGGGGAGGACGGAAAAAGCGAATGCCGGTCTGTAACGGATCGGATAGGGGTGGCACCACCCCACCCGAAAGGGTGCCCACTTCCGTCTGGTCTCTCATTGCGAGAAGACCTGTAGAACCCTGAAAAGAAAACCGGAAAGGCGCAAGCCAATCCGGTTTTCATGAACCGCCCTTGCGGGAGCAACCTCCCGCAAGGGGGGCATTTGCTTCCAACAGGGCATTCATAATGCAACTGGAGGATAGCAAGATGAGCAAGAAAACGCAAAGCGAACGCTGCGCGATTGAGCCTGCATTCTCCCACGGAGAATGGCAGCACTGGCACGACATTTCGTGGCCGAAGCTGCACCAAACCGTGCGGGGCTTGCAGGTACGTATCGCAAAGGCAGCAAAGGCCGGCAACTGGCGCAAGGTGAAAACCCTGCAACGGCTGCTGACCCGCTCGTTCGCCGCCAGGGCGCTGGCGGTACGGCGAGTGACGGAGAATCGGGGACGGAAAACACCAGGGGTCGATGGCGAAACCTGGTCCACCCCCGAGGACAAGTGGAGCGCGATTTTCCGACTACAGCGCAGAGGCTACCGGCCAAAACCGCTGCGGAGAATCTATATCCCGAAAGCCAACGGCAAACGGCGTCCCCTGGGGATACCGACGATGGTGGACAGAGCCATGCAGGCACTCTACCTGCTGGCGCTCGAACCCGTCTCGGAAACCACGGGCGACCCCAACAGCTACGGCTTTCGTCCTCACAGAGCGGCACAGGACGCGATGCGAAAAGCCCACGGGCTGCTCAATCGCAAGACCTCGCCGCAATGGGTGCTGGAGGGCGACATCAAGGGATGCTTCGACCACATCAGCCACGAGTGGTTGCTGGAGCATATTCCAATGGATAAACAAATCCTGCGGAAATGGCTCAAGGCGGGCTACATGGAACAGAACCGGTTTCATGAAACCCGGGCAGGTACTCCCCAAGGGGGGATTATCTCGCCCGCGCTGGCCAACATGGCCTTGGACGGGCTGGAAGCGGAATTGATCGAGCACTTCGGTGCCCTCAAATCCCGCCGACGGGCCAGGAACAAGGTTTCCTTGGTACGGTATGCGGATGACTTCATCATCACCGGCACCTCGAAAGCACTGCTGGAAAATGAGGTCAAGCCAATGGTGGAGCGCTTCATGGCGAAACGAGGACTTGTCCTCTCGCCGGAGAAGACGCTCATCACCCATATCGAAACGGGGTTCGATTTTCTGGGTTGGAACTTCCGCCGGTACTGGCGGCAAGGTCAGCAAAAGGTACTGGTGAAGCCGTCAAAGGCAAACACCAAGGCCTTCCTGACCAAGGTCCGGAAAATCATCAAATCCCGGCCGGGGGCAACCCAGGCGTCGCTAATTGGACACCTCAACCCCGTGATCCGGGGCTGGTGCAACTACCACCGCTCGGTGGTGGCCAAGGAGGTGTTCAGTTACGTGGATTGGCAAATCTGGAAGGCGCTATGGCAATGGGCCAGAAGACGGCACAACAAGAAGGGCAAAAGATGGATCGCCAAGCGGTACTGGCGAACTGTCGGAAATCGGGACTGGATGTTCGTGGCCGACCTCCCCGAAAGGGATGAGGAAGGCAACATTCAGACGGTGGAGCTGATGATCGCCGCGCGAGTGAAAATCGAGCGGCACAAGAAGATCAAGAGCGACGCCAACCCGTACGACCCGGAATGGGAGCCGTATTTCGAGGCCCGGTGGCAGGAGCAAATGACACGCTCCCTGAGGGGACGGCTGAAGGAACTGCGCCTGTGGGAACGGCAGGAAGGGCATTGCCCGGTCTGCCGGGACCGACTGGAATGGGCACGAAGGTGGGAGATTCACCACCTCGTACCCAGGACGGAAGGGGGAAGTGACAACCAGAGCAATCTGGCCCTGTTACACCCCAACTGCCACAAGCAGGTTCACAGCCGGAACCTCGACGTGAAGTTGCTGGCTCCTACAGGGTAGGGGCTTAGCAGAGGCTTGAGCCGTATGCGGAGAAATTCGCACGTACGGTTCTCAGGGGGCGGGGAGGCAGCAATGCCTCCCTGCTACCCGACCTCATTGATACATATAATAAAAAGCCGCCGAAAGGCGGCTTTTTTGTGTGTCTTTTATGGGGCGGTTGTTGTTTCTTGAACCGGGATGGGATACGCAAAAGCCGCTATGACAGCGGCTTTTGCGGCAGTGAAGATGACGGGGACTGGCGCTGTCAGAACTTGTAGTTCAACTGGGCGCTGAAGATGTCCACGTCGGAGTCATAGACACCAATGAGCTGATGTCCCGTGCTGTGGTCCAGGGCATCCAGGTCGGTGTCGTCGATGAACAGGTGGGAATAGCCCATGTCGAAGCCCAGCTTGTCGGATAGCTGGTAACCCAGGCCCACGGCAACCCAGGTACGGTCGTTACCGGGAATGCGCGGTGTACGGTCGCTGGTCTTGCTGATGGGGGTTTCATCATAGGCCCAACCCGCACGGAACACCCACTTGTTGTTGGGACGATAGGTGGCGCCCAGGGAATAACGCATGTTGTTGTCCCAGTTTTCGGGTTGCACGGTATCGGGTTGTGCGGGGTTGTCATAATCGATGACCAGTTCATCGAAACGGCTCCAGCGTGTCCAGGTGGCATCGGCGAGGATGGCCCACTGGTCGTTGAAAGCGTGGTACAGGCTTATGGATGCGGATTCGGGAAGATTCACGTCCGCCGTGGCGCCGGTGTCGCTGAACAGGGGTATGCCCATGTCCAGGATGGCCTGAAAGCCCGTGGGTACACGGAAGTCAGCATCGCCATCCAGGCTCTGCTTGACGTTGGAACGATAGGCCAGGCCCACCCGAGTCCGGTCCGTCAGATGAATGAGAGCACCGAGATTGAAGCCGAAACCCCAGTCGGATCCTTTCACCTTGGCGTAGCCGTCGGAAGCCGTGGGCATCATCCCGGCCGCGGCGCAACTGCCCGTGGGGATTTGCGGGATCTGTGCCTCAAGCCCGTAACAGATGGTGCCGAAATCCACGTTGTTGGACAGGGTGGCGCGAATATACTGGGCGCTGATGCCACCGCCGAGGGAAACCCTGTCGTTCACCTTGTAGGCGATGCTCGGGTTGATGTTGATGGTGCTGATTTCGGAATGGACGGCGTGATAACGTCCTACCCAGTCCTTGTCATAATTGGTAGCAAGTCCGAAGGGAGCATTTACGCCTATGCCGGCAAACAGCTGGTCGCTGAGCTGGGTAGAGAAATAGAAATTTGGAACAAGGGCTGTTTCGCCACCGTCATCGTCACTGCCGGAAAGCGTGCCCGACACGGGAACCCCGCCGGTCAGGGCCGGGTTGATGTAGGAACCGCGGTTGCTGAAATCCGCGCTGGGAACGATGACGTGGCCGGCCATTACCATCTGGGAACCCTGCAGTTCGGTCATGCCTGCCGGGTTGAAGAATATGGTAGAGGCATCTTCGGCCACGGCTGCCGCACCGGCAAAGGCATTGCCCATGCCGCTTGCGCTGTTTTCGATAATGGCGAATCCGGCGGCATGGGCGCTGAAGGATGATGCGGCCACCAAGCCGCCAATAAGCAGGCCCAACGGCTTGCGAATGGCTGTTTTGTTCATGTTGCGTTGTCTCCCTTGCTGGAACTCGTGCATGAATGCCCCCTGGGTAAAATGATGGTTAGCATGGCATGAGGCATATTGCCCTAAAGGCTATGCCAAATGCGGACAAAAAGCCAGTCTTATCGGGCTGTTCCGCCGGTTTGACTGTGTCGGCGGGAAGTGCTCTTGACCAAACGCAAATGCTTGCCCGCATTTTTGTGGCAAGCTGATGCTTTAGCGGTTTATAATATAAACTGGATTTATCGCTGGTATTCGTAGCGTTTAATCGCCGTTTCGCGGCAACTTCCGTGAAACCTGGAACCCGGAGCAATCAGTAACATGGCAGACAGAAGATTACAGGTTTTCTTCACCGTTGCACGCCTGCTCAGCTTTACCAAGGCGGCGGAAACCCTGCACATGACCCAGCCGGCGGTGACTTTCCAGGTTCGCCAACTGGAAGAATATTTCAACACCCGCCTGTTCGACCGCACACACAACCGCATCAGTCTCACGGATGCCGGTAACCTTGTATATGGTTATGCGGAAAAAATCTTCGATCTCTACAATGAGATGGAGAACATGATCAAGGAAATGACGGGGGAGATCAGCGGTTCTCTCACCATTGGCGCCAGCACCACCATTGCCGAATACATGCTGCCCTCGCTGCTGGGTGATTTCCGCAAGCGGTACCAGGACGTCGTCATCCATCTCAAGGTGTCCAATACCGAGGGCATCGTCTCCATGGTGGAAAACAATGTCATCGACCTGGGCGTGGTGGAAGCCCCCGTGGGCAACAAGAACCTGGTGGTGGAGACCTGCCGCAACGATCGCCTGGTGGCTATCGTGCCCAATGGCCATCCCCTGGCCAGCCATGACGTGGTGCACCTGGATGAATTGCTGGAATATCCCTTCATCTGCCGCGAAGAGGGATCGGGCACCCGGGAGGTCATCGAGGAATACATCTGTCATGCCGAGGGCTGCAAGGAAGGGTTGAATGTGGCCATGGAGCTGGGCAGTCCCGAAGCCGTGAAGGGCGCGGTGGAGGCCGGCATGGGGATTTCCATCGTGTCCGAGGCCACCATCGCCAAGGAGCTCAAGCTGGGCACCCTGGTGGCGGTTGAGCTGGACCCCCCCATGGAGCGGCCGTTTTCATTTGTTCACCAGAAGCAGAAATTCCGTGTGCGCGTCATGGATGAACTGCTGGAGTTCGCCCGCGGCTACTGCAAGGAAGAAAGCTGACCTTGTTTGCGCCTACGCCCCTGAACCTGCCGAAGGAGCAACGCCGCCTGTTACGCCTGTATGGCGTGCTGGACGATGGCCGCAAGGCCAGCCTGCTGGCCTTTGCCGAATTTCTCGCGCAGCAGCAGGAAGGGAACAACCCACGGGAACCATCCGAGGCGCAGTCCCCACGAGAGCTTCCCAGGCCCGAAGAGGAAACCGTGGTGGCCGCCATGCGCCGGCTCACGGAAACCTATCCCATGATAGAGCGGGATGCCCTGCTGGATCGGGCGACTTCCCTGATGATGGCGCACATGCTGCAGGGCCGGCCCGCCGCCGAGGTCATCGATGAGCTGGAAGCCCTGTTCGACGAGCATTACCAGATCTACCTCCAGAAGTTTTCCGCCTAGGGAGCGCCCATGCAGCTTATCGTTCAATGGGTAAAACGCACCTTCTCGGACCCGCAGCTGGTGGTGCTGCTCTCCCTGCTGCTGGCGGGTTTCATCATCATCGTCACCATGGGCGACATGCTGGCGCCGGTACTGGCCAGTATCGTCATCGCCTACCTGCTGGAAGGTCTGGTGGCGCCCTTGCAGAAACTGGGCATGCCGCGCATGATGGCGGTAATCATCGTGTTCATTCTGTTTCTCATTTTTCTGGGCATCATCCTCTTTGGACTCATGCCCCTGTTGTCGCGCCAGGTCACGCAGTTGGTGCAGCAATTGCCCAATATGCTGGCGGAAGGGCAGAAGACGCTGATGATGCTGCCGGAGAAATACCCGGATTTGATCACCGTGGAGCAGGTGCAGGAAGTTATCGGCACCATTGGCAGCGAGATGGGCAACATGGGCCAGCGCGTGTTGTCCTGGTCCCTGTCTTCCGTGGTCGGGGTGATTACCATCCTGGTCTATCTGGTGCTCATGCCCCTGCTGGTGTTTTTCTTTCTCAAGGACAAGCGTCTGATTCTCAACTGGTTCGCCAGCATGCTGCCCCGGGACAGGAAGATCGCCCTGCACGTATGGCGGGAAGTGGATGGACAGATTTCCAATTATGTGCGCGGCAAGTTCTGGGAAATCATCATCGTCTGGTCCGCCAGCTTTGTCACCTTCACTTTCATGGGGTTGCAATATGCCATGCTGTTGTCCGTGCTGGTGGGGTTGTCGGTAATCATTCCCTATATCGGCGCTACTGTCGTGACCTTTCCGGTGCTCATGGTGGCCTGGTTCCAGTGGGGCTGGACGGCGGATTTCGGGTGGCTGGCCCTGGCCTATTTCATCATCCAGGCCCTGGACGGCAATGTGCTGGTGCCCTTGCTGTTCTCCGAGGTGGTCAGCCTGCATCCCATCGCTATCATCGTGGCCATTCTTGTATTCGGTGGTTTTTGGGGATTCTGGGGTGTGTTCTTCGCCATTCCCCTGGCGACCCTGGTGAATGCCGTCATCCAGGCCTGGCCCACCCGGGCGGAGCTGGATGACAAGCTGGCCCGGCAGTCCGCTGCCTAGGAGCGGTGTTGTATGCCGCGCCCGCGGATTGTTACAGCATGCGCGGAATGCGCAGGATGAAACGGGTGCCTTTCTTCTTGCTTGATTGAACGCTGATGGAGCCCCCATGGGCCTGCACCAGGCGCCGGGTGATGGCCAGGCCCAGGCCGGTGCCGTTGGGTTTGGTGGTGAAGAAAGGCTCGAACAGGTGCTCCAGGTGCTCCGGAGGAATCACTTCCCCCTCGTTCCGGATCGCCACCTGCAGAATGTCATCGTCTGTTGGCATGACGTGGATCCGCACTTCGCTGCCCGGGGTTGCCGCGGCCACGGCGTTGTTCGCCAGGTTGATGAAGATCTGCTGCAGCCGGTCGGCATCCGCCATCAGGGGCAGGGCGGGCGCCGGGCAATCAAGGATCAATGACAGTTGTTTTTCCCGGGCGGTGGGCTGCTGGCTGTGGATCACCTTCTGCAGGATGGGGCAGAGGTCTGTCTTCCGCGGATTCAGGGTGAAGGGGCGGGCATAGAGCAGGATGTCTTCCAGCAGGCGGTTGATGCGCGCCATTTCCTGCTCCGCCAGATCCAGTCGCTTGCGGGAAGCCTCCGGCAGTTCCGTGTTCTCGAAGTAGTCCAGAGCCATGCTCACCGTGGCCAGGGGGGTACGGATCTCGTGGGCGATGTCGGACACGAACTGGCCGATGGCCGCCAGGCGGGCGTGTTCCGCCAGCTTCAGGGTACGGCTGAAGCTCAGGGTGATCACCGTGGCCAGGTTGGCCAGCAGCTCCATGTGCTCGGCCTGGTAGGCGTGGGCCTGGCGGGTGGCGAATACCAGCACTCCCGGGATGGGACTGCGGGAGGTGACCGGGAGGAAGATGGCGTCCCTCCGCCCCCGTTCAGCCAGTACCTGCAGAAAGCGGTAGGAAGAGCTCTGTAGAGCCGTCTCCCGGATGTCCGGGATGTGCAGGGGTTCGCCGCTGTTCAGGCATTCTTCCAGCAGGGTGTTCTTCAGGGCGAAACGCAGAATGCCAAGTTCTTCCGGCTGGCCATCGGCATAGGCCCGCTCCAGTTGTATGTTGCCGTCCGTGGACACGAACAGTACCCCCACCCAGTCCAGGGGCAGCAAGTCGGGGAAGCTCCGGGAAACGAATTCCAGGGTTTCGTTCAGGTCGCTGCCCTCCTGCAGCCGGGTGGTGAGCTTGAACAGATTGTCCAGGCGCGAGGACAACTGGTTGAAGGACTGGGCGAGAAAACCGATTTCGTTGTCTGCCCTCAGGGGCACCTGGTAGCTGAAGTTGCCCGCGGATACCTGGCGAAAGCCTTCCACCGCGGAACCCAGGGGGCGCAGCACCCGCTGGTAGAACCAGAACATGATGCCGATGGCGATGACCAGGGCTACCACGAAAGAGGCGCGGATGATGATGTTGGTTTCCCGAGTGCGTTGCTGGATATCGGCATCCAGGGCCTTGAGCAGGTTGCGGGTCTTTTCCAGCAGCTCGGGATTCCGGTCCACGATGAGGGTGGCGGCCTCAGCCAGGTGGGGCATGTCGTCCGGCCCCATGGCCTTGTCAAGATCCAGCAGGAATTTCTTCCAGTACTGCTCCAGCTCGAAGGCGGCGTTCAGGGTGTTTTCGCTGAGTACCGGGTTCATGGGCTCATGCATTTCCAGCTGGCGCTGGAAGTCACCGCTGGAGAAGGCCTCGCAGATGTCGTCGAACTGGGCGGTATTGTTCATCAGGTCCTGGTAGTAGAGGCGCAAGTCCCGGGTATAGGCGGCGGAGTCCTGGGGGGTGTTCTTCTCGTAGTTCATGGCCTGCATGGCCATGTGCTGGGCCGTGGCTTGCAGCTCCCCGGCAAGGCGCAGCAGGGCGCCCTGGGTGCGTTGCTCATCCAGGATCTTCAGGGTGTGCAGGCTAAAGAAGCTGAACAGGGCGATGAGCGCCAGCAGGGCCAGACCAATCTGGAATTTCAGGGTATGGGTGAATTTCAAAAAAAGCTCCGGATTTCATGCACGGTATCTGCCAAGCCAGTAAAATAGCATTCCTTTTGTATCCGCGGGCAACAGATGTCCGTCCTGTCTCCCCTAAAGAGACCCTGTCCATGACCTCGAATCTTTCAGACACTGCCGAACTTTCCACCATCCGCGACTGGGTGCGCTGGGGCGCCAGCCGCTTTGCCGAGGCTGGTCTGTTCTTTGGGCATGGCACGGACAATGCTTTCGATGAATCCCTGGCCCTGGTGCTGCATGCCCTGCACCTGGATCACAGCCTGCCGCCGGATTTTCTCGATACCCGCATCACCGCCGGAGAAAGAGAGCAGGTGCTGGGCTACCTGCGCCGGCGTCTGGAAGAACATGTTCCCGCCGCCTACATCACCCATGAAGCCCATTTTGCCGGCTTGAGTTTCTACGTGAACGAGAATGTGCTGGTGCCGCGCTCGCCCATCGCCGAGCTCATCGAGGCCCGTTTCAGTCCCTGGCTGGCGGAAGCTGATGAACTGGATATCCTGGATTTGTGCACCGGATCAGGCTGTATCGCCATTGCCTGTGCGCGCTACCTGCCTCATGCCCGGGTGGACGCCTCGGACATCTCCCCCCTGGCCCTGGAGGTGGCGCGGGTGAATGTGGAGCGTCATGAAGTCGAGGATCAGGTGAGCCTGTATCGCTCGGATGTCTTCGACGAGCTGCCCGGGCGGCGGTATGACCTCATCGTCAGCAACCCGCCCTACGTGAGCCTGGAAGAGATGCAGGGGCTGCCGGAGGAGTTTCGCCACGAGCCCGCCCTGGGCCTGGAGGCGGGGGAGGACGGCATGGACATCGTGGCGCGCATTCTTTGCCAGGGCAGCCGTTACCTGAAACCCGGTGGTATCATGATTGTCGAAGTGGGAGACAGCATGGGATACCTCATGGAACGCTACCCCCTGGTTCCTTTCCTGTGGCTGGATTTCGAGCGGGGTGGCCATGGGGTCTTCCTGCTCACCGCCGAACAACTGAACGAATACCAGGACATCTTTCTGGAGGAATGTGACTCATGACCCTGCGTCGTGCCAAGACCGCTGACGAATATATCGACTGGATCAAGAACGCCGTTTTCGAGGCTGGAGATCTCAAGGAATGCTTCATGTTCGAGATCGAGGACATGACCCGCTTTCCCAGTTGGGTGGAGCCTTTGGAGAAGATGATCAAGGACGTGTACCAGTCCATGGTGGACGGCACCTACCATTTTGGCCGGGAGGATCTGCCTTTCATGGAGATTCTCTATCGCTACGGCGACCAGATTCCCTTTCATACCCTGCTCAAGCAGATCAACGAAACCCATCGCAAGGGGTTGGAAGTCGAAGAAGACGACTGACCGCCGCAATCGGAGCCTTTCATGGAACAGCAACTGATACTGGATGACGCCCTGATCGCCAAGTACGATCAGAGTGGTCCCCGTTACACTTCCTATCCCACAGCCGTGCAGTTTCACGAAGGCTTTACAGCGGACGATTACGCTGCCATCGCCCGGGATACCAACGCCAGCGGGCGGCCCCTGTCCCTGTATTTCCATATTCCCTTCTGTGACACCATCTGTTTCTACTGCGCCTGCAACAAGGTGTCCACCAAGGACAGGAGCAAGGGAAATGAGTACCTGCAACGTTTGTACCGGGAGATCGCCCTGCAGGGCGAGCTGTTCGACCGGGAGCGTCCCGTGGAACAGCTGCACTGGGGAGGAGGCACGCCCACCTTCATCAGCCATGACGAAATGCGCGAGCTGATGCGTGTCACCGGCGAGCATTTCAGGCTGCTGCCGGACGACCAGGGTGAGTATTCCATCGAGATCGATCCCCGGGAAGCCACGGCGGATACCGTGGCCCTGTTGCGCGAAATCGGCTTCAACCGCATGAGCCTGGGGGTGCAGGATTTCGATCCCCGGGTGCAGAAGGCGGTGAACCGCATCCAGAGCGAGGAAGAGACCCTGGCCGTGCTCAATGCCGCTCGCGCCGAGGGTTTCCGCTCCGTGAGCATCGATCTCATCTATGGCCTGCCGCACCAGACCCGGGAAAGCTTCGAGCACACCCTGGAACGTGTCATAGAGGTAGGGCCGGATCGCCTGTCCGTGTTCAACTACGCCCACCTGCCGCAGATCTTCAAACCCCAGCGGCGCATCGAGGTCAGCGAGCTGCCGCCGCCGGAGGTGAAGCTGGAAATCCTGCACATGACGGCGGCCAAGCTGGCGGAAGCCGGCTATGTGTATATCGGCATGGATCACTTCGCCAAGCCGGATGATGAGCTGGCCGTGGCCCAGCGCGAGGGAACCCTGTACCGCAATTTCCAGGGCTATTCCACCCATTCCAACTGCGACCTGGTGGGTATGGGTATCACCTCCATCGGTTCCGTGGGCAATTGCTATGCCCAGAACATCAAGGGCCTGGATGATTATTACCGGACTATCGACGCCGGCAAGCTGCCGGTGTTCCGGGGTATCCGCCTGAGCCGGGACGATGAGCTGCGCCGGGACGTGATCACCCGGCTGATCTGCAACTTTACCCTGGATTTCGGCGCGGTGGAAAAACAGTGGGACATCGATTTCCGCGACTATTTCGCCAGTGAGCTGGAAAGGCTGGCCGGCATGGTGGGTGACGGCCTGCTGGAGATCCACGACAGCGGCATACAGGTGCTGCCCGTGGGCCGCATGCTCATCCGCAACATCTGCATGGTCTTTGATGCCTATCTCAAGGATGCCGGAGGGCAGCGCTTCTCACGGGTGATCTGAACAGGGGGCGTTCAGAAATCCGGCAGCCGGATCCACTGGGCCAGCCGGGGGCCGAGGAGCCAGACAAGCATTATCAGGATTGGCACCAGCAGGCCAAAGGCGCGCACCGTGCGGCGTATGGCCGGGCTGGCCGTTCCCAGCTCCATGAATTCGTCGATGACCAGGCGTCCCTTGATGGCGGTGATGACCGCCACGCCAAAGCTTACCCAGAATCCGGGGTGGGCGTATTCCCCCATGAGCGCGCCGCTCAGGGTAAGCGTCATGAGAAACAGCCAGCTCAGATCCAGTCGTTTTCCGTTGCTCATTCGGTTCTCTCAGGGCAGTACGTAGAACAGGGGAAAGATCATCAGCCAGATGAGATCCGTGGCGTGCCAGTAGCTGGCAAAGGCGACCAGCCCCCGGTGTTCTTTCGCGCTGTAGCCGCCGAAGGCCGTGCGCAGCAGAACCCAGGCAAGGCCCAGCAGTCCCCAGCTCACATGCACCAGATGGTTGAAGGTCAGATAGTAGTAGGTCATCTGGAACACGTCGCCGTCTCCGCTCACACCGTGGTCCAGGTTCCAGCGGATTTCCAGGGCCTTTACCACGGGATAACCGATGGCGGTCACCAGGGCGGCCACGAGCCAGCGCAGGCTGACGGACGGGCGGTCGGCGCGCATGGCCAGCACGGCGCGAGCCACCAGCCAGCTACTGGTGAGCATGATCACCGTGTTTG
>CAZWRE010000048.1:0-22522 GCA_964636335.1 uncultured Sedimenticola sp. | reverse complement strand
CAAGGCCATGAAGGGCAAGGAGGAAGTGCGCAAGGAAATGGGCCTCATCGGCATGGCTCACCGGACTTCCTACATATTGCAGGGTTCTCCGGCCAACACCACCCATCTCATCGAAGGCTATATCGACGGCCTGAACAGCCGGCGGCCGGCCATGTTCAACGTGTACTCCACCTGCCAGCCGGAACATGGCGTGGCCGACGACGCCACGGCGCGCCAGTCGAAGCTGGCCATGGAATCCCGGGCCTTCCCCCTGCTCAAGTTCGACCCGGATGCCGGGGAAACCCTGGAAGAATGCATCGACCTGGAAGGCAACCCGGCCCTGGACAAGGACTGGCCCAGCTACACCCTGAAATACCTGGACGATGATGGCAGGGAACAGCGCATGGAACTGCCCGTGACCTTCGCCGACTTTGCCGCCAGCGAAGGACGCTTCCGCAAGCACTTCCGCACAGCGCCACCGGAAACATGGGGACCAGAAATGATTCCCTTCCACGAATTCCTGGACATGGACGAGGACGAGCGTGAAGGCAACTTTCCCTTCATCTGGGGCGTGGACGGCAAGAACCGCCTCATCCGCATCCTCTGTTCCCGGGAAATCGTGAAATCCGGCGAGGAACGCCGCCAGTTCTGGCGTCAGCTCAAGGGCATCGCCGGAGAGCTGAACCGGGTGGACGTGGACGCCCTGGTCGAGCAGACCAAAGCCGAGATGGCCAACCGTCTCAGTTCCACCCTGCTGTCCCTGGTGGCCTCCGGCAACACCGGCGCTCTCACCGGCGGCATCTCCGCCAACGGCAGCCACACCAGCGACGCCCCCACCACCGGGGCGGCCGCCAACCCGGACTACGAGCCCGTGTGGATAGAGACCCCGGAATGCACCGCCTGTGACGAGTGCACGACCATCGCCCCCGGCATCTTCGCCTACAACGAGGACAAACTCGCGGTGGTCGTCAACCCGCGGGGCGGCAAGTACAAGGACATCGTGCGCGCGGCGGAGAAATGCACCGCCGGCTGCCTGCATCCCGGCACCCCCTGGAACCTGCAGGAAAAGGACATCGACAAGCTCATCAAGCGGGCGGAGAAATACCAGTGATGTCAATCAGGACAATCATGACTTCTGTTGGCACGCCGCGCTTCTTGCAGGCCACCCTGTTGGTGAGGCCATGAAGTTCTTCCGCCATCACGGTTTCTCCCACGGGGTGCATCCACCGGCTCATAAGGAGGGCACGGCCCAGATGCCCATCCGCCGGCTGCCCTTCCCGCCCCGGCTCATCCTGCCCCTGGGACAACATATCGGCGCGCCCGCACGGCCCCTGGTAAAGAAAGGCGAGGAAGTGGTGCGCGGCCAGCCCATCGCCACCCCTGACGGCGCCATGTCCGTGCCCCTGCACGCGCCGGCCACGGGCCGGGTGAAAGCCATGGAGAAGGTACTCACGGCCAGGGGTACGCGGGAGCCGGCCATCATTCTTGAAGTTTACGAAGCCTCCACCCAGGAAGTGCTCTGGCGCGAGGAGCGGAACCCGGACGCCCTGGACCGGGACCAACTGCTGCAGGCCATCCAGGACACGGGACTGGTGGGCCTGGGCGGCGAGGCCTTTCCTTCCCACATCAAGCTCCGGGTGCCCGAGGACAAGTCCGTGGACACCCTGGTCATCAACGGCTGCGAGTGTGAACCCTACCTGACCTGCGACCATCGCATCATGCTGGAATACCCGGACGACCTGATCGCCGGCATCCGCCTGGCCCTGCGCGCCTCGGGAACCTCCAGGGCGGTCATCGGCATCGAGGACAACAAGATGGACGCGGTAGAACTGCTGGGGAAGAAACTGGCGGGCGACAAGGACATCCGTGTGCGGGCGGTGGAAACCAAGTATCCCCAGGGCTCGGAGAAAATGCTCATCAAGTCCCTGCTGGGGCGCGAGGTGCCTGCCGGTGGCATTCCGGCGGACATCGGCGTGGTGGTGAACAACGTCGGCACCCTGGCCGCCCTGGGACGGCTGCTGCCGCGGGGTGAAAGCCTCATCGAGCGGGTCATCACCGTCACCGGCCCCGGGGTGAAGCGCCAGGGCAACTACCTGGTGCCCCTGGGCACGCCCATCGGCTTCGTGCTGCAACAGGCGGGCTGGGAAGGCGGCGTCAACGAATTCATCCTCGGCGGCCCCATGATGGGACCGGCGGTATCCTCCCTGGACACGCCCATTACCAAGGGCAGCTCCGGCCTGCTGGTGCTGGACGAGCCGCGCATCCGCGAGGAAAGCCGCCCCCGCTGGCCCTGCATCAAATGCGGCCGTTGCGTCTCCGCCTGTCCCATGCATCTGAACCCCGCCCTGCTGGGCCAGCTGGCCCTGGCCGGGGAATACGAAGAAATGGCGGAAAAGGCCAATCTGGATCACTGTTTCGAATGCGGCTGCTGCTCCTATGTCTGTCCATCCAACATTCCCCTGGTGCAACTCTTCAGGGCCGCGAAAGCCATCAACCGGGAGAAGGCGGCATGAGCGTGGAGCTGCGCACCACCCCCCATCTGCATGCGCCGGACGACGTGGTGCGCATCATGCGCAACGTGGTGTTCGCCCTGTTTCCCGTATGCGCCTGGTCGGTGTGGCAGTTCGGCCTCAGCGCCGCGGCCCTCATCCTCACCTCCCTGGCAAGCTGCCTGATCACCGAGCGGCTGTTCAACCGGCAGAACACCCTGGGCGACTGGTCCGCGGCCATTACCGGCATTCTCCTTGCCCTCACCCTGCCTCCCGCCTTTCCCCTGTGGATGGCGGCCGTGGCGGGCTTCGTGGCCATGGGCCTGGGCAAACTCCTGTTCGGCGGCCTGGGCATGAACGTATTCAACCCGGCCCTTGTGGGGAGGGCCTTTGTCCAGGCCGCCTTCCCCGTGGCCATCACCACCTGGACCCCGGCCCTGTTCGAGGGCCGCTTCAGCCAGTTCATTCCCACCACCCTGACCGCACCCTTCATGATTCCTCCCGCCGTGGCGGAATGGAACAGCCAGGTGGCCATCGATGGCTTCACCGGAGCCACGCCCCTGGGCCTGCACAAGTTCGAGGGAGTCAGCACTTCCGTGCTGGACCTGTTCCTGGGCAACGCGGCGGGCTCGGCCGGAGAGACCTCCGCCCTGGTCATCCTCCTCGGCGGCCTGTACCTGGCGGCACGCGGTTTCCTGGACTGGCGCATTCCCCTGTTCGTGCTGCTGGGGGCCGGGCTCAGCGCCGCGGCCTTCCATGCCCTGGACCCACAACAGTATCCTTCCGCCGGCTTCATGCTGTTCTCCGGCGGCCTGATGCTGGGCGCCTGGTTCATGGCCACGGACATGGTGGGTTCACCGGTGACGCCCTGGGGCGTGGTGGTTTACGGGTTGCTCATCGGCGTGCTCACCATCATCATCCGCCTGTTCGGCGGCCTGAGCGAAGGGGTGATGTACGCCATCCTCCTGGGCAACGCCGCCACGCCCCTCATCGAACAGCTCACCCAGCCCCGGGTGTTCGGGGAGAGGCGCTCATGAACAGGCCCATGGCACAGGACCGCGCCCCCACCACCGCCATGATGCTGGTGCTCACGGGCGTCGCCATGCTGTCGGGCTTCCTGGTGGTGCTCACGGATCAGCTCACCGCGCCCTTCATCGCCGAGAACCAGCGCCTGGCCATCGAGGCCGCAGTGAACAAGGTCATTCCCGGCAGTGTCATCCATCGCCGGTTCCGTCTCCTGGACGGCAAGCTGCTGGCCGCCGGGGAAGGAGCAAGCGGGCAGATCATTCATGCCGGATATGATGCCAGCGGCAGGCTCCTGGGCGTGGCCGCGGAAACCGGCGCCCAGGGCTACGCGGGCATGATCTACCTGCTCTACGGCTACGACCCGGCCTGCGAATGCATACGCGGCATCAAGGTACTGAAGATGGCGGAGACCCCGGGCCTTGGAGACAAGATCATGACCGACCCCGGTTTCCAGGCCAACTTCGAGCAACTGGATGCCCGCCTGGACGCCAACCACACGGCCCTGATCCATCCCATCGTCACCGTGAAGCATGGCAGCAAGCAGGAAGCCTGGGAAATCGACGCCATTTCCGGCGCCACCATTTCCTCCAAGGCCGTGGGCAGGGCCCTGAACACTTCCGCGCAGAAATTGCTCCCCCGGCTGCAACCGCTGATCCCGGAACTGGAGAGGATGAACAGATGAGCCGCAGGATCGACAACCGCATCACCTGGGAAACCTTCAGCGAGGGCCTGTGGAAGGACAACCCGGTGTTCGTCATGTTGCTGGGCATGTGCCCGGTGCTGGCGGTGACCAATTCCGCCACCAACGCCCTGGCCATGGGCCTGGCCACCACCTTCGTGCTGCTGGCCTCCGGCGGGCTGATCTCCCTCATCGCCCGCTTCATCCCCCGGCAGGTGCGCATCGCCACCTATATCATCATCATCGCCACCTTCGTGACCATGGTGGACTACGTCATCCAGGCCATTTCCCTGGATCTGTACAACGCCCTCGGGGCCTTCATCCAGCTCATCGTGGTGAACTGCATGATCCTGGGGCGAGCCGAGGCCTATGCCTCGAAGCACCGCCCCCTGAAGTCCCTGGTCAACGCCCTGGGCATGGGCCTGGGCTTCACCTTCGCCCTGCTCTGTCTGGGTATGGTGCGCGAACTGCTGGGGGCAGGCAGCCTGTTCGGCTTCGACCTGTTCGGCCCGGGCTTCCAGCCCTGGGTGGTAATGGTGCTGCCCGCCGGGGGCTTCCTGGTGCTGGGAGCCTGGCTGCTGCTGTTCGACTGGCTCAGGCAGCGGGCCGCGGACAAGCAGGGAGAAGAAGTGCATGCAAGCTGATTCCCTGAGCTTCATCTTCCTCAACACGGTGCTGGCCAACAATTTCGTCCTCGCCATGTTCCTGGGGCTGTGTCCCTTCCTGGGGGTGTCGGGCAAGCTGAACACGGCCATTCCCATGGGTATCGCCACCAGCTTCGTGATGCTGGTCAGCTCGGTCTCAGCCTACGCGGTAAACCTGGTGCTGGTGGCCCTGGACATCGAGTTCCTGCGGCTCATCGCCTATATCGCCATCATCGCCAGCGCCGTGCAACTGGTGGAAATGGCCCTGAAGAAATACAGCCCGGCCCTGTTCCGCTCCCTGGGCATCTTCCTGCCCCTGATCACCACCAACTGCGCCATTCTCGGCCTGGCCCTGTTCCAGACCTTCAAGGGCTACGATTTCGCCCAGTCCGTGACCTATGCCTTCGGCGCCGGCGCGGGATTCACCCTGGCCATCGCCCTCATGGCCGGCCTGCGCGAGCGTCTGGCCCTGTCGAAACTGCCCGGCGCCACGCAAGGAGCGGCCCTGAGCCTGATGCTCGGCGGTCTGCTATCCTTGTCCTTCATGGGTTTTGCCGGGCTGGGAGGCGGACACTGATGTGGCAATACATCATTGCAATGCTGGCCGTTCCGGTTCTCCTGATCGGCTGGTTGCTGATACAACAGATTGGCAGAAACTTTGCCAGATCCCATCCGGAACTGGGCGTCTACCGCGAAGAAGGCGGCGGTTGCGGGAAATCATGCGGCTGCAAAGGCAGCAGCTGTCAACGCAGAAACTGAGGTCTCAGGATCATGAACATGCAAGCAAACGAGGATCCGCTCATGCTGGAACAGATCATCTGGTTCGAAAACCTTTCCATGGACAGTCTGCCCCTTGTGGGCGGCAAGAATGCCTCTCTGGGCGAGATGATCTCCAATCTCTCCAGCGCCGGCGTGCGGGTGCCGGGGGGCTTTGCCACCACCGCCCACGCCTTCCGGGAGTTCCTGGCCCACAACAGGCTCAGGGAGCGGATCGACCCCCTGCTCAACCGGCTGGACGTGAGCGACGTGGTGGCCCTGGCGGATGCCGGCCAGACCATACGCCAGTGGGTCATGGAGGCCGAACTGCCGGAGGCCCTGGAAATCGCCGTGAGCGCCGCCTACGAGAAGATGTCGGTGAACGGCCGGCCCGCCACCGTGGCCGTGCGCTCCTCCGCCACCGCCGAGGATCTGCCCGATGCCTCCTTTGCCGGTCATCAGGAAACCTATCTCAACGTCACCGGACTGGACAATGTGCTGCACTACATCCGCGCCGTGTTCGCCTCCCTGTACAACGACCGCGCCATCGCCTACCGGGTACACCAGGGCTTCGACCATGACAGCGTGGCCCTGTCCGCGGGCATCCAGCGCATGGTGCGCTCGGACATCGGCGCCGCCGGGGTCATGTTCACCCTGGACACGGAATCCGGCTTCCGCGACGTGGTGTTCATCACTTCCAGCTACGGTCTGGGCGAGACCGTGGTCCAGGGCGCGGTGAATCCCGACGAGTTCTACGTGCACAAGGAAAACCTCGCCGCGGGCCGCCCGGCCATCCTGCGCCGCGTCCTGGGCAGCAAGCTCATCAAGATGGTCTATGCCCGGGGCGAGGAAAACGTGGCCACGGTGGATGTGCCGGAGGAAGAACAGGAACGCTTCTCCCTCACCGACGATCAGGTGCAGGAACTGGGCCGCTACGCGGTGATCATCGAGAACCACTACCAGCGCCCCATGGACATCGAATGGGCCCTGGACGGCGAGGACGGCAAGCTCTACATCCTCCAGGCCAGACCGGAAACCGTGGAGAGCCGTGCCAACGCCGGGCTTGAGCAGTACCGGCTTCTGGAGAAAGGCAAGGTGCTCTGCCAGGGCCGCGCCATTGGCCAGCGTATCGGCCAGGGCGTGGCCCGGGTCATCCAGGATGCTTCCGAGATGCATCGGGTGGAACCGGGCGACGTGCTCATCACCGACATGACGGATCCGGACTGGGAGCCCATCATGAAGCGCGCCTCGGCCATCGTCACCAACCGCGGCGGGCGCACCTGCCATGCCGCCATCATCGCCCGGGAGATGGGCATTCCCGCCGTGGTGGGATGCGGCAACGCCACCAGCACGGTTGCCGAAGGCAAGGAAGTGACCGTATCCTGCGCCGAAGGCGACGACGGCTATATCTATGAAGGACTGCTTCGCTTCGAAATCAGCCAGGCGGACACCGGCGACATGCCGGAACTGCCCACCAAGATCATGATGAACGTGGCCGCCCCTTCCCGGGCCTTCAGTTTCGCCCGCATCCCCAACCAGGGAGTGGGCCTGGCGCGCCTGGAGTTCATCATCAACAACACCATCGGCGTGCACCCCAAAGCCCTGCTGGAGTTCGACGACCAGCCCATGGATCTCAAGCAGCGCATCCAGTCGCGTATGGCCGGCTATGCCGACCCGCGCAGTTTCTATGTGGAAAAACTGGTGGAAGGCATCGCCACCCTGGCGGCGGCCTTCAACGGCAAGCCGGTGATCGTGCGCCTGTCGGACTTCAAGTCCAATGAATACGCCAACCTCCTGGGCGGCAGCCGCTACGAACCCGAAGAAGAGAATCCCATGCTGGGCTTCCGCGGCGTATCCCGCTATCTGTCGGAAGACTTCCGCCCCTGCTTTGAAATGGAATGCGAAGCCCTGCGCCGGGTGCGTGAGGACATGGGCTTCACCAACGTGGAGGTCATGACACCCTTCGTGCGCACGCTGGAGGAAGCCGAACAGATCATCGCCCTGCTGGCGGAAAACGGCCTGAAGCGCGGCGAGAATGGCCTGCGGGTAATCATGATGTGCGAGATTCCCTCCAATGCCGTGCTGGCCCGGGAATTCCTGGAATACTATGACGGCTTTTCCATCGGCTCCAACGACCTGACCCAGCTCACCCTGGGTCTGGACCGGGATTCGGCACTGGTGGCGGACAAGTTCGACGAGCGCAATCCCGCAGTGAAGGCCATGCTGAAGATGGCCATAGATGCGGCCCGGGAACAGGGCAAATACGTGGGCATCTGCGGCCAGGGGCCGTCGGACTACCCGGATCTGGCGGAATGGCTGTTCCAGCAGGGCATCAGCAGCATTTCCCTGAACCCGGACACGGTGATACAAACCTGGATGGATCTGGCGAAATTGAACCGGAACGCGGAGAACGAATAGATGCTGCCGACGGAACAGTCATTGCCCGATGCCATTCACACCTTGTCGAGCCGGCGGCTCCCGGGGTGATGATGAGTATCAGGGTATTCGTGCTGTCGGACCATACGGGCATCACCGCCGGCTCCATCGCCCGCGCCCTGCTGGCCCAGTTTCCCCACCAGTCCTTCGAGCTGGAGGCATTCCCCTTCCTGGACAGCATGGACAAGGTTGAAGGCATTGTCAGGGAAATAGAACGCCTCAACACCGAGCACCAGCCCCCTCTTGTCTTCAGCTCCTTCGTCAACCCCGAGGTGAGGGAACGGCTGAAAACGGCCTGTGGCAACCGCCTGTTCGACATCTTCGAAGCCTTCACCCCGCCCCTGGAAAGGCTGCTGGGCGAAGCAGCCTCACCGGTCACGGGACAACTGCATGGCATCGGCAATTCGGCTTCCTACACGGCGCGCATCAGGGCCCTGGACTACGCCATGGTCCACGACGACGGCTCCATCACGAAGAACTATGCCAAGGCCGACGTGATTCTCATTGGCGTATCCCGCAGCGGCAAGACGCCCACTTGCCTGTATCTGGCCCTGCACAACGGCCTGCAGGCCGCCAACTACCCCCTGGTGGACGAGGATCTGGAAACCACGCGGTTGCCGGCGGTACTGCGGGACTTCAGGCACAAGCTGGTGGCCCTGACCATCGACCCGAAACAACTGCACCGCATCCGCCAGCAGCGCCGTCCCGGCAGCCGCTATGCTTCACCGGAACAATGCGAATGGGAGGTGCACCAGGCGGAAAACCTGTTCCGCAAGCACCATATCCCCGTCATCGATACCACGGCCATATCCATAGAGGAAATCGCCGTGCACATCACGGCGGAAATCATGACCTAGCCCGAATGTTTCATGAGAATGCGGGATTTTGGGGAAATCTCGGCGAGGCAGTTTGTTCGATTCGCCAAAAAGCATAGCTGTAGCTATGGTTACAGGCGAATCGGGCAAAATGACCGCTGAGATTTTTCCAAAAACCGCATAGCGGCGCTGGTAACACTTTGTGTTTTGCTGAAATAGCACCATTTATCATACAAATCATGGTGTCATGATTGGTTTTCAGCGTTCTTGTGAAATATTCGGGCTAACGCCCCAGAACCTGGCCGCAGACATCACCTTCGGCACGACTCTTGTCCAGCAATCCCTCCAGCAGGAGGCTGGCACCGCTGGTGGACACGGCCGCCGCCACGGAAAGGGTGTTGCGCAGCGCGCCCTTGGGATCGACGAGTATGGTCGGCCGGGCAAGACTGCCTCCCAGCATCACCAGATCCGCTGGTCCCCTGAGCCGTAATCCCAGGCGTTTGCGGGAAAGGGGACGAAATACCAGGCTGAGTTTCTCGGTCTTCAAATCGACATTACCCTGCCCCAGCCAGGTGACTTCCTCGAATACCGCCGCCATCCCCCGGGGTGTGCTGGCCCGTCCATCGCGGATGACGGAATACAGGGCGCCGCACTGCAACCGGTTCGCCTTGTCCTCCTCGCGCGGATTGAGAACCCGCAACAAGCGTTCCACCAGCCCTGCCCGATAGGCGTTACCCAGGGAATAATCCCTCAAATCCAGCAGCACTTCTCCGGTCGCGCCGGCCGCCATGGAAGCAAGACTGTCGCCACGCCCTTCGATTGTCGCCTCCAGACTCAAACGAGGCTTTCCCGGCGCCTGTTTCAATCCGGCAAGGGCAGAGGCAAGATCCAGGTTCCGGCCTTTCAGGCTGAGCGCATAGACGGGCACTCCCTTCGACACATCAAGAAGCAGTTTTCCCCGCAACACTTCACGCCCCATGCGGCCCGAAAACTCCCCGACGCGCAAATGCCCGTTTTCAAGAACCACCGGCACCTTGACATCGGACATCGCCAGAAAACCGCCCCGCAGCCGCGCCAGCTCCAGGCGCAGATCCAGCCGAAGGGATTTCATCCAGCGCAGAGGAAGAGGGCGGTCGGAAAACAGGCGTTCCGCTTCCGCTCCGGTCTTCAGGGCCGACGTTTCCCTTGCATCCTTCAATACCCTGACCCGACCCTCTTCCTTCGCGGGAAACAGGAAACCGAGATCCAGCATCTCGCTCCGCAGCCTTCCCCCGATCTCCAGGCCCCCATCAGCCGGATCGCCGTCCACATACAAATGGCCCCGCAGCTTGTTGGGGCCGACCACCAGCTCCAGTGACTCCAGATGCATCCGCGTTTCCTGGCGTCGGATGCGGAAACGGCTTTTCAACGGCCCCAGGCAAGGCGGTTCCTGTTCCAGCAGGCTGCCCAGGGCGCACAGATCCGGGGCTTCCACTTCAATACGGGAATCCGTCAGGAAGCCCAGCTCCCCACGGTCCGGAGCAGCCAGTGAGAACCGAATCGCCCCCAGGCTGCCGCTGGCTTGCAGCATGCCGGCCTGTCCCGGCCCGCCATGCAGCCGCAACAAATGGTCGTGGAAGCGCCCCCTGAGTTCCACGCGCCAGGACTCCCGGCCGCCGTCCCGGGCAAGATAATCGACATGGAGCCGCTCCACTCGGCCCGCTATCTTCCAGCGCAAGTCCAAGCCGTTCAACCGCAGTTTTCCCGGTTTCACCGCCAGCCGCGACGGCCATGGCGACAGGAGCCGACCATTGCCGCCCATGTCCACGACAATGCCGCTGCCCTGAAAATCCGGTTCCAGGCTGCCCTTCAGCAACGGCAGCAGCGGCAGGGACAACGCCGCGGACTGTCCACGCAGCCGCCATTCACGGCCGCCATGGGAATATTCCAGGACAAAATCATGCACCGCCATTTCCAGCCGGCTGGACATTTCCCAGATGAAATCCGGGCCCAGGCGCAACTCCAGGCCGGGCACCAACCCGGCGCCGGCCAGCAATATCTCCCGACGGCTTTCCTGGCTGCTGGCCTGAAAAACCAGCAACGCGCACACCAGCAGTACAATGGGTAACAGCGAGGCCAGGGCCAGCCACCTGCCCAAGCGCTTCACCTGGCCTGCTCCACGATCTTCACGATGCCTTTCCCAGGCTGTCCCGCAGCCAGGCAAGCAGATCAGGGAGGATGCGGGCAACAGCGGCATTGATTCCCGCTACCCCTGCCGGCGCGCCATCTCCCGCCGTCGGGACCCCGGCCTCGAACCTCCGGGAGGCAAGCAGTTTCCCCTTGCGCGCATCCAGCAGGTGAGCCCCCAGCCTGACCACGGCTTGCGAAGCCTGCCCGTCATTCAGGTGGTGGGAGAAATCGTACAGCGTGATTTCCAGGCGCAGGTCTGCCCTCAACCGGGAAGAAGGTGGCAGCACGGCGCGGAACAACCCGCTCTGTTCCAGACCGTCCTGCAGCACCATCCGCAGCATGCGTACCGGCGCATCCACCCAGCGGCTCCAGGCATAGGGATTGCGCCGGTAGTTCCCATCCACGTAGTAGAACTCGGGGCCCTGGTAGATACGGGACGCCGTGACGGAAGCCAGACGAAGGGTCAGGGGCGAAGATGCTTCCGTCATGCCCCTGATCTGCATCGGAGGCGACAGGGCGTACTCGGTGACGGGCGGCTGCGGTTTTCCCGCGCAGGCCGTCAGCGCCAGCAGAACCACAGCGAATGGAAACTTGAGCATCTTCATCATGGTTGTTCTCCAGGCCCCGGGCGCGGGCTGCTGCGCCGGAAGAGCATGTCTGCAGGTGCGGCATTGAATTCCTGCACGCTGCGCTGCATCTCCCTGGCCAGCACGGTCAGTTCCTCCAGCAATTGCTGCAGGGAATCGAAGCCGGACTGCATCTTCTCCTGCACGTCCCGTCCCAGGGCGCCATAGGTGCCGCGCAGCTCCTCGGCCATGCGCTCCACCGTATCGGCGGAGGTCTGCACGGTTTCGAAGGCCTGGATGACCTCATCTTCCATGAGTATTCCCCTGTCGATGAGCACATGCAGCCGAACCGTCTGCTCACGCAGATGCACCGCCAGTCCCTGGATCTCCCGCATCAACGAGGAAAGGGCTTGAAGGTTGTCGTCACTGAGCAACAGATTGATGCGCCGAAGCATCTGTGCCGCCTGGTCCGCCAGCCCGCTGAGGCCCTCGTCCAGCCTGGCCATGGTTGATGGCGTGGACGGGATGACCGGCGGCTTCCCGGGTTGGGGCCGCAGCCTCGGCGCTTCCCGGTTGTCGCCCTGCAATTCGATGTAGCCCAGGCCGGTCACGCCGTAGAACCTGATGGTCGCCCGGGTGGCCGTGGTCACCGGTGTATCCTGGCGAATGCGCAAAACCAGCAGAACCTGCTCGGGATTGTCGGGAGCAAGCATCATTCGCTTCACCGTGCCCACATCCACCCCGCGGTACTTCACCGCCGCGTCCGCGCTGAGTCCGGCAACGGACTCCTGCATATAGACATGGTACTCGGTATAGTTTTCCTGTCCGCCATCGCTGGCCAGCCAGTAGGCAAACCAGAGCAGTCCCGCTGTGAGCACCACCACGAACAGGCCAACAATGGCATAGTTGATTCTACTTTCCATGGTGGCTGCGCAGACGCCCCCTCTCGCCAAAGAAAAATTCACGGATGACGGGATGTGGCTGTTGCATGACCTGCTCCAGCGTTCCTTCCGCGATGACGCGCTTCTCCCCCAGTACCGCCAGCCGATCCACGATGGTCCAGATGGAGTCCAGGTCATGAGTGACCATCACCACCGTGAGCCCGAGCATCTCTCTCAGTTCCAGGATCAGTTTATCAAATGCTTCCGCGCCTATGGGATCCAGTCCTGATGTGGGTTCGTCCAGAAACAGCAGGCGTGGATCCATGGCCAGGGCCCGGGCCAGGGATGCCCGCTTGACCATGCCACCGCTGAGCTGGGCCGGGTAGAGCCGCGCCGCGTGTTCCGGCAATCCCACCATGGCAATCTTCATGTGCACGATTTCGTCGATGATGGAAGGCGGCAGATTGGTGTACTCCTTGAGGGTGATACCGATGTTCTCGGCAACGGTCAGGGAAGAATAAAGCGCGCCGGCCTGAAACAGCACGCCCCACTGGCGGCGCAACCAGACCGCCTGGCTGCGTGAAAGCCCGCCAAGCTCATGCCCCAGCACTTCCAGCCGCCCGGATTCGGGCCGCTGCAGCATGATCATCTCCCGCAACAAGGTGGATTTTCCCGAGCCGCTGCCGCCGAGCAGGCCGTAGATCTCCCCTTCCCCAACCGACAGGCTGACATGGTCATGCACCAGGTTGTCGCCGAACCGGGTCACCACATCATTCACGGAAATGATGGTCTTCATATGCCCAGCCTGGTGAAGACGACGGAAAACAGGGCATCACAGGCAATCACCAGGAAGATGGCGTTGACCACGCTGACGGTGGTGTAGCGGCCGATGCTTTCCGTGTTGCGGGAAACCTGGAAACCGCGAAAACAGCCGACGATGGCGATCAACCAGGCAAAGAACGGGCCCTTGGCGACGCCTATCCACACGTGCTTCACATCCAGCACGTTCTGCAGGCGGTGCACGAACTCCACCCAGGAGATGTTCAGGTGGATATTGGCCACCACCATGCCACCCATGATGCCGATGATATCGGCAAAGAAGATCATCAGCGGAAGGGCGATCATCACGGCAATCACCCGCGGCAGCACCAGAAACCTGTGCGGCTCGAAGCCCATGATGCGCATGGCGTCGATCTCCTGGGTGATCTTCATCACCCCGATCTGCGCCGTGTAGGACGATCCCGTGCGGCCCGCCACCACGATGGCGGTGATCAGGGGCGCCAGTTCACGGGTCACGGAAATGGCGATCATGTCCACCACGAAGATGTTCGCTCCGAACTTCTGCAACTGCACCGCTCCCTGGTAGGCGATGACCACGCCGATGAGAAAGCTGGTCAGTGTGATGATGGGCAAAGCCCGCACACCGGCTTCCTGGATGTTCTTCACGATAGCGCCCCAGCGGAACTTCCAGGGCTGTAACAGCAACAACAGCAGAACGACAAAATCCTCTCCCAGAAAGGAAAGGAAGGACATCAGATCCCGCCAGGCGGCGGCTGTCGCTTCCCCGAGCAGGATCAGGGGGCGCAGCAGGCGGGAACCCAGGGTGGACCGCTGCGGCGATACCGGCACGAGATAGGTGGCGACCATCTGGCGCAGCTTTTCCTGGTCGGCCGTGATGCCGGTCACTTCGACCTCGTATCCCCGGCTGCGCAGACGATCCAGGGTGCGCAGGAACAGCACCATGCCGCTGGAGTCCATGGCGGAAACCCGTGACATATCCCAGCAAAGCCGGCGTTGGTCAAGGCCCTGAAAACGCTCATCCAGCTCCCGGGCCAGGTCTCCCAGGGTCTCGGCGCGCCACTCGCCACTGGCCTGTACCCACAGCCGTTCCTGCCGTGGCAGAAGCCGGACCGCCGCCTTTTTCACGCCATTGCTCATCCTGAAACACCGTTTCCCCTGGTCGCTCTCGGTATCATTCTACTTCCACCTGCGTGGCTCATGGGAAGAATCCACCGAAAACAAGCAAACCGGAGAAAAGAGGATGGTGCCCAGGGCCGGGGTCGAACCGGCACGGTGTTGCCACCGAGGGATTTTAAGTCCCTTGCGTCTACCAATTTCGCCACCTGGGCAAGACTGCCGGCATGCCCGGATCGACGGAACATCGGCAGGAGCAGGATTCTAGCATGCTTCCCCGGCCTTCCGGAGCAAGTCATGACCTGAAGCAATACATGCCGGGGACAAGAAGGATATGCTGTATTCACGAACATGAGGGAAGATCAATGCAAATTCTCGCGGGCGACATAGGCGGCACCAAAACAACCCTGGCCTTCGTGGAAGCCTCCGCGAACCGCGCCATCGAAGTGCTTTGCCGGAGCAGCTACGCCAGCCCCGACCATGCCTCGCTGGACGATATTCTGGACAGGTTCCTGCAACGGCATGCAGTGCGCCCGGATGCCGCTGCCTTTGGCGTGGCCGGCCCGGTACGCGATGGCCGCTGTGTCACCACGAACCTGCCCTGGGTCATCGATACGGGGAGCCTTAGAAAAAGACTGGGCACGGACCGGGTGTGGCTGATCAACGATCTTGAAGCCAATGCCTGGGGAATCCAGATCCTGGAGAACAAGGACTTCTTCACCCTGAATCCCGGCAGCCCCCATGCTTCTGGAAACCGCTGCATCATCTCCGCGGGCACGGGGCTGGGAGAGGCCGGCCTGTTCTGGAACGGCAAACACCACATCCCCTTCGCCTCTGAAGGAGGGCATGCCGCCTTTTCTCCAACCAACGAGCGGGAAATCGCGCTGTTGAACTTCCTCCGACGGCAACACGACCATGTCGGCTGGGAACAGGTGCTATCCGGAAACGGTCTAGTGAATATCCACCAATTCCTCTTGCAGCAGGCGGCCCGGCCGATACCCGACTGGCTGCGAGAGGAAACAAACAACGGCGACCCCGCTGCGGCCATTTCAGCCGCCGCGCGTCAGGATCCGAACGGCATCTGCGCCACGGCCCTGCGCATGTTTACCCGTTTGTACGGCGTGGAAGCCGGCAATCACGCCCTGAAAATCATGGCCACGGGGGGCGTGTACCTGGGTGGCGGCATCGCGCCCAAGATACTGGAGGAACTGCGCGAGCCCGAATTCCTGGAAGGGTTCTTTCACAAGGGCCGCATGGAAACGCTGATGCGCGACATGCCGGTGAAAATCATCCTGGAACCCGACACCGCCCTGCTGGGCGCTGCCCTCTACGCCAGGCAGCGGGGCTGAGATCAGAAGGGCCAGAAAGACCGCCTCCTGTCCAGCTCCTTTGCACAACCACTGAGCTGCCGGGCATAGCGCCTTGCCTGGCGATCCACCTTGTCCGCCACCTTCAACAACCAGGCCTTCTTTCGGTATCCGCGACTCAGATAACCACCGTGGCCTTCATGATAGGCAAGATACTGATGCCTGGCGTCCCACTTGGAGATACCCAGCCGATCATGGGTGACCGCCGTATACCAGCCGACAAAGTCCACCGCATCGGCAAAATCATCCCGATCCGCCCCCCGGTTGCCCGTTTTCTTGATATACCACTCCCAGGTGTCATCCTTGGCCTGGGGGTAACCGTAAGCCGACGACGGACGACGCCAGGGAATGAAGCCCAGCAGTTTTCCCCGCGGCGGCTGGGCATCGTCCCGGAAAGCGGATTCCTGACGAATGATGGCCATCTGCACATGGACAGGCGTGCCCCAGCGCTTTTCCGACGCCCTGGCGCTCTTGTACCAGCTCTTCTTCTCCTTGAAGATGGTGCAGATATCGTCGATATTGCTGGGCGGCGTACTGGCGCAACCGGCCAGCAGCAATACCGGAAGAAAGCATGCAGCGGACAAGCGCATGTCAGGGATGCCGCCGCCGGTAGCGGCGGAGCTCCTCCGTCAGCCATTCCTGGCTGGCAATGGGCTTGCCGTCACAAATGGCATGATATTTCCGCCCGCTCATGCTGCTTTCCGAGGCCGCATAACGAATAAAATCCTCGGTACGTCTGACACGCTTTCTGACGTAATCATACTTGCGTTCGATATGCGTTCGCGCCTCCCTGGCGTCATATTGGCTGCCGTTGCGTTCAAAACGGCAGCCGGAAGTCTCCACGAAATCCAGCAGATGCGCAATTTCATCCGCCATGGGCGCGGCCGCGACCGAGCCAATCAGAAACAGGGTTGTAAACAATATCTTTTTCATCGGTCATGATCCGGTGCGAAAGTTACCATGAGGGGATGATGATCCGAGGAATCCATGGCCATGGCATTTGCCCGCAATGGTATCAGACCACGGTAATAAACGTGATCCAGCCGCCGGCCAAAATGCAGTGAAGGTTCTCCCTCGAATTTCACCGCCCGTAAATCACTGGCTTCGGCGAGCCGGTTCAGGGCCGCCAGGCGTTTGCGGCTCCAGGTATTGAAATCCCCCGCGACGACCACCGGCCCCTGGTGGCGGATGATGATTTTCCGGATGGCCTGGAATTGCCGAACCAGTTCCGTGCTGCCCGGAGTGAAATTCACGCCATGGACATTCACCACCAGAAGAGGCTGTGCCTGTCCCCGGATATTGTAATAGCTGATCACCGCTGTCTTGGGCAACCGCAAATAGGGTTCAATGACCCGTTGCGCGCGGACACGGACGGGAACGACACGGGCGCCGGTCAACACACCCGTGGGGACACCATCCAGACTGAAGGCATGAACCATGGACCAGGTGATATTCGCCTCCCTGAGCAGGGTTTGCAGCTCGGGCCGCATGTAAGCCTCCTGCAGCAGCAACAGATCCGACCGGGATGCCAGGAGCCGCAAATCCCGTTTCCACCCCTTGCGGCAGCCCTTGCAGATGTTCCAGCTCGTCAGGGTAAACACTTCATGGGAAAGCGCCGTATCCATGGTTTCCCCTGACCTGGATTCACCACTGGCAGGCACGGCGTCACTGCTGTGCAGCAGTAGCGGTTTTTCCGGAACAAGGGCGCAGGCGTTCAGCAACAGCGGGAGGAACAGCAATCCCCAGCGTCTCATTGACCAAAACCCGGATACGGAATGCCACATGGGACAACACCTCGACAACAAAGTCACGAACAGCCGATGATAACCATCCGCCAGCCCCGGCATTCTATCTTCCCCGCAGCTCCGCTCATGCGACCCGTCGCGCCATGTTGTTGGCCCGGCAGCCATTACGCGGCACACCCGGCGGCGTCGGGCTTCCGCTCGGCGCCTGACGCGCGAAAAAGGAAAAGCGCCCTGAAAAGGACGCTTTTGCAAGTAATGTCAATTACTTGTTGATGGAGGCTGAGCCCGGAATCGAACCGAGGTCCACGGCTTTGCAGGCCGCTGCATAACCACTCTGCCACTCAGCCAATGAGGGCGACGATCCAGGACCGTCTAAACGAAAAACCCCGCCGGGGCGCGGGGCTTTTCGAGAAACTGGAGCGGGAAACGAGATTCGAACTCGCGACCCCAACCTTGGCAAGGTTGTGCTCTACCAACTGAGCTATTCCCGCGTGGTGAGGCGGTATTCTACTGGCGCCACGTCCATTGTCAAGCATCAGGATCATTTTTTCCATCTTCCGAGAGACTGGGCCAGGCTGCACGCAGATAGACGGTCATGGACCACAGGGTGAGCACCACCGCCACGTACAGCAGGATCTCGCCAATCTTGTACGTGGGCAGGCCAAACAGGTCATGGCGATAGATAAGCAGGGTGATGGCGCCCATCTGCGCCGCCGTCTTGAATTTGCCCACCCAGGATACGGCCACCTTGGAGCGCGAGCCCAGCTCCGCCATCCATTCCCTCAGGGCGGAAATGGTAATTTCACGCCCCACGATGACCGCCGCGGAAACGGCCATCCAGGGCGAGGGATTGTCCGCCACCAGCAGTACCAGGGCCGTGGCCACCATGAGCTTGTCCGCCACCGGATCGAGAAAGGCCCCCAGGGGCGAGGTCAGATCCATGCGCCGGGCCAGGTAGCCGTCCAGCCAGTCGGTGAAAGCAGCGATCATGAACACCAGGGCCGCCACCTGATGGTTCCAGGGGGCCGGCAGGTAGAACATGCCGACGAACACCGGGATCATGACGATCCGGGAAAAGGTCAGCAGATTGGGGATGCTCCACATCATTCTGTTCCGTGAAATGCCTGGTAAATCTTTTCCGCCAGCCGGGTACTGATACCGTCCACGGTGGCGATGTCCTCTATCCCCGCCCGTGAAAGCCCCTGCAGGCCGCCGAATTGCTTGAGCAGTTGCTGACGGCGCTTCTGTCCGATGCCGGGGATGTCTTCCAGCACCGACCGGGTGCGCGCCTTGTTACGCCGCTGCCGGTGGCCGGTGATGGCAAAGCGGTGGGCCTCGTCCCGAATATGCTGGATCAGGTGCAAGGCCGGCGAATGGGCATCAAGTATAAGGGGATGCTGATGTTCCAACAAGAAAAGTTGTTCCAGGCCGGCGCGTCGCTCGGGGCCCTTGGCCACGCCCACCAGCAACACGCCATGCACACCCAGGTCTTCGAGGATCTCCGCCGCGGCGCCCAACTGGCCCTTGCCGCCATCGACAAACAGGATATCCGGCAGGCTGCCCTCGCCGTTCATGATGCGAGTGTAGCGCCGCCGCAGAGCCTGAGCCATGGCCGCGTAGTCGTCGCCACCGGTGATGCCCTCGATGTTGAACCGCCGGTAGTCGCTCTTGAGGGGCCCTTCGGCGTTGAACACCACGCAGGAAGCCACGGTCTTCTCTCCCGCCGTGTGGCTGATGTCGAAGCACTCCATGCGCGCCGGGGGCTCGTCCAGCCCCAGGGCCTCCTGCAGGGCCTCCAGACGCAGGCGGGCGTTGCTGCTGCCGGACAGGCGGGCCTTGAGGGCCACCTCGGCATTCTGCACAGCCATCTTCAGCCAGCGGGCCCGCTCCCCCCGGGGCGCGGTACGCAGGGCCAGCTTGCGCCCGGCCTGCTCCGACAGGGCCTGTTGCAGCAACTCCCTGTCCCGGGGCTGGTGACTGAGCAGAATTTCCCCGGGCAATTGCCGGCCCAGGTAGTACTGGCCAAGAAAGGCGGACAGAACCTCGCCTTCGTCCCTGCCCCTTGCTCCCCGGGGAAAGAACTGCCGGTTGCCCAGGTTGCGTCCCTGGCGGATGAAGAACACCTGCACACAGGCCTGGCCCTCGGCAATGGCGCATGCCACGATGTCCAGATCACCCTTCTCGCCGCTCACGTACTGGCGCTCCTGCACCTTGCGTATGGCCTCGATCTGATCTCGGTAGCGGGCGGCCTCCTCGAATTCCAGGGCGGCGGAAGCCTGCTCCATGCGGGCCACCAGACCATCCACCACATCATGGGTCTTGCCTTCCAGGAAAAGCACGATATCGCGCACGTCACGCATGTAGTCTTCCCGGCTCACCAGGCCCACGCAGGGGGCGGTGCAGCGCTTGATCTGGTATTGCAGGCAGGCCCGGGAGCGGTTGCGGTAATAGCTGTTCTCGCACTGGCGCACGGGAAACAGCTTCTGCAACAGATACAGGGTCTCGCGCACGGCGCCGCCGCTGGGATAGGGACCGAAGTAGCGCCCCTTGTCCTTGCGCGCCCCCCGGTAGAAACTGATGCGCGGAAACTCATCGTCGGACAGGTGGATGTAGGGATAGCTCTTGTCGTCACGCAGCAGGATGTTGTAGCGCGGCTTGAGCTCCTTGATGAGATTGTTCTCCAGCAGCAGGGCCTCGGCTTCCGTATGGGTGACCACGATCTGGATATCACGGATCTGCGCCACCATGGCCTGGATGCGCCGGTTGCCCGCACGCTGGAAATAGCTGCTCACCCGACGCTTGAGATCCTTCGCCTTGCCCACGTAGAGCACCCTGCCCTCGCCATCGAGCATGCGGTACACCCCCGGCCTGTGGGTCAGGGTCTTGAGAAAGGCCTTGTGATCGAATGCGTCGTTCTGGCTCACGGATGAACTGTGGCTGGAGAAGATGCACAGAGTTTGCCGCAGATCAGCCTGCCGCGCGAGAGGATTTTTCGGGGATGAAAGAACTGGTACAGTTGTGGCATCCGGGACATTACGGGGGAACCCTCATGGCAAGGGAACAGTGGAAATCCCAGTTCGGCTTCCTGCTCGCAGCGGTGGGCTCGGCCATCGGCCTGGGCAATATCTGGCGCTTCAGCTACCTGGCCTATGAACACGGCGGCGGCGCCTTTCTCATTCCCTACCTGGTGGCCCTGCTCACGGCGGGCATTCCCCTGCTCATCCTCGAATACGGCATCGGCCACGAGCGCATAGGCTCCGCGCCCCTGGCCTATGCCAAGATCGACAAACGCTGGGAATGGCTGGGCTGGTGGGCTGTGCTGTTCGTCATGTTCGGCATCGTGCTCTATTATTCGGTGGTCATCGCCTGGTGCATGAATTTCTTCCTGCTGTCCTTCGATCTTGGCTGGGGCGACGATCCCAATGCGTTCTTCTTCAAGGAATTCCTCCAGGTCAGCGACAACCCCGGAGACATCGGCGAGGTGCGCACCCCCATACTGGCCGCCCTGGCGGTGGTCTGGTTCATCAACTGGGCCGTGGTGTATCGCGGCGTGCAGCGGGGCATAGAGCTGGCCAACAAGATTCTCATGCCCACCCTGCTGGTGCTCATCATTGCCCTGGTGGGCTGGTCCCTGACCCTGGAAGGGGCGGAGCTGGGCCTGAAGGCCTATCTGAACCCGGACTTCTCCCGCCTGTCGGATCCCAAGGTGTGGATAGACGCCTACAGCCAGATCTTCTTCACCCTTAGCCTGGGCTTCGGCATCATGATCGCCTACGCCAGCTACCTGCCGCGCAAGGCCGACATCACCCGTAACGCCGTACTCACGGCGGTGATCAACAGCGGTTTCTCCCTGTTCGCCGGACTGGCAGTATTCTCCGTACTGGGCTTCATGGCCGCCAGCCAGAACCAGCCCATGTCGGAAGTGGTGGCCCAGAGCATCGGTCTGGCCTTCGTGGCCTATCCCAAGGCCGTGAGCCTGATGCCCGGAGGCAATTTCTTCGGCGCCCTGTTCTTCCTCTGCCTGGTGGTGGCGGGCCTGTCTTCCGCCGTATCCATCATCGAGGCCTTTGTCGCCGCCATGGTGGACAAGTTCGGCATCAGCCGCCAGAAGCTGGTGACCTTCATCTCCGTACTGGGTTTTCTGGGCTCCATCGTATTCACCACCCATGCCGGCCTGCTGTGGCTGGACATCGTGGATCATTTTGTCACCCACTACGGCCTGGTAAGCGTGGGCATCATGGAATGCTTCGTGGTGGGCTGGCTGTTCCGTCTGCCCAGGCTGCGACAACACATCAACCGCATATCCTCCATTCCGCTGGGGCCCTGGTGGGATTTCCTCATCAAGGTGTTCATACCCCTGGTGCTGGTGGTAATCCTGGCGGGAGACCTGTATACCGAATTCCAGAAACCTTACGGCGGCTACAGCTGGGCATCCCTGATTATCATCGGCCGGGACTGGCTGTTGCTCACCCTGGTGGGGGCTTTCGCCATCGCCTGCCGACCCTGGCGCACCACAGCCCACGAGCAAGGCGGGCGTTCCGACCAATCCGCCTGAACAGCAACGATCGCGGTGGGGCGCGCTTTAAAATATCCCGCCATCAGGCGGCACAATACCATGGGGTCGCGGCGGGGGCGCCGCTCCTACATCCCTCGTAGGAGGCCCGCCCCCGGGCCGATGGGGTGCGTGCGGTCGTAGTTTTTACCTTGTAGGAGGCCCGCCCTCGGGCCGATGGGTCGTGTAGCGGGGCGACCACCCGTAGGAGGCCCGCCCTCGGGCCGATTGATGGGGGGTATGGCTCCCACCGTTTGGGGAACGGTTCTTCCCCTCGACGGTGCCGAGCACCGATGGCCAGCGGCGGGTGTCGCGGCGAGGGCGCCGCTGCTCGTTTGAATCGGAAACGGGCTTTCCCTGCCCGTTTCCTCCTCGGCATGGGAAAAACGCGGTTTCCCCATGCCTCCGCTTCGCGCCGCACGTCCTTGTGCGGGTGTCGCGGCGAGGGCGCCGCTGCTCCTTTGAACCGGAAACGGGCTTTCCCTGCCCGTTTCCTCATCGGCA
>CAZWRE010000047.1:0-25569 GCA_964636335.1 uncultured Sedimenticola sp. | reverse complement strand
TTGTTCTTGTGACAAAGACTGCAGGTTACGACATCACCCTTGGCAAGCGTGATGGTCTTCTTGCCATCATCATCCTTGTCCAGAACGCGATCCGTGGCCACACGTGACAGCACACTGCCTTCTCCATTCTTGCCATGACAGGCACGGCAGGCATCCTTGTTCTTCTCCGCCAGCTTTTCATGCCCACCGGCCGAGAAACGGGTATTTCCTACAGGATGCATGCCATGCGGCCCTTCCAGGGTGTTACCGAGATCACCCGTATGGCAGGTGGAACACTCGATGATGGTTCCGGAATGCCCCTGCAGATCCATGGCCGTCTTGTTGTCATTGGAGAACGGATTGTTGTTGGGCCAGATGGCATGGGTGCTGCCATGGCAGTTCTCGCAACTCAGGTCGCCATGTCCCTTGTCACCCGCGCCACTGAGCCGATACAAGGCTTCGGTGGTGGCAAAGCGGGAATCGGGGAAGTCCAGCAGAGTCAGATCCGTGCCACCCCCGTTCATGGCGTGATCGGAACGGCGGTAGGTCATCCGCAAGCGCAGACCATCGGGATTGCCGTCGCTGTCAACCATGTTGACGATCACGTCATTCAGCTCACCGTTGTTGCGCAACTGCTCTACCTGCAACACATCACCCACATGGCAAGCCTGGCAACTGGGCTCGGACGCCCAGGAAACCCGCTTGTCCAGGTTGGCGCCAGCCGGAAAGGGCACATCGGCAAAGTTCTCGGTGAAATCGTCACCTACCTGGGTCATCTGGCCATGACAGTCCTGGCACACGGTGCCGGCTCCTCCCATGGCGCCCCGCAGGCACTTGGTTCGCTTGCCGGGATGGCAGTTGTAGCAGGTCTCCGCCAGCAGGCCGTCCACGTCCAGGCCATCGCGCTGATCAGGAGGAGGCATGATGGGGAACAGATCGCCATACAGGTTGGGATCGACATTGGGGAGATTGCCGTGGGTGGCATGCATGGCACGAGACATGCTCACATGCCGGGTCTGCTCCTTGCCGTTGTCATCGGTGGGCCCCAGATGCGCCAGGTCCAGCGCCGGGGAATAGTGGCAGTTGGCGCAGACCACATTCGGGGTGCTGCCATCCGCATTGGTGCCGTCATCATTCACCGGCGCAATGGAAGTGCCGTTCTTGTGATCATGCAGGCGCATGATATTGATCTTGGCCGCATTGATTACCTGCTGCTCGGGCGTGGCGCCGATGACCATGCTTGCATCGGTAATGAAATTCACTTCAGGATACTTGAAATTGGCGATGTCATCGCACACCAGCGTGTTGGTGTTGTCATAGTCACACACACTCTGGGCAGCATGACAGATGGCGCAATCGGCCTCTGAGGCCACGGGGGTTACCGCATCCACCGAAGCAAGCATCTTGCCGCTGGAATCCCAGGCCTGCACCCGCATCAGGGGATAGGCATTGGTACGGCCCTGATCATCGATATATCCCGTGGGAATGCCTTCCGCGGCGAACCGCTTGAAGTCCTTCACGATATAACCGAACGGAAAGTTGATGAAGAACGGAAAGTCCTCATAGTACGCATGGAAGGGCTTGGCTTCATTGATGTTGTAGGGATCAGCCTTGCCCGGCATCTCCGCCTGCTCCGCGGTCAGATGTCCCGGATTGGTCAGATAGAATTCTTCCACATCCGGCGCCGGCAACCCCAGGTCGGGCTCGAACGGGAACAGGCCGAGAATGCCCGGGGGATAGAGCTTTTCGTATGCCAGGAAACCAATGGCCTTGCCGGTGGGACCAGACGCGATATCCCAGAAATTCGATTTGAAGATTCCAGCGATGAAATCATTCTGATTGGTGGTAGTCAACGAATCCGTGGCAATGGGTGGAAGATCGGGATTCGTGGGGTCGATGATATTGCCGCGAACAGCCCGGTAGGTTACCCGGATGCCATCCTCGGGCCCTATCAACTCGGGCTCCTCTCCCTTGCGCAACACCTGAGCATTCAGCACGTTGTAGGGAGGCAGAATACTGAACAGGCGGAAGTCCTGATCCGCGCAGTGCATACCCAGGTCATTTGCCGCCAATACGGTATAGTCTCCCGCCATTGGGGGAGGAGGCGGCGGAGTTCCGCCACCATCACAGTCCCTGGGCGCATCCTTGACATCCTTTTCCACGAAACTGCCATCATCCAGACGGGCCCGCACCCGACAGGGCACCGCATCACCCAGCACTACCTTGACCTTCCATTTACGGGATCGGATATTGGTCGTGCCCAAGACCTGTCCGGACGCGGCGGACTCCAGATAGAGCTTTTCACCATTGGGCCCCTTGCCCTTGGCCTCCAGGCGTTTCTTTTCCCGGTTCCATTTGGCCTTCTTGATGGACAGGGTCTTGTTGATAATGCCATCATCCTTGCTGTCATCATCTTCCTTGCTTGATTCCGGATCTGAATCCGTCAGGCCGACAATTTGATCGAAATCCGCCGTAGCAGCGGCGGGAATGCAAAGTGCTGCCAGTATCAGCAGCAGACGAATCTGCAATCTGGGGATGATTTTCATGAGGATGTTCCTCCTGGAGGCTGGTCATTTCGTACTGGCAATTATGGGAGAGCAAGATTAAATGAAGATTAAGAACCGCTGATTTATCCTCGACGGCATCACAAAACCGGTTGCCACAATACCCGCCGCCTATTTGTGGCATGAGCACAAAGCGGCTATCCTGAAAGCAATCGAACAACCTGTTGGAGCGATTGGGGAATGCGTCTGCTGCACACCATGTTACGCGTGGGAAACCTGCAAGAATCCATTGATTTCTATACACAAATCCTGGGGATGCGGTTGCTTCGCCAGCAGGAATACCCGGAAGGAAAGTTCACCCTTGCATTTCTCGGCTACGGAGAGGAGGCAGACAGTACCGTACTGGAGCTGACCTATAACTGGGGCGTGGACAGCTATGAGCTTGGCACGGCATTCGGCCACATTGCCATTGCCGTGGACGACGTGTATGAAGCAACCCGTATTGCCAGGGAAAAAGGCGTGAAAATCCTGCGGGATGCGGGACCGATGAACGCGGGCAGCACCATCATCGCTTTTCTGGAAGATCCCGACGGCTATCCCATCGAACTGCTCAACGACAAGTGGGCGGAAGCGTAGAACCGACATGGATACCACTCCCTTCATCGTATTCGGCATTATTGTCCTGGTCATCGGCGCACAACTGGTGATCCACCACAAGGCCCGGCAGGCCAGGGGAAGCAGCGCATCCCCCCTGCGGCAGCTGTTTCCCGATCTTCCTTCCCGGGGCAGGGCCCTGGTCTTCTGCCACACCCCGGGTTGTCCGCCATGCCGGGCCATGTTGCCTACCGTGGACAACCTGGCGAACGATCATGCACACGTGTACAAGCTGGACATCAGCACACAGTTGGAACTGGCGGGAAAACTCGGTATTCGCGCAACTCCCACCACGCTACTGATCGAAGACGGAAAAATCAGCCGGGTACTCGTTGGACAGAAAAAACCGGCAGCCCTGCGTGAATTCCTGGAGGAACAGGAATGATACGCCCCCTGCTGCGCTGGCTGTGGATGCCGGCCGGCTGGCTGGAATTACTGATTCTCACTACCCTGCTCTATCCCCTCGCCTTTCTTCCCCGAAGGGTGCACGGACGTTCCTGGTACAGGAAGCTGTTCAAGCCATGGTGCAAGGCATGGACAGATGCCCCGGGGATCAACCTCCGGCTGCATCGGCACAACCGGCATAACATTCTCGATGTGGCTCTGTGTCGGGAGATATTTCCCATCCCCAGCGTAACCTACATTCGTTGAAGTTGGGCAGGTAAAAACATTATGTCTAGTCTATATTTGAAGGTAGTTGATAACCCCATGCGAGGCCAACAATGAAACACTTGCAACTTCTGGCAGCGATAATCACCCTGATATTTTTCCCGGGCACCCAGGCACAGTCACCCATCAAGTCCGTGGACGAAAAGGGCCAGGTCACCTACTCGGACAAGCCGACGGAGGACGCAGTGTCGGCAACAGTGGTTCCCGTTCAGCCCGGTCCGGATGAAGAACAGGTGAAGGCGGCCAGGGAACGGGCCGAGCGAATAAAGGAACAAGCCAACAAGGCCGAGGCGGGGCGCAAGGCTCTGGAAGAAGAACGTGAAGCAGCGAGGGAAAGGAAGGCTGCCACGCCGGAGGTCATCATCAAGGAAGAAAGCGGTTATCCCGCCTATTACCGCAACCCGCCCCTGATCACCCCCAATCCCCCGGAAACAACACCAGGCAAGCCCGATCATCCCGCCTACAGGCCGCGCCCACCGGCCACCACGCCGGTCTTGAGGCCTCGTCCCGTGCTGCGCTGAAAAGCCAGGGGGCTTTGCCGGAACAACAAGGGCTCGGCACAGCTTGATATTTCAGATTATTCTAATATACTGTTATACGTCGAGAACGGAACGAGGCCATCGCTATGAAGATCTGCCGTATCCTGCTGTTGTTCATCATTTTTCTTGCGGCACCCATGGGCGTCCAGGCCAGGGTGGCGGTACTGGTGCATGGCTACCTGAGCGATGCCGGAACCTGGGAATACAGCGGCGTGAACGCCATGCTGCGCCAGGCGGGATGGCAACAGGCGGGGCACCTGGGCATATCGCCCACAGGCTTCATCGATCAACCTCTACCCCATGAACAAGGAGACAAGCTGTTCTACACGGTGAACCTGCCCTCCCTTGCGCCGGCTCCCATCCAGGCCGGGTGGCTGAGGGCCGCTCTCGACCGCGTATCCAGGAAACACCCTGACGAGGCGATCACCATCGTCGGCCATTCCGCTGGCGGCGTGGTGGCGCGCCTGGCCCTGGTGCAATACGGCGCCGGCAAGGTGAACCGGCTGATCACCATCGCCGCTCCCCACCTGGGCACGGACAAGGCCATCCGCGCCCTTGACGCCGTGGACGACAGCGGCATGTTCGGCATGATCAAGGAGTGGATCGTGCGCGAGGAGATCGGTGACCGGATGTACAATACCCTGCGGATCTCCCGGGGCATCCTGTTCAACCTGGTGCCGCCGGCGCCGGGAACCCTGCTGTTCTGGCTCAACATGCAGCCCCACCCGGATATCGACTATGTGTCAGTCATCCGCAGCGGAGGCTACGTCATTGCCGGCGACCTGGTGGTGCCGCCCTTCAGTCAGGACATGAACCAGGTTCCCGCCCTGCGCGGCAAATCGAAGGCATATGTCACCGTGCAGGGACATGAACTCACGCCCAACGACGGGCGCCTGCTCGCGGAGATCCTGTAGTCTTCAGTCCTTCCAGAAGGACGGGGTGAGCAGGATCAGTATGGTGAAGATCTCCAAACGCCCCAGCAACATGGCCAGGATGGAGATCCACTTGCCCAGGTCGCTCACCTCCTGGAAGTTGCTCGCGACGCTTCCCAACCCCGGCCCCAGGTTGTTCAGACAGGTGGCCACGGCGGAAAAGGCGGACACCTGATCCAGGCCTGCGTGGATCATGAGCAGCATGAGCACGACGAACACCACCGTGTAGGCAGCGAAGAACCCCCATACCGCATTCATGATGCGCTGATCCACCACCTGATGGCCCAGACGCACGGGCAGGATGGCATTGGGATGGATGAGCTTGCGAATCTCCCGCAGGCCCTGCTTGAACAACATCAGTACCCGTATCACCTTCATGCCCCCTGCCGTGGATCCCCCGCAGCCGCCGATGAAGCTGATGAAGATGAGCAGCACGGGCAGGAAATCAGGCCAGTGGGTAAAGTCCACCGTGGCAAAGCCCGTGCTGGTGATGACCGAAACCACTTCGAAGGTGGCGTCCCGCAGGCTGGGAGGCAGCTCATGATAATTACCCTCCAGGCGCAGCATCAGCCCTACGAGTATCACCAGAACCAGCACCAGTATGAGGAAACTGCGGGCTTCCACGTCCTCCCAGTAGTGCCGCGGCGCCCTGTGGTAGATGGCCAGGTAATGTACCCCGAAATTCAGGGAGGCCAGCAGCATGAACACGATGGCCACGGCCTCGATTTGGCTGCTGTGAAACCAGGACAGGCTGGCGTCATGGGTGGAGAATCCTCCCGTGGATACCGTGGACAGACTGTGAGCGATGGCGTCAAAGGGTTCCATGCCGAACGCCCAGTAGGCAAGGGCGCAGGCGGCGGTAAGAGACAGGTAGATCAGCCACAGGGCCCGCGCGGTGCTGGCCAGGCGCGGCGTCATCTTTTCTTCCTTCATGGGACCGGGTGCTTCCGCGCGGTACAGCTGCATGCCGCCTATGCCCAGCATGGGCAATACGGCGATACCCAGCACGATCAGTCCCATGCCGCCCATCCATTGCAACTGCTGACGGTAAAACAGCAAGGAACGTGGCAGATCATCCAGTCCGGTGATGACCGTCGCCCCGGTGGTGGTAAAGGCCGAGGCCGACTCGAACAGGGCGTCCAGAAAATCCAGATGCAGGCCAAGGTAGAGAGGCCAGGCTCCCATGAAGCTGAGCAAAAGCCAGAACAGGGCAACGATGAGAAAACCGTCCTTGCGGCTGATGCGGGCCATTCGCCCACGTCCGGGCAGCCATAACAACAGGCCAACGCCCAGGGTGACAAGCAAGGGCAGCAGAAAATCCCGCTGCACGGGTTCTCCGTACCACAAACCCACCAGCAGGGGCACGGCCAGGGAAAGACTGAACATGGATGCCAGCACCCCGGAAGTTCGGGAGACAATCAGCAATTGCATGGCCCGACACCTTCACAATAACCATGGATGCACATGGCAGCAAAGCATACTCCCCATCCACCTTGCTTCGCCAGTGCGGCAGATCAAGATTTCCGGAAATCACCCCGGCCTTGCAAGGAGAAAAATCTCCCGTAGACTGACAATTGTTAATGAACACCCCGGCAAGCACAGGCAACATCACGAATTTTTGACCCTGGCCGCGCCGCGTTCAGGAAAACCAGTTCGAAATCAAGACAAACAGGAGGTAACACAATGAAAACCAGACTCGTCATGAGCACTCTTCTCGCAGCATGTATCACCGCGCCCACCATGGCCGCGGACAACCAGGAAATGGTCATGGAAGCCCGCAAGGTCATCAAGCAGTTCGCCACCCAGCTCAAGGGCGAGCTGAAGAAGGCCATGAAGGAAGGTGGGCCGGTGAATGCCATCAGCGTATGCAACGACAAGGCCCCCAAGATCACCGACGAAGTCAGCGCCAGCAGCGGCTGGACCGTGGCGCGCACCAGCCTCAAACCCCGTGCCACCGCCAACAGCCCCCTGCCCTGGGAACGCAAGGTGATGGAGGAATTTGAAGCGAAGAAAGCGGCCGGCGCCGACCCCAAGACCCTGGACTACTCCGATATTGTGGAGGAAGACGGCAAGAAGGTATTCCGGTACATGAAGGCCATCCCCACGGCCAAGGTCTGCCTGAACTGCCATGGCGGTGACGAGGTCAAGCCGGAAACCGAAATGCGCCTGAAGTCCCTCTATCCTTCCGATCGTGCCCGCGGTTTCAAGGAAGGCGATATCCGCGGCGCCTTCGTGCTGAAGAAGACTTTCTGACATAACCTGGAATCATTGATCCTCACCGACACAGGGAAGTGTCGGCAACCTCAAAAACCTGACACAAGTTGCACTACCGCCAAAAATTCCCGGAAATCTCCCGGCAATATGCTAGGATTTCTGGACAAGGGCGCGTATTCCCGGGAACTCCTGACAACAGACAGAGTGAACTGAGGTGCAGCACAGATTCGATATCTATTTTTCCGGGGAAATCCTGGAAGGCAATGACCCCGCGCGGGTCAGGGATGCCGTGGGAAAGATCTTCAAGCTGTCCGGCAGCAAACTGGACGCCTTGTTCGCTGGCAAGCCCCGCCGCATCAAGAAGAACCTCAACGTGGAGCAGTCAGGCAAGTTCCGGGAAGTCTTCCGCAAGGCCGGCGCCCTGGTTCACATCGTTCCCGCAGGGCAGAGCCCCGAGCTGCAGAAGCCCCGCAAGAAAAAAGAACCCTCCTCCGCATGGACCCTGCTGCCCCCAGGCGCTGATCTCAATCCCCTGCCCCGCGAGGGCGACAAGGAGATCCGCGTAGCCGCCGATGCCGGCGAGAATCTCAGCATGGCGCCGGTCAGTCCCATGCCTGCTCAACCGGAGCCCTCACCCCCAGATATCGACACTGACGGTATGAATGTCAGCCCTGCAAGAACAGGTTCCCTGGAAGAGTTCGTGGAAGAAAAGCCCGCGGCCCCCATACCGGATATCAGCGCCCTGGATATCGCAAGAGACGACAAGCCCATCGAACCGGAACACCCGACCGAACCGGAAGACCTGCCCGATATCAGTCACCTGCGGGCGGAACCGGCCAACACGGGATCTCTCGAAGAATTCGTCCAGCGGAAGGAGCCCGTGCCCATTCCCGATATCGACAAGCTGTCACTGGAAGGCTGAAGCCGCTGCCGCGGAAAGCAGTATGGTGAAACGTCCCAGGGGATGACGGCTTTCGAACTTGAGCGGCTCCCGCTTTTCGTCATCCGACAACCAGACATACACGGGTCGATGAGCTGCTCCCGGCTTGCCCTCTTCCGTCGCATCAAAGCGCAGCTTCCAGGTCCAGCGGCTTTGCCCGTCCACGACCAGCAGGCGCCGGTTCTCCACCTTCACCCTGTAGTGGTAGAGATGCTTTCCATCGGTAGTGGCATACTGCCGCACCATGCCGGTTTCAAGTCTCCCGGCGCGCACGGCCTGCAACATGGAGAGCCAATCCTGCATCCCCTTGGGAACAGCGTGACGGCCGTACTTGTGAAACTGAAATTCTTCGCCTGCGGCAAGCCAACGCCGCAGTGAAACCGGGAAGACATGCTCCCCGGCATGTTTCCCCTTTGGGCGATAACGCCGCATGCGCCCCGCCTCCCGATCCACCCAGATGATCTCGTGCCGGGTTCGACCGGTTTTCTCGTAGATCTCCATGGCCTGGACGCCAGGCTCTCGATTGGACCAGACACTGCGATAACGCACCCGAAAGGGGTAGTGTTTTTCGACAAAGGCATAGGGCCGTGAAGTCACGCGCATCACGGACTGGACGAGACTGCCGGACTCCGCCTGTTCCACCCGCTCTGTTTCCAGGGAAATCACCGCGATCCTCACGGGCTGCCCCGCGGTGAACAAGCCCTGGTAAGTGGCCTCGTAATACAGGGTCTCCGCCAGGGCCGCTCCCGGAATCACACCCAGGAACAGCAGAATCAGCAGCAGCCTCTCAGACCGGCGTCTCATCCTGCTGTTCCCCACCCAGATCCCGGTGAAAACGGGCAAAGGCTTCCTCCGGACCGATGACCACCAGCACATCACCACTGTCCATGCGGTGCCGGCGGGGGTCCGTGGCGAAAATGAGGTGATCACCAAAATTTCTGTCCACAACCCCCAGCACGATGAGATTGTAACGTTCATCCAGGCACAGCTCATCCAGGTACTTGCCATGCAGAAAACTGCCCTCATCCACATGGACTTCGGCGATATCCAGATCCACCTTGCCGAACACCGTGCGCTCCATGGTCTCGGCAATCACCGAGCGGTGCATCAGCTCATAGATCTTGTAGCCGCTGATGCGATAGGGATCGATAACCTTGGTGGCGCCTGCCGCATACAGGCGTTCGATGGTGTCCCTGGAGCCGCTGATGGACACCACCGGAAGATGTGGCGCAATGGCCTTGGCGGAGATAACCAGAAACACATTGCTGGCGTCATCGTTGAGCAGGGCGAACAGCACATCGACATCCCCGCCGACTCCCATGCGTCGCAGCTCATCATCATCCTGCAGATTGATCTGTTCCACGGAAAATCCCTGGGAAACCGCCTTGCTCACATCCGCCTTGCTGTCATCCACCACGCTTACCTTCTGACCACGCTGGGCAAGCTGACGCGCCACTTCCAGGCCCACTGGTGTGGCGCCCACCACAACAATATTTTTCCGGATATTACGCATTCACCCTCCTCCAGCGTCCCGCCTTCAGCTTCTGACGCAAGCGCATCACACTGTACTGGTGGCCGAATACCAGCAGCATGTCCTCTCCGAGGAGCACGAAATCCGCCCCGGGATTGAATTGGAAACGCTGCTCCTCCAGATCAAAGTGACTGCGCACATGATCGCTGCTGCGATCCAGGGTGGTGATCACGCCAAACAGGATCAGGCGCATCTCTTTCAGAGGCACGTCACCGATGGTTCTGCCATCCAGCCAGGAACCCGGCGGTATGCGTATGGCTTCCAGGCGGATGTCGTCCTCACCCATGACGATACCGTGTATGGCTTCGAAGGCCACGGGCTGGCCAACGTATTCGCCGGCAATGAGCCCCACGATCTTGAACGGCTCCAGGGCATGGTTTGCCCCTGCATGGAGCAGCTTGTTCACTGTCTGGTGATGATTGGCGCGGGAGATGATCTCGATATTCTCATCCAACTGGCGGGCTGAGAGGGTAACGAATACATTCACCACGTCATCGCCGGTCAGACACAGGATCTTGCCCGCCGAACGCCCCACTCCCAGGGTCTGCAGCAGGCCGATGCGCTCCGCCTTGCCCCGCACCGCCAGATAACCCAGGCGGCGCGCCAGTTCCACAGCGTCATCGTCCGAATCGATGACCACGAAAGGAAACTTGTCCCTGGTCAGGTATTCCGCCACCACCTGCCCCACCCGGCCGAAGCCGCAGATCACCGTGTAGCCCTTTTTCTTTTCCAGCATCAGGGATACCCGCCTATCGCGCACCTCGCCCATCTTTTCCTGGAAGGCGGAAACAATGATGGAAGTGAAGAAGGAAATGACTCCCAGGCCGCTGATGATGAGCACCATGGTCACCAGGCGCCCTTCCAGGGTATGGGGGGTGATGTCACCGTAACCCACGGTGGACAGGGTCACCAGGGCCCAGTAGATGCCCTCGAAGAATCCATCAATGTCACCGCCGGTTTCCCGCGCCTCGAACAGATAGATGGCGGAGGACCCCACCAGCAGCACGAACATGAGGAAGCTGAACAGGGTGAACAGCTCCAGGCGCTTCTCCCGCAGCACCGAGCTGAACTGCTGGATGCTGTGAGCGTACCGGAAGAGCTTGAACAACCGAAACAACAGGAACAGACGCAGGATACGCAAGGGACGGTAGCTGGGCAGTATGGCCAGCAAGTCGATGATGGCCATGGGAGAGCTGACATAGCCCCATTTACTGCGGGCAATGGTCCACAGGGCCCGGGACAAACGGAAAGGCTCATTGATGAGATCGCTCTTTTCATATTCATCCAGGATGATGCGATGCACATCGTCATAGACCCACATGCGCCCCAGGTACTCGAGAATGAACAGGGTCACCACCACATCCTCGTAATAGTCGGACCAGACCCCCAGGTGATGCTTGACGCTATAGAGCAGGAAGAACACGCTGCTCAGCACCAGCAGCATCATGAAGATGTCGAAATAGGGCCGGATGCGGGCATGGGGATTCTCCAGCAGGTCATATACCGCATCCTTGACCCGCCGGTATGTACCGGAATTCTCCAGGCCGTAGGCAAACCGAATGGCGAGATCTGCGACAGCCATCACTCAGCCGCCACTTCCAGGCGCTCGGTCTCCGCCAGGCGCACCCGGCGGCCATCCAGGGTCTCGAAGGATCGTTCTTCCAGGGATCCCCGGTAGGCGCGGTACTCACTGACGCGGCCGGAACGGCTGTCGATGACCCGCACCTGCATCACCTGGTGGGCATCACGCCAGAACAGCCACACAGCCAGGGCGGATCCGGCAATCATGACCCCGATCACGGTGAAGGCCATTCCCTTTACCCAGGGGGTGCCAGGCTTTTCTCGCGGCGCCTGCACCGGGGATCTCGCGGGCCTGCCGCGAAACCGGACCACCAATATCACCACCCCTATTACGGCAAGGGTAAAAACTATTTTCGTCAGCATGAACCGCCAACAGCATCCTTTGTTATCATGGTGTCAAAGTAACACCATTCCGTGGATATGAAAACAATCATCCCCCTGATTCTGCTGCTGTTCTTCCTCGCCGGCTGCGACAGCCCGGAAAAACCCACGGTAACCCTGTACCTGGCCATGCAGCGGGGCGACATCGAGCAGATCGAACGTCACATCGCCTGGGGCACGGACATGAACCGCCTGGACCGGGACGGCTATGCCCCCCTGCACGTGGCGGTGCGCAACGGCCGCATGGCCATCGTCAGGCTATTGTTGAAAAGAGGCGTGGACGTGCGGCGCAAAGACGCCCGGGGACATGATGCCCTGTACCACGCCGTGCTGGGCGCCCATCTGCGCATTGCCGACCTGTTGCTCAAGGCCGGGGCCGAGCTGGATGCCACCGCCCTGCTGCTGGCTGCCGTGGACCAGGAGGTCAACGAACGCGAGGTCTATCGTTTTCTGAGCAAACACGGCGCGGACATGAACCTGCGGGACAAGGACGGTGACACGCCCCTGCTGAAAGCCATCCGCAAGGGCAACCACAAGCTGGCCAAGCACCTGGTAAGCTTCGGCGCCGATGTCACTGTCACCGACGCCAGCGGCAAAACGGCACTGGCCATTGCAAATTCCCTGGGATTGCGGGATATTGCCCAGCTTTTACAGCGCAACGGCGCAACCTGAGAAGAGACGAACATGGCAAGCACACCCGAAGAAATCACCATCAGCTACTCCGAAGGCGGCCAGGAACTGGTCAAGGAACTGGACAAGCAGGTGCTCACCAAGGGCGCCTGGACCACCATCATCTTCCGATACCAGGACTGGAACAACGCCAAGCAGGAATACGGCCCGGACAAGTTCACCATTCGCCGCTACCAGAAACGCAATGGGGAATACATGGCCAAATCCAAGTTCAACATCTCCAGCAAGGACCAGGCAAGGAAGATCATCGACGCGCTCAATAACTGGATCGACGATTGACCCCCACCGAGCAGTCCCTGGAAACCGGCGCCATACTCATGGGCCTGGCCGGCGGCCTGGCCATCTTCCTGTATGGCATGGAACTGCTCACCAACGCCCTGAAGGCCAGCACCGGCAGGCGCCTGAAGACCCTGCTGGCGCGCATGACCACCAACCGCTTCAAGGGTGTGGTGGCCGGCGCCCTGGTCACCGCCATCATCCAGTCGTCATCGGTGACCACGGTGCTGGTGGTGGGTTTCGTCTCCGCGGGATTGATGCATCTGCAGCAGTCGATTCCCATCATCATGGGCGCCAGTATCGGCACCACCATCACCGCCCAGATCATCGCCTTCAAGATCACCCATTTCGCCCTGCTCATCATCGCCCTGGGCTTCGGCCTTCAGTTCCTCGGCAGGAACGAGGTGATACAACGCACGGGCACCATGATTTTCGGCTTCGGCATGATCTTCTTCGGCATGAGCCTCATGGGCGACGCCACTTCGCCCCTGAGGGACTATCCACCTTTCATCCGGTTCCTGCAGGAGATGGAACATCCCCTGTACGGCATCCTGGCCAGCGCCGCCTTCACTGCCGTGGTGCAGAGTTCCTCCGCCACCACCGGAGTAATCATCGTCCTGGCCAGCCAGGGCCTCATCACCCTGGATCAGGGTATCGCCCTGGTTTTCGGCGCCAACATCGGCACCTGCGTCACCGCCCTGCTGGCTGCCATCGGCAAGTCCAGGGAGGCCCTGCGCACGGCCCTGGTGCACATTCTGTTCAACACCCTGGGCGTCATCGTCTGGTTCTGGTTCATTCCCGAGTTCGCCGCCCTGATCCGCGACATTTCGCCACAGCACGGGGAACTGGAAGGCATGAAGCGCCTGGCCGCGGAAACCCCCCGCCAGATCGCCAACGCCCATACCCTTTTCAACGTGGGAAACACCCTGTTGTTCATCGGCTTCACCACATGGTTCTCCCGCATCGTCATGTGGCTGGTGCCCGTCACCGAAGCGGAAAAGGCTCACAAGGTGACCCCCAAGTACCTGGACAAGACCCTGCTGGACACCCCCGCCCTGGCCCTGGACCGGGTGCGCATGGAAATCGGGCGCATGGCGGAACACCTGCTGCCCATGCTGCGCAAGGGCGTGAAACTGGCCATGGAAGGCAGCGCCCGGGAGCTGTCGGAACTGAACCGCATGGACAGCGAGGTGGGCATGCTGCATGGCCCCATCCTGGACTATCTCCAGGAATTGTCCAAGGGAGACCTGAGTTCAAGGGAAGCGGAACTGGCTCACCATTACCTGGCTATCGCCTCCTATTATGAAAACATCGGCGACAGCCTGAAGCTGCACCTCATCCACGTGGGACGCAAACGCCTGGCGGAAGGCCTGGTAGTGAGCGAGGAGACCCGCCAGCTCATCGAGGAACTGGTAGACACTCTCATCCATTTATTGGAAGAAGCCACTCAGGCGGTGACCCGTATGGACAGGAAACCGGCCCGCAAGGTGGTCAAGGCAAAGAACCGGATCAACCAGCTCGCCGCCGGCATCGAGCGCCATGTGGTGCGCCGCATGACCGCCGACGCACCCCAGCGCCGCCTCACCTACCAGACGGAAACCGAGCTGTTGGAAGCCCTGAAGCGTGTGTATTACTTCACCAAGCGCATTGCCAAGGAAGTGTTGCAGGCGGACACGGGAAAGAAACGGGAGCCAGTCACAAGGGAAGTCGCCTGAAGCCCGCCGGAACCCGTCCGCCGCGGGCCATGAAGGAATCCCCCTGTAATGGCCGCCATCGAACGGAGAAAACACGGTGGACAGACACTACAGACCAATCTCCGCCGGCCAGTCCAGCAGGGCATCCACGATCTGGCGCTGTTTCGGCGTCAACTCGGGGTCCACCACCATGCGTGACAGTTCCTTCCGGTAGGCATCCAGGGTGATGCTGGAGCCTCCATCCGGATCAGTCAGCCGCTGCCGGCGGTATTCTTCCCAACGCTGTTTCTCATCCTTGTCCAGGGTTTCCGGCCAGTTGCGCGCCCGGTAGCGAAACAACAGCTCCGTGAGCTTCCTGTCCTCGAAAGCGGGATGAAAATCCCGCAATTGTTCCGGGGTCTGACGCAGTACCTGCTCGCACAGGCGTCGGTCATGGTTGGAGACAAAACCGCCATACAGATCCTGATCCGGATCACCCACGGGTTCGAAAGGCTGCTCGCTGAATACCTGACGAATCTTTTCCTCCAGCTCCGGCGCGTCAAGCAGTCGCCGCAGGTGACGCTGTTCCCGCCCTTCTTCCAGATCCCATTCTTCCCGGGCCCTGGGCGTGAGGGTATTCAGGGGCACCACCACCGGCGCATGGTTGAGGCTGATCATCTTCAGGGGAATGCGGGCTTCGCCTTCCGCCAGATCCTCCGTGCGGGTATAGAGCTTCTCCCGGATCTCCTCCGCGCTCAGGTCGAACAGGGGCTGGGGATCGATGCGCAGGTCATAGACGATAACGCCATTGCGGTTGACAGGATGCAGGGCCAGGGGCAGCACCACGGCAATGCAGCCCAGACGGGCCGGGTATTTGGCCGACACATGCACCACCGGCCGCTTGTCCCGCACATTCAACTGCTGCCCCAGCGACTTCTTGTCACGGTTGTTGAATACGTAATCGAACAGGCGTGGCTGTCTTTCCTTCACCAGCTTCGCCATGGCAATGGTGGCATGCACGTCCACCAGGGCATCATGGGCGCCTTCGTGTTCGATGCCATTGGCTGCCGTGAGCAGTTCCAGGCGGAAGCTGGTGACACCTGCTTCATCCACGGGCCACTCGATGCCCTCGGGGCGCAGGGCGCGGGTGAGGCGCACCACGTCAATGATGTCCCAACGGGAGTTGCCGTTCTGCCATTCCCGGGCATAGGGATCATGGAAATTGCGGTACAGGCCATAGCGGGTGAACTCGTCATCGAAACGGATGCTGTTGTAACCCAGGGCGCAGGTGCCGGGTCGGGACAGTTCATCGTTGATGGCCCTGAAGAAATCCGCCTCGCAAACTCCCTGTTCCTTCGCCTCTTGCGGCGTGATGCCGGTAACCAGACAGGCACCGGGCTGGGGCAGCATGTCGTCAGCCGGCCGGGCGTAAATCATGAGAGGCTGGCCGACTGGATTGAAATCCAGATCGGTTCGCAAACCGGCGAATTGCACAGCCCTGTCCCGGCGCGGATCCGTGCCCCAGGTTTCGTAATCGTGCCAGTAGAAGCTGGTGGTCATTTCACTATCTCTCCATGCTGCCGGGAAAACATGATATCAACCATACAGGAGGAAATTGTTCCAGACACGCAAAAGCCGCCGCATCCCAAGAGATGCGGCGGCCCGGAGAAACGCCGGCAAGAGACGATCAGTTGAGCTTTTCGCGGATACGGGCCGCCTTGCCGGTACGACCACGCAGATAGTACAGCTTGGCGCGGCGCACGTCGCCACGGCGCTTGACTTCGATGCTGTCGATGAGGGGGCTGTGGGTCTGGAACGCGCGTTCCACACCTTCGCCGTGGGAGATCTTGCGCACGGTGAAAGCGGAATTCAGACCGCGGTTGCGCTTGGCGATGACCACGCCTTCGAAGGCCTGCAAACGCTCGCGGTTGCCTTCCTTTACCCGCACCTTGACAACGACGGTATCACCGGGACCGAAGTCCGGGATGTCCTTGTTCATCTGTTCTGCTTCGAGTTCCTGGATGATGTTGCTCATCGTTGTTGCTCCTCTGTTAACCAGTTATGGCGCCTCACGGCGCGAAAGTTCAGTATCAGTAAATCGTTGGCAACCCCTCAGGAGGATGCCGACGCCCCCTGGTGGGTGCGTATGAATTCTTCCAGCAGGCGCTGTTCCTCGTCGGACAGCTCCCGCTGCTCCAGCAGATCGGGCCGGCGCAGCCAGGTGCGCCCCAGGGCCTGCATGAGCCGCCATTGCTCGATGGCGGCATGGTTGCCGGACAGCAGCACGTCCGGCACCTCCCGGCCTTCCAGCCGGTCAGGACGGGTGTACTGGGGAAAATCCAGCAACCCGTTCATGTAGGAATCCTGCCGTGCGGATTCCTCGTGGCCCAGAACGCCGGGCAAGAGCCTGGTCACGGCATCCATGATCACCATGGCCGCCAGCTCCCCGCCGGAGAGCACATAATCGCCAATGGACCATTCCTCATCCACGCAGCAATCAACCAGACGCTCGTCTATGCCCTCGTAGCGGCCGGCCAGCAGGATCATGCCTTCCCGGCCCGCCATTTCCCGGGCGGCCTTCTGGTCGAAGCGCTGCCCCTGGGGTGTGAGATAGATCACCCGGCTGCCCGGCGCCGCGGCTTTCGCGTCTTCCAGAGCGGCCTTGAGAGGCTCCACCATCATCACCATGCCGGGACCACCCCCATAGGGGCGGTCATCCACGGTGCGGTGATTGTCATCCGTGTAATCCCGCGGATTCCACAAATGCAGACTGGCCTTTCCCGTTTCCAGCGCCTTGCCGGTCACTCCCGACCTCGCGGCCTGGAACATGTCCGGAAACAACGTTATCACATCAAAACGCATCAGAACTCCGGATCCCAGTCCACGGTGATGCGCCCCTGCTCCAGGTCCACATCACGAATCACCTGTTCCCAGATCCAGGGCAGCAGCCTTTCCCGCTCGCCCCGCACCACCAGCACGTCGTTGGCGCCGGTCTCCATGAGATGACTGACCCTGCCCAGCTCCACGCCTTCCAGGGTCACAACCCGAAGTCCCTCCAGGTCGGTCCAGTAATATTCGTCTTCCGCCAGGCCTTCCCGTAACTGGGAGCGGCGCACCGCGATGGTGGCTCCCATGAGCTCCCTGGCGGCTTCCCTGTCATTACAGCCACGCAGCTTGGCAAGAACCAGCTTGCCCTGGCGGCGGCCGTGTTCCAGGGAGACTTCCTCCCATTCCCGACCGCGCCGCAGATACCAGGGAGAATAGCTCAGGATATTCTCCCGCGGACGGGTGTCGGAATACACCTTCAACCATCCCCGCACGCCATGCAGCCCGGAAATACGACCGAGGGTGACCAGCCTGTCCGGCCCGTCACCCTCGGATTCCTGTCTTTTCACCCGGCTACCGGTCATAGCTCAGGCTGCTGGCGCTGGCGCGCCGTATCAGGCGGCTTCGCTCTGGCCCTGCTTGCGGTACTGCTTGACCAGTGCCGCGGCGCGCTCGGTCAGCTGGGCGCCCTTGGCAACCCAGGCGTCAACGAGCTCCAGATCGATGCGCAGTTCCTCTTCACCGCCCTTGGCAACAGGATTGAAGAATCCCAGACGCTCGATATAGCGGCCATCGCGAGGGCTGCGGGAATCCGTGGCAACGATGTGGTAGAAAGGGCGCTTCTTGGCGCCGGTTCTGGCAAGACGAATTGTAACCATATTGACTAAAAGCCTTAATAAATTATCAGTGTAATCCGGAGATTCGGCAACAGACCGAACCAAGGTAAACGCGGCATTTTACTCGATTTTTACCGAATGTGAAGCACTGATGGCACTTTTTTTAGTCAAAACGGAAAAGAACCTGGCCCCGGAGCGGGTCTGTATCAGCAGGCACCACGGGAGCAAGCCATGAAGACCAGCAAAATCATGATATTTTTCAGCACGCTGCTACTGTTTTCTACAGTACATGCTGAAGATCGCATTTATACCGGGCTGTTCAGTAACACCGCCCTGGACGGCTACGACCCGGTGGCCTATTTTACCCTGGGCCGCCCGATGAAGGGAAAGAAACGGTTCCAACTGGAACACCAGGGCGCCAACTGGTATTTCAGCAGTGAAGAACACCGCCGGCTGTTTCAGGCCGATCCTGAAAAGTATGCCCCTCGATACGGTGGATACTGTGCCTGGGCCGTGGCTCATGGCACCACGGCCCGGGGAGATCCCCGCCAGTGGACTATCCGCCAAGGCAGGCTCTATCTCAACTACAACGCCAAGATCCAGAAGGACTGGCTGGCCGATCCGCAACGCTGGATACGTGAAGCCGACAACAACTGGCCGGCGGTCCTGGAATGACAGGACAAGGCCATGACCAGCATGCAGGGTGCATTGAGCACCGCGAAACGCACCAGACCCGCGCCGACCTGATACCGGGGTGCTGGTGGGTTTCGTCCCTCAACCCACCCTACGACCACCGGAACGGCCCCTGGCCGCGAAACAGGCTGTCTTTTATGGATACCGACAACAACCGACCGGTGGGCCCATGATGACAGAACAACACAAAACAACAGCCCACCAAGGAGCACACATGAACAGATACCTCATACCCGTCATCAGCTGGCTCCTGGCCTTGTGGGCCAGCCGGGTCTTCCTCGCCTCCCTGCCCTACAAGTTCAGCGGACATGCCGATACCCAGCACATCTTCGGCACCATCGGCAGCTGGCTGGGCGGAATCCTGGGTGCTACCCCGGGGGAACTGTTCACACGCTACGGCGCCATGGGAGTAGGTGGTTTCGAACTGCTCACATCCCTGGTACTGCTGTCACCGGCGGCATTCTGGCTGATACACAAGGCGGCGCCCGGCTTGCGCCTGCCGTCGCGCCGCCTCATGCACCGTACCGGCGGCATCATGGCCAGCACCGTGATGGCCGGCGCGGTGTTCTTTCACCTGGCTTCTCCCCTTGGGGTGGAAGTGCTGCACGAAGGCAAGGGGGATGGGGGCTCGCTATTCTACGCTGCGGTTTCCATCCTGGTCTCTGGTATCATTCTGTTCCTGATCAATCGCAAACCGGCTTCCATACCAGAATAACGACAATGAACGACCAAGCCATATTCCAGCGCCTGCTGGCGCTGGTGGAGCAGTACCATGCCCGGCGCAAGGAGGGAAAGTTCCTGGAATACCTGGAACCCCAGGCGCTGGCCAGGGAGCTGAAGCTGGAACAGGAGGCCCCCGGCGACTGGCAGCAACTCTTTCGCTGGATGGAAAAATACCTGGAACATTCCGTCAAAACCGGACATCCCGGATTTCTGAACCGCATGTGGTCCGGCGCCAACCTGCCTTCCATCATGGGGGAGATCATCACCGCGGTGACCAACACCTCCGCCTGCACCTATGAAGCCGCTCCCGTATCCACCCTCATGGAACACTACATGCTGGATCAGATGCTGGAACTGGTGGGCTTCGAAGAAGGTGAAGGGCAGATGACCACGGGATCGAGCAACGGCAACATGATCGCCATGCTCGCTGCCCGCAACCAGACGGTTGACGGCATCAAGGAACGAGGACTTTCCGGCATGCCGGCCCTGGCGGCCTTTGTCTCCGCCGACGCTCATTATTCCCTGGACAAGGCCGCCAATATCCTTGGCCTGGGCACGGACAATCTGGTCAAGGTGCCTGTGGACGAACATGGCCGCCTGCGCGCCGACGCCCTGGCCCTGCTGCTGGACGAACAAAAGTCCCGGGGCAAGCTGCCCTTCTTCGTCTGCGCCACCCTGGGCACCACGGTGCGTGGTGCCTACGATCCCCTGCCCCCCCTGCTGGAACTGCGCGAGGAACACGGCTTCTGGCTCCACGGCGACGGCGCATGGGGCGGCGCGGCCCTGCTGGACGACGAGCTGCGCCAGCGCCATCTCAAGGGCGTGGAGCGGCTGGATTCATTCACCTGGGATTTCCACAAGATGCCCGGCAGCAACCTCATGTGCAACCTGCTGCTGTTCAATCATCACAAGGGCACCCTGCGCTGCGCCTGTTCCGCCGGCGAGCACAGCTACCTGTTCCGCGAGGAACACGAGGACGCGGAACTGGACACGGGCACGGCTTCCCTGCAATGCGGCCGCCGGGTGGACAGCCTGAAATGGTTCCTGGACTGGAAGTACTTCGGCCGGGAAGGCCTGGGCCGGCGCATCCGCCACTACCTGGGGCTGGCGGAATACGCCGAAGACCGGATCACGCAACATCCCGACCTGGAAATGACCGTGCCCCGGGAGTCCTTCAATGTCTGCTTCCGCTTCCTGCCCCCGGCCGGGATGGACGCCAACGAGTTCAATCTGAAACTGCGCCACCGCCTGTTCGAGGAAGGCGTGAGCCTGGTGGGCGTGGCCTATATCGGGGACAGGCTGACTCTGCGCCTGCTCATCACCCACCCGGATTTCACCCCCGCGGACGTGGATCGATTCCTTCAGTCCGTGGTGAACATGGGGAAGCGCCTCGCAAATGAATGACTGCAAGGCCAGAACCTGGCCCATCCCGGAACATCCGCCCCAGCCGGCACTGCTGCATGCCCTTGCCGCCAGCCTGGAGGATGAGGCCCGCCTGCTGGCCCTGGCCAGGGACTTCCATCCCTCGGAAGATTTTCCCTTCGTTCCCCACTGTTATTCCCGCTCCCTGCTACTGAACACGGAAGAAGGCCCCCAGGTCATGGTGGCCCGCTGGGACCAGGGCGCCGCCACCCCCATTCATGGCCATCCGCAATACGCTTTCGTCTATGTGCTGCAAGGCCGCCTGCAGAACGAGACTTTCCGGAACACGGACAGTGGGCTGGTTCCCGGAGCCAGCCGCATCTGCGAGGCGGGCGACCATATCTACGCTGCCGGGCACCAGGACCGCTTCGACAACGCCATCCACCGGGTCACCGCCCTGGCACCCAGCCTCAGCCTGCACGTCTATTCCGACGACGCCCTCAAGGGCATTTTCTGGGATTGATGCTGCGGGTTCGCCTGGTACTCGGCTATATGGGCTGGTGCCTGCGCCTGGGCGCCCGCCCCTGGCGCTATTTCCAGCTCAACGCCCCCTGGTTCAACGAGCAACGCCGCCTGTTCTCCAAGCTGGACATGGATACGCTGATACCCGACAGATGGCGGCTGCCACAGCAGCCCCTGGCGGACATGGAAATGCCGGACAACTGGCCCCTGTTTCTCAAGCCCGAATGGGGACAGAACGCCCGGGGCATTCATCTTGCGCGCAATCTTGAAGAATACCAGGTTCTGAGAAAGAAACTGCTGGTCGGCAGCCCGGTTCCCTATCTGGCGCAGGCGGCCGCGCCGGGACGGCGGGAATTCGAGGTATTCTGGATACGGGATGCCCGTGATGCCAGCCGGGCAGCCATATTTTCCGTCACCGAAACCCTCAATCGATCAGACCAGGACTGGCCGGTAAACACCATTCTCAACCCGGACACCCGCCACCGCAGCCTGTCCCTGTCGCCGGAACAGGAACGACGGCTGTGGCAGTGGATGCGCCAGCTGCCGTCCTTCCGCATTGCCCGGGCCGGCCTGCGCGCCGACAGCATCGAAGCCATGCTGGATGGCGATTTCCACATCATGGAGATCAACCTGTTCGTGCCCATGCCCCTGACGCTGCTGGACGAAGATCTGCCCCTGAAGCAGCGCCACGCCTTCATCAATCGGGCCATGAAGGCCCTGGCGGACCTGACCCGCGCCCTGCCGAAAGATCAGCCTCCCAAACGGGTCTTCTGGCCCATGTTCTTCCTCAACTACCGGACAGGCGCATGAAGGCCCTGAAGAGATTTCTCTACCGCTGGATAGACAGGCTGTTCCTCCACGGCTGCAGCAGTTACAACTCCCTGGAAGTGCGCAAACGCTGCCGTTCCAAGGAACAGGCCCGGGAGGTGTTTGCCGCCCATGGCATCCCCCATGCCCGGGGAGAGATTTTCTTCAGCCCCTGGCGCGCCCATCGTTTCGCCCGGCGCCATGGCTTTCCCCTGGTCATCAAGCCCAATGTCTCGGGCTTTTCCCGGGGCAGTCATTTTCCTATCGAGAATTTCCGTCAACTGTGGAAGGCCGCCCTGGCGGTGAAGATCTGGTGGCCCCGCTCGGTGGTGGAGGAATACCTGCACGGCCGCAACTACCGGGTGCTGGTGGGCAACGGGGAAATCATTTCCGTGATCCGCCGCTATCCTCCTTTCGTCACCGGCGACGGCCACTCCACCATCGGCCAGCTCATCGATGCGGAAAACCGGGTACGCGAGGCCATGGGCCTCTACCCGGTCATCCATCCCATTCCGAAAAATCGCGCCATTCGCCGTTACTTGCGGCGCCAGGGCCTGAGCCTGGACAGCATTCCCGGTGATGGCGAGGAGATCGTGCTGTTCAACCGTATCTCCCTGGCGCCCGGCGGCGTGGTGGAAACCATCACCCTGGACAGCATCCCGGAAATCAACCAGACGATTTTCAGGAACATACTCGACCTGTTCAACGCCAACATCCTGGGCATAGACGTGATCATGGAAACCGGAATCGAGCAGCCCTGGAATGAACAGCGTTGCATCTTCCTGGAAGTGAACTCCCGCCCCTATACCGCCATGCACGACTATCCCCGCTTCGGCCCGCGTCAGGACCTGAGCGGTCATTTCGCCCGCCTGGACGCCCTGCACATCGACAACCGGGACATCTTCTGAATGGCCATGTCCCGCGCCAGCCGCCTGTTCTACCGCTTCCTCGGTCTGCATTCCTTTCTCATCGGCCTGTTTCCTTTCTTCATTCCCGTGTTCCTGTGGAAACACGGCTACAGCCTGGGGGAAATCAGCGGCTTCATTGCCTTCACCGGCGCCGGTTTCGTGCTCACCCTGTGGATCTGGGACCGGCTGCACAAGACCCTGCCCCTGAACAGCCTCATCGCCGGTTCCTTCCTCGTGGAAAGCCTGCTGCTGACCCTGATCTTCTACCAGGGACAGCCCGGCTTCCTGTTCCTGTTCGCCTTGCTCAACGGCGCCTACAACTGCTTCTTCTGGATCACCCAGCGAGCCCTGTTCTTCGAGACCCTGGGGGAAAGGGACAGCGGCCGCCGCTTCGGCAACTTCCAGGTGGTGGTGGCCATCATCATCAAGATGGGTGTGCTGTTCGGCGGTCTGCTGCTGGACAAGGCCGGTTACCTGTCCGTGGTGCTGCTCTCGGTCTTCATCGGTCTGCTGGGCAGCCTGTCCTTTTCCCTGCTGAAAGACCCCATGGAACTGCCCACCGTGCTGCGCGCAGACCCGCCTTTGACAGTGAAGGAGATCCTCGGTTTCAGGGACAACCACGGGTCCCGGCCGGTGTTTCTTCTCGACGGCCCTTTCCTGTTCCTGGAAAGTTATTTCTGGGTCATTTCCCTGTTCCTGCTGGCCCACGAAAGTTTCTGGAAACTGGGCGCCCTGGTGATCCTGCTGGGCGCCGGCTTCAGCGCCCTGTTCTATCTCATCAAGAACCGTATCGACCAACTGCCGGGACAACGCATCTACGCCATCGCCGTGGCGGGCTATGCGGTCTCCTGGCTGATGCGGGCCACGATCACCCGGGATCTGAACCTGGCCTGGCTGTTCACCACCCTGCTGCTCATCACCTTCTGCACATCCTTCTTCCGCCTGGCCTTCAACAAGCGTTTCTTCGACCTGGCAAGAAACACCTCGGCCCACCGCTACCTGTTTCTGAAAAGCTACCATTCCCAGTTCAGCATCGCCCTGGGCTTTGCCCTGGCGGCCCTGGCCTTCCATTCCAGCCAGGCCGAAGCCGAATCCCTGCTGCGCATCAGCTACCTGGCGGCGGCCCTTCTTGCCCCCCTTTATCTGCTCTATCATCCCCGGCCTCACCGCCCCCCGCATCCTTGCGCAGCAGACGGCGCCTGATCTCTTCCTTGATCTTCTTCTCCGCCACCACCAGCTTGTCCTTCACCCCCAGCTCCGCCGCCTTGTTGAGCACGGCGGCGCTGGAGTGCTCCTTGAGCTTGCCGCCAAGGAAGCCGAACAGGGCCCGGGGAATCAGGAACACCACGATGAGCACCAGCAGAATCACCACCAGGGGCAGAGCCGCCACCGTGGCCAGCACCTGTTCCAGCCCGGAAAGCTCCTGCCAGTGATACTTGAGGCGCCGCTTCACCAGCCAGGCGCGAACCCGGAGGTAGCGCAGCATGCGCTGCAGCCGACGGAAACGAAGGTGGGCCGTGTAGAGCAGGAAATGACTGGTAATCTTGATGACGATGCGCTTGACGCCCAGCAGCAGCAGGAAAGGCAATTTCTTGAGAAGAACCAGCAAACCCTTGAGAGTGAATAACTTTTTCACCCACAGCAGGGCCGCCAGCAGGCCCACCACCAGCGCGTCCCAGTAATACAAGCCCGCTGCGGTAGCGATCACCACGGATGCCGTGGCCGCCATCACAAGGAGTTTCCGCTTCATCTGTGCTTCCCGTCCATGGAGTGCAACCATATACCGTGGGCAAATCATCTGACAAATCCAGCAATAAATATGGTAGATTTCATGTGTCGGCGTCGAAACACAAAAGAAATGCAGATGAACAAAACCACGAGGTTGTTGCTCACGGCGCTACTTGAAAAACTCGGTGCTGACGCCGAACTTGCCCAGGCCTCTTAACAAGCCCCCCCGATAGGTCATGGAGGAAGCAGGCTTGGGCATGGAAGAAACAGCATTGTTGCGGGAAGACGACACCCAAGGACTGGAGGCTGCCACTGACCTGAAACCCCTGAAAAAATTACTATCGTCACCTACAGATTTCGAAAACCGAAACCACTGTCAATGACAGAAACCGGATACTGACCTTCAGCCCCGCCAGAGAACGCACGGGAACCTGAGTGCCGCCACCGCGATAAAACCCACTGCAACAGCCTGTTACTTCCTGAACCTTGTTTCAGATTTGCATTGAGTCTTCTTGTAAAGCAAATGGAACAATGACAAGGTTGAGACTTAGAGATACACGGGGAGACTGGATACCATGAGCAAATTGACTGAACTGTTGAG
>CAZWRE010000046.1:0-11711 GCA_964636335.1 uncultured Sedimenticola sp. | reverse complement strand
AGCCGGTTTCTGGTGAGCGGAAGCGAACGGCAACTCATCTTCCACAACCGGCGCTGGCCGTAGAACCACAAGAGATACGGGAGCAGTGCCCCGCCGCACCCAATCGGCCCGAGGGCGGGCCTCCTACAGGGGGCGTAGGAGCGGCGCCCCGCCGCGACCTCCGCACAAGGATGTGCGGCGCGAAGCGGAGGCAGCGGGAAACCGCGTTTTCCGATGCCGATGAGGAAACGGGCCGGGAAAGCCCGGTTCCGGTTCAAACAAGCAGCGGCGCCCTTCCGCAACAATCGGCCCGGGGCGGGCCTCCCACAAGCTGTAGGAGCGGCGCCCCGCCGCGATTTCGCCACGATCATCGGCCCGAGGGCGGGCCTGCCACAAAAAATCGCTTCCTACGTCACGCCGCCGGGCCGCAGCATTTGCACACCTCCCATATAGGGCCGAAGCACCTCTGGCACCATGACACTGCCATCGGCCTGCTGGTAATTCTCCAGCACTGCCACCAGGGTGCGCCCCACTGCCAGGCCTGAGCCATTCACCGTGTGCAGCAATTCGGGTTTTCCGGTGTCGGGATTACGCCAGCGGGCTTGCATGCGCCGCGCCTGGAAATCCAGGAAATTGGAACAGGAGGAAATCTCCCGGTACTTGTTCTGCCCGGGCAGCCAGACTTCCAGATCATAGGTCTTGGCAGAGCTGAAGCCCAGGTCTCCCGTGCACAGGGTCACCACCCGGTAAGGCAGGCCCAGTTTCCGCAACACGGTTTCCGCATGGCCGGTAAGCTCCTCCAGGGCGGCAAAGGAATTCTCGGCGCGCACGGCCTGAACCAGTTCCACCTTGTCAAACTGATGCTGGCGAATCATACCTCGGGTATCCTTGCCGTAGGCGCCCGCTTCGGAACGGAAACAGGGCGTATGGGCCAGCACCTTGAAGGGCAGACTTTCCGCATCCAGGATCTCGTCCCGCAACAGGTTGGTCAGAGGCACTTCCGCCGTGGGAATCAGGTGCCAGCCATGCTCGCCTTCCAGGCGGAACAGATCTTCGGCAAACTTGGGCAATTGCCCGGTACCGTACAGGGAAGCTTCATTCACCATGTAGGGCACATAGGTTTCGCTATAGCCGTGCTCAACCGTGTGCAGATCCAGCATGAACTGGGTCAGGGCCCGGTGCAGCCGCGCCAGACTACCGTGCATAACCGCAAAACGTGAACCCGTAAGTTTGGCTGCTGCGGCGAAATCCAGGCCACCCAGGGCTTCTCCCAGGTCCACGTGATCTTTCGGTTCGAAGTCGAAAGAAGGAATATCGCCCCAGGTTCGTTCCTCCCGGTTGTCCTCTTCGTCCTTGCCATCAGGCACGGAATCGTCAGGCAGATTGGGCATGCCCAGCAACAGTTCGCGCAGTTCGCCCTGCAGCGCCTTCAACTGTTCCTCTGCAACTTTCAGTTCGTCACCCAGGCTGGCCACTTCATCCAGCATGGGCTGAATATCCTCACCCGCAGCCTTGGCCTTGCCGATACCCCTGGAGATGGTATTGCGCTTGTTCTGCAGTTCCTGGGTTCGCACCTGCAGGGCCTTGCGGCGCGCTTCCAGTTCATTGAAGGCGGTTGTATCCAGTTCGTATCCGCGGCGGGCCAGTTTGGCGGCCACCTCGTCGAGATTACCGCGCAGCAGTTTCGGGTCCAGCATGTCAGTCGCTCAGGTTGGTGCGGGCCGGCCAGTACACCAGGTGGCCAGGCTCCAGCTTGGTTTTCAGGTGTTCGATGACCGTGCGCGCCTTTTCCGGCCGGTCGAAGAACTCAATCACCACCGGCATGTCCAGGGACAGGTCCAGCAGCGAGGCGGTGTGCATCTTACCGGATCGGCCAAAGCCTGCAACTCCACGAAAGGCCGTGACCCCGGCCACCTGTTCCTCATTGTGCAGATAGTCCAGCATCTGCTTCAGCTTGCGCTCCCCCTCGGTGCAATAGATGCGCACCATGATCACTTCGTCGGTCATAACTGTCTCCCGGCCATCACCCCCAGCCAGGCGGCGGCGACGCAGATCACCACGCTGCCGCCGGCGTTGAGCAAGGCCTTGCCGATCTGGGCTTCCTCGATGAGGTTGAAGGTTTCGATGGAAAAGGTGGAAAAGGTGGTGAAGGCGCCCAGAAAACCGATAAGCAGAAAGGCGCGCAACTCCGGCCCCGTGGTCAGGCGTTCCAGGAACAGGATATAGAGCATGCCCATGATGAAAGAACCCAGCAGGTTCACCATCAGTGTGCCCCAGGGAAAGCCGCGCCCCAGCCAGGCGTAGGTGGCCGTTGATACCCAGAAACGCATGAGCGCCCCGAGAGCGCCACCCGCGGCAATGGCCAGTGTCTGCATCATCGGTTTCCCCCGCAAGGCAAAAGTGTCATTTTACCTCTTCCCGCCCGGCCTTCTCATCCAGTTCCCGCAAACGGGCCAGCTTTTCCGCGATGCGGATCTCCAACCCCCGGGGCACGGGATGATAGTAACGCTGCCCCGCCAACTCGTCTGGCAGATAGGTCTCTCCCGCTGCATAGGCCTCGGGCTCATCGTGGGCATAGCGATAGGCCTTGCCGTAACCCAGCTCCTTCATGAGCTTCGTCGGCGCATTGCGCAGATGCAGGGGCACTTCCAGGGAACCCGTCTGGCGCGCATCTTTCATCGCAGCCTTGAAAGCCATGTAAACCGCGTTGCTCTTGGCGGCGCAGGCCAGGTACACCACCGCCTGGGCAATGGCCAGCTCGCCCTCGGGGCTGCCCAGGCGTTCCTGCACCTGCCAGGCATTGAGGGCCAGTTCCAGTGCGCGGGGATCGGCGTTGCCGATATCCTCGGAAGCCATGCGCACCACCCGCCGGGCGATGTACAAGGGATCACAGCCACCATCCAGCATGCGGCACAGCCAGTACAGGGCGGCGTCGGGGCTGGAGCCACGCACGGACTTGTGCAGGGCGGAAATCTGGTCGTAAAAGACTTCCCCACCCTTGTCGAAACGCCTGACCTGGCCGGCGCAGACCTCCTTCACTGTTTCCGGCGGGATACGGCCATCCTCCGCCAGGCCGGCGGCGCTCTCCAGCAAGTTCAGGGCGCGGCGGGCATCACCGTCGGCGGCCCTGGCAATACGCTCCAGGTCGTCATCGGCAATGGCCAGCGCCTGTTCTCCCAGGCCTCGTTCGCTGTCTTCCAGGGCATGGCGCAGCACCGCCAGCAAGTCCTGCTCCGACAAAGCCTTGAGCACATAGACCCGGGCCCGGGACAGCAGGGCGTTGTTCAGCTCGAAGGACGGGTTTTCCGTGGTGGCGCCCACGAACAGGAAGGTGCCGTCCTCCACGTGGGGCAGGAAGGCATCCTGTTGGCTCTTGTTGAAGCGGTGCACCTCGTCGATGAACAGCACCGTGCCCTGCCCCGTCTCCGCTTTCACCTGCCTGGCCCGCTCCACGGCGACACGGATATCCTTCACCCCGGCCAGCACGGCGGACAGGGTATGAAAGGCATAGCCCGAGGCATTGGCCAGCAGCCGCGCCAGGGTGGTCTTGCCCGTGCCCGGCGGCCCCCATAAGATCATGGAATGAAGCTGGTTTCTTTCGATGGCCTGACGCAGGGGTTTGTCCGGGCCAAGAATGTGGGCCTGTCCCCGGTACTCATCCAGGCTGCGCGGGCGCATGCGGTCCGCCAGGGGCCTGCCTGCCAGTTGGTCCGCGGCAAACAGGTCCCCCGTGTTCATTGGTCGAGAATATCGTAGCCGGGCGGCGCCACGAACTTGAACAACTGATCCCGCAGCTCCGGGTTACGCTGCAGCTTGAAGAAGTCGAAACGGGTGACCTGGCCAAAGCGGTCGGCCATTTCCATGCGCGACAGTTTGTCTCCCTCGAAAGCCAGCAGGATCTGCTCGAACTGGCTGTCCTGGTCACGAGGCCGCAAGCGCAACCAGGAAAGCCCCATACGCTCTCCAAGCTCCTTGACCTCGAAGTCCTCGTCGATATTCACGTCTTCCGCCAGCAGCCCGGCCGGCGTACCCTTGAGGGCGGATTTCTGGGGTTTCTGGCTGACCTGTTCGAGATCCTCCTCCACCAACCAGATAGTCCTGCCATCAGCAATGATGTAGCGTGGATACTCGCCTTCGTACACCCAGCGAAAACGGTCGGGTCGCGAAAGGTAGAACACGCCATGACTGTGAGAGATCTGGTTGGTCTCGGTATCGATGACTTCCTGGGCGAATTCGGCGCGCAGGGTCTTCAGGCCATCGAGAAAGCGGTCGAGATGGGCACGGGCGCCATCGGCGGCAAACAGGCTGTTGCTGAAAGCCAGCAGCAGTGGCAGGAAAAATCGGTACGCTTTCAATTTCAGTCCTCGATGGGGGGTGGTGCCAGCACCTCACGGTTGCCCTTGCCATCGGGGGTGCTGACGATGCCGATGCGTTCCATTTCCTCAATGAGCCGGGCAGCGCGGTTGTAGCCGATCTTGAGACGGCGCTGCACCCCGGAAATGGAGCCCCGGCGGCTCTCGGTAACGATCTTCACCGCCTCGTCGAACAGCGGATCGGCATCTTCCGTGTCCACGCCGGCGGCCTCTGGAGATAGACCCGGAATGGCTTCGGTTGGTTCCTGCACGATCTCGTCCAGGTAATTGGGCTTGCCCGCCTGCTTGAGGAAATCCACCACCCGGTGCACTTCGTCATCGGAGACGAAGGCGCCATGGGTGCGCTGGGGAATGGACGTGCCCGGCGGCAGGTAGAGCATGTCGCCATGACCCAGCAGGTGCTCGGCGCCCATCTGATCGAGAATGGTGCGCGAATCAATACGCGAGGACACCTGGAAGGCCACCCGGGTGGGAATGTTCGCCTTGATGAGGCCGGTGATGACATCCACGGAAGGTCGCTGGGTAGCCAGCAGCAGGTGGATGCCCGCCGCCCGTGCCTTCTGGGCCAGGCGGGCGATGAGTTCTTCCACCTTCTTGCCCACCACCATCATCATGTCCGCCAGCTCGTCGATGACCACCACGATATAGGGCATGTGGGTCAGGGCCGGCGGCTCCGCGGGCTCGTCTTCCGTCAGGCCCGTGGGATCCGGCTGCCACAGGGGGTCGGGAATGGTCTCGCCCGCCTTCTCGGCATCCCTGATCTTCTTGTTGTAGCCGCCGATGCCACGCACCCCCAGGGCCGCCATGAGGCGGTAACGGCGTTCCATCTCCCCCACGCACCAGCGCAGGGCATTGGCCGCTTCCTTCATGTCGGTGACCACCGGCGTGAGCAGATGGGGAATACCCTCGTACACGGACAGCTCCAGCATCTTGGGGTCCACCATGATGAGGCGCACCTCGTCCGCCTTGGCCTTGTACAGCAAGCTGAGGATCATGGCATTGATGGCCACGGACTTGCCCGAACCCGTGGTGCCGGCAATGAGGGCATGGGGCATCCTGGCCAGATCCGCCACCACGGGGCCACCGGAGATGTCCTTGCCCAGCACCAGGGTCAGGGGTGATTTCGACTTGTCGTAATCCTCGGAACAGAGTACTTCACTGAGATACACCATCTCCCGGTGCTCATTGGGAATTTCCAGGCCGATGGTTGACTTGCCGGGAATCACCTCCACCACGCGCACGGAGATCACCGACAGGGAGCGCGCCAGATCCTTGGAGAGATTGCTGATCTTGCTGGCCTTGGTGCCCGGCGCGAGCTGCAGCTCGAACAGGGTGACCACGGGCCCCGGATGCACGGCCACCACTTCCACGGCGATGCGGAAATCCTCCAGCTTGCGCTCCACCAGGCGGGACAGGGCCTCCAGGGCTTCTTCGGAATACCCGTGCTCGGAATGTCTTGGCTCGTCCAGCAGGGAGAGGGGCGGCAGCTCGGAATTGGGTTCGGGCTCGATGAGGGTCATCTGCTTTTCCTTTTCCACCCGCACGCTGGGAACCACCTTGGTGATCTCCGCCTCGATCTTGGGCGGCTTGCGTTCCCTGATGCGCTTCTTCTCCTTCTTGAGGGACTCGGAGCGTTCCTTCTTCATCTGCCGTGCCGTGGGCATGGAGGGCTGCTTCGGCCTGAACAGGGCCAGCATGCGCCGGAACCCGTTGAGCACCAGCCCGCCTATGCCGTCCATGACCGTGAGCCAGGAGATGCCGCTGAACAGGGTGAAGCCCACCATGAACAGGGTCAGCAGAAACAGGCTGCTGCCCACGGGACTGACAACATCCACCAACAGGGACTCCAGGGCCTTGCCGAGGATGCCTCCCGGGCCTTCCGGCAGGGAAGTCCGCGCGGTTACATGCATGGTGGCCAGCCCGCTGCCTGCCATGAGCGTGATGAAGAACCCCAGCCAGCGGAAGACCAGCAGCTGATAGTCCGTGTCCTTGTTCTCCTCCCGATCCCTGAACAACAGCCAGCCGCTCCAGACAACGATGACCGGCACCAGGTAGGCCAGGTAACCGAACAGGGTCAGCAGCACGCTGGAAAACCAGGCGCCCACGGGACCGCCGGCATTCTCGGGCACTTCCCTGGCTCCCACGAAAGACCAGCCGGGGTCGTCCGGCGAGAAAGTCGCCAGGGACAGAACGAAGTAGGCGCTGATGGCCAGCAGAAGCAGAAAGGCGCCTTCCTTGAGCCGCTTGTTGAGGGTTTGATGCACGAGATATATAAAATCAATAGGTTATGTAAAATATTTACAGCATTTTAGCAAATAATTCCCAAACAGGTACATTCCCGGAAAACACAGGGCGCGCGGCAGCGGGAAACGCCTATAATGACCTGACGAAACAGCCAGGTCAGCCCGCACAATGCTTTCCCGCCTCAGACGCTACCGTACCGCACAAACCCTGCGCCGCCATGGCTTGCCGGATAACCTCTGGCGCAAGCTGCGCAGGGAACTCTACCTGCTGCGGAATCTTACCGTACGCCACGCCGTACGCCTGAGAGAGCGCACCACACTGCTGTTGCATGACAAGGCCATTCATGGTGTGCAAGGGCTGGACATGAACCTGGAAATGAAGGCCGTCATCGCCGCGCAGGCGTCCCTGCTGATCCTGGAGCTGGACGAATCCAGCTTTGACGGCTGGACGGAACTCATTGTCTACCCCGGCGCGTTCAGGGTGCGACGAACCGTCACCGACGAGTTCGGCATCAGTCACCAGCAGGCCGCTCATCTCAGCGGTGAATCCTGGCAGAATGGCCCCCTGGTGCTTTCCTGGGAAGACGTCAGGAGAGACAGCTACCATCGGCGCCCGGGAAGTCATGTGATCATCCACGAGTTCGCCCACAAGCTGGATGCCCTCAACGGCCGGGTGAACGGCATGCCGCCCCTGCACCCGGAAATGCCCATCGAGGAATGGAGCCGCACCCTGAGCCAGGCCTATAACCATCTGCTGCGCCAACTGGAAAGGGGGCAGGAGTGCATCAACCCCTATGCCGCCACCAACCCGGCGGAGTTCTTTGCCGTGCTCAGCGAATACTTCTTCACCGCGCCACATACCCTCAAACACCACTGCGAAGACGTGTACCTGCAGTTGCGCGCCTATTACCGGCAGGATCCCGTCAAGCGACTGAAGCACTGATAGCTTCCGGAAAGGCGCCCGGTCTTCCCAGGGCGACCCATTGCGCCAGGCGGACAATCCCGGTGCGGGGGAATATCTCCCTCAGTTCAGCGGGTAAACCGGATGAGATGCTTCCGGATGGTAGTAGGGCATCACCTTTGGCACCAGATCCGCCAGTACCTTTTGACGATTCGCCGCCGAAGGGTGGGTGTTGAGGAGTTCCGGCGGCGCCTGCCCTTTCAACTGCCCCATCTTGCGCCACAGGGAAACCGCCGCCCGGGGATCGTAACCCGCCCGGGCTGCCAGTTCGATGCCGATGCGATCCGCCTCGGCCTCGGCCTTGCGGCTGTAGGGCAACTGGATGGCCAGGGTAGCCGCCAGCGCCGCCCCGGTGAGCGCCGCCGTGCGGTAGCGGCTGTCATGCAGGGCCGTGGCGGAAAGCACCGCCAGGCCAAGCTGCGAAGCCAGGGCGACAGACATCTGTTCAGCGACATGATTGGCCAGGGCATGACTGATCTCGTGAGCCATGACCTGCGCCAGTTCATCATCCGTGGGCTGCAATTGTTCGATGAGACCGCTGTAAATAGCCATCTTGCCCCCCGCCATGCACCAGGCATTGACCGTTTCCGGGTCATCAATGAGCACCACCTCCCAGCGCCAGTCACGGCTCTCGGGATACATTTCCACGGCCTGGGCGATGAGGCGGCCGGTGATCTTTTTCACCCGGGCCAGCACCAGGGGCTGGGTGTTCAGCTTTCCTTTGGCGGCATACTCCTTCAACTTCTCCGGGTAAGCCTTTTCCGAAGCCTGCACCGCCTGGGAAGGGCTGACCAGCATGAGCTGGTGCCGACCCGTGGGGCTGGTGGAACAGGCGCCCAGGAAGAGCGCGAGAACCAAGGACAGAAACAGTTTTCGGATCATGGCGGGAAACATCATGGATGAACGGCAAAAGACGGATTTGGTATCATACCGTATTCCCTGAATCATCATCAAAAGGCCGCTCCTTGGAAAACACCGCGTCCCCGAGCCGATGGCTGGCCTACGCACGCCTGATGCGCCTGGACAAGCCCATCGGCATCCTGCTGCTGCTCTGGCCTACCCTCTGGGCCCTGTGGATTGCCGCCGACGGACACCCAAAGGCCTGGCTTGTGCTGGTGTTCATCGCCGGGGTCGTGCTCATGCGCTCCGCTGGCTGCGTGATCAACGATTACGCGGACAGGAACATAGACCGGCATGTAAAGCGCACCGCCCAACGCCCCCTCACCGCCGGTGTGATCACGGAAAAGGAAGCATTGCTGCTGTTCGGCCTGCTGGTGGCTCTGGCTTTCGTGCTGGTTCTCAGCCTCAACACCCTGACCATCATCCTGTCCTTCGTCGGGGCCTTCCTGGCGGCCAGCTATCCTTTCACCAAGCGTTTCACCCGCCTGCCCCAGGCCTACCTCGGCGCCGCTTTCGGCTGGGCCATCCCCATGGTATTCGCCGCCCAGAACGGCAGCATAGACCCCCGCTCCTGGTGGCTGTTTCTCGCCGTTCTGGTGTGGGCGCTCATCTACGACACCATGTATGCCATGGTGGACAGGGATGATGACCTGAAGATCGGCGTCAAGTCCACGGCCATCCTGTTCGGCAGGCATGACCGTCTCATCATCGGGCTGCTGCAACTGGCCTTTCTCGGCCTCCTCTACCATGTTGGAAAGCTGTTCATGCTGGGCAGGTACTACTACATGGCCCTGGGGTTCGCCGCGGGCCTCATGCTCTATCACCAGTGGCTGATTCGTGAAAGGGAAAGGGATGCCTGCTTCAGGGCCTTCCTGCACAACCACTGGGTAGGCGTGGTGATCTTCCTGGGCATCCTCGCCAACTATCATCTGCCGTGAACCCCGAACAGCTATTGCAACTGGATCATGCGCACGTCTGGCACCCCTACTCCGCCATGGGGGCCGACCCGGTGTATCCCGTGGTATCCGCCGAAGGCGTGCGCCTGACCCTGGCGGACGGACGGCAGCTTATCGACGGCATGGCATCCTGGTGGTGCGTCATCCATGGCTACAATCATCCGGTACTCAACCAGGCTGTCGAAAAACAGCTAGGAGACATGGCCCATGTCATGTTCGGCGGGCTTACCCACCCCCCCGCGGCGGAACTGGCCCACAGGCTGGTGCGACTGACGCCTTCACCGCTGCGGAGCGTGTTCTTCGCCGATTCCGGCTCGGTGGCCGTGGAAGTGGCCATGAAGATGGCCATCCAGTACTGGCAGGCGCGGGGACAGGCCCGTTCCCGTTTTCTCACCGTGCGCAACGGCTACCATGGTGACACCTTTGGCGCCATGTCCGTATGCGATCCTGTCACGGGCATGCACAGCCTGTTCCGGGGCAGCCTGAACCAGCAACTTTTTGCCCCGCCGCCCACTCCCGCCTTCGGCGAAGCATTCGATGAGTCGCATATCGCCGACTTCGGCGCGCTCCTGGAGCGGCACGGGAAAGACATCGCCGCCGTCATCCTGGAACCCGTGGTGCAGGGAGCGGGGGGCATGCGTTTCTATTCCCCCGGCTACCTGCGCCGGGTGCGCGAACTCTGCGACGAGCACCAGGTTCTGCTCATTCTGGACGAGATCGCCACGGGTTTCGGGCGCACGGGCAGGCTGTTCGCCTGCGAACACGCGGATATCAGTCCGGACATCCTCTGCCTGGGCAAGGCCCTCACCGGCGGTTACCTGACCCTGGCCGCCACCCTGGCCACCCGGGAAATCAGCGACACCATCAGCCACAATCCGCCCGGAGCGTTCATGCACGGCCCCACCTTCATGGCCAACCCCCTCGCCTGCGCCGTGGCCAATGCCAGCATCGATCTGCTGCTGGACAGTGACTGGCAGAAAAACGTGGCCCGCATCCAGCAGGGGCTGGAAAACAACCTCGCGGCCTGTCGGGAAATGAAGGGCGTGGCCGACGTGCGGGTACTGGGCGCCATCGGCGTGGTGGAGCTGCAAGCGCCGGTCAACATGGCACGGATACAGCCCGCCTTTGTCGAGCAGGGTGTCTGGGTGCGGCCTTTTGGGAAACTGGTGTATCTCATGCCTCCCTTCATCATGACGGATGACGACCTTCGAAGCCTGTGCGCTGCCGTGGTAAAGGTGGTCAGTAAGCATGCATGACTCCCGTTGTCATCGTCTCCTCCGCTGAATACGCTCATGAGTCGGAAGCCCTGGCGGCAAGGCTGGGCTGTCCTCTCACCAGCTCTCCCCCCGTGGAAGCGGCTTTCTTTCTGGAATACAGCAGGGACCGGTTGCAACTGCGCCAGGCCGGCGCAAGGGCTCCTGGACCGGTGTTCGTGGATTTCCGCCAGGGCAAGGCCGCGCACCGCCGCCGCCAGGGAGAAGGACGCAGGTCACCCCTGGCCCGGGCAGCGGGAATGAAACCCGGCGCGCCACCTCCCCGGGTGCTTGACGCAACGGCGGGCCTGGGGCGGGACGCCTTTGTGCTGGCCACCCTGGGCTGCGAAGTGCTGATGGTGGAGCAGTCTCCCATCGTCCATGCACTGCTGGAAGACGGCCTGCGCCGGGCGCGGGAAGCAAGGGAACTGGAGGATATCATCGGGCGCCTGTCGCTGGTTCAGGGAAACGCCATTGACGTGCTTGGCGCAATGGACGGCCAAAACCGGCCGGACAGTATCTATCTCGACCCCATGTACCCCCACAAGGGCAAGAATGCCCTGGCAAAAAAGGAGATGCGCGTTCTGCAACTGTTGCTCGGGCCAGACCAGCAGGGAGCCGGGCTTCTTCAGGCCGCGCGCCGCGCCGCCCTGCACCGTACTGCGGTAAAACGCCCCTTCCGCGCAGGCTTCCTGGGAGATCTCCCACCGGACTTCCAGATCAGCAGCCCGAAAACCCGCTACGATATCTATCTGCCGGTTTGTTCCTGAACCCGGAATCAGCGGCCCAACAGATACTTGCGCAGGAACATCACCACCACCTGCTGGTAGACATCACGGTTCTCCTTCTTGCGGTATCCATGCCCTTCGTTCAGGGCATTCATGTACCACACGGGCAAACCCCGGGCTTTCAGCGCCTTGACGATCTGTTCCGCCTCGGTCACCGGCACACGGGGATCATTCTGTCCCTGCACCACCAACATGGGGATTCCTATCTTGTCCACATTGTTCAAGGGGCTGATTTTTTCGAGGTGGGCACGCATGGCG
>CAZWRE010000045.1:0-2980 GCA_964636335.1 uncultured Sedimenticola sp. | reverse complement strand
CTTGAAAGTAAATATCCCAACAGAAATGTAAAGGGGGTGGTAATCGCGGGGGATGTCGATGATTCGCTGAAACATGCCTGCAGCATCACCGATAAAATAAGTATAAAAACCTATACAATGCGATTGGAGTTGAAGGCTTGGTGATGATTTGGTAAGTCTGAGAGCTGGCCTTGGTTTATTCCGGCTCTTCATCGTTTCGTGTGGAATTCCCTTTGAACGCTGTACCAAGGTATTCACAGGATCAGTAACGAGGAAATCGGCATGAACGATGACCAGATTCTACTCCTTGGCCTGGGCCTGGAGGATCCCCTGGAAACTGGTGGATCAACGGTTGGACATCAGTAAGCAATTCCACGAATGGTTCTTGGGCATTCGGGTCGATCGGGATGCGAATGCTCTTGCCACGGTTGTGGATGGACATGGCAATGACTGGGGGTCAGGGATCAGGGCAGGGGGATCAGGGGACACATTGCTTATTTTTCCCTGTACCTTCTTTGACGTTAGATATTGTGTCCCCTTATCGCTCCCCTAATGTCTATTTTCCAAGCATCTGATCTGCCTTATATAAAAGGTCGGCGAGCTGATACGGGTTTGCGGTGCTCCAGGTTTCATATGTTCCATGAAGGGAATTCCTCGGTTCCGGATCTGGATCGCCGAGAATGACGGTTGCTAAATCAATCAATTCTTTGCCAGATACGGAAATCCATCCCCAGCCACTACCTTCATTCACTACGTAAATGGATCCGTTGTAGTTGTTCCATGTAAATCTTCTTCTGTCATTGTTCACTTTTTGTGTAAGCGCGATAATTGCCACGGTTTCAAGGTCTCAAAATAATTGTTCAAGAGTTTATGCGGTTCGGTCGTTGTGGCGGCCGCATGAGCAAGGTGTTGTGTGAAGCGGCGCAGGCGTTTTTCCACCTTGTCCGCATTCTCTCGCACGTCAGTTTTGGGGTATGGGGCGCCCGGGTGTCGGTACGCATTCTGCGTAATTGATCATCCATGATCAAAAAGGCCGCATCTCTCGATGCGGCCCCCGGATCAATCCCAGCTCAACGCCCCTCCCGTCTGGTACTCCGTCACCCTGGTCTCGAAGAAGTTCTTCTCCTTTCTCAGGTTGGCCTGTTCGTCCAGCCAGGGGAGGGCGCAACGGGCGCCGGGGAAGGGTTCTTCCAGGCCGAGCTGGCGGGCGCGGCGGTTGGCGACGTAGCGGAACTGCTCCATGTGGTCTTCCTTGCTGTAGCCAAGGATGGGGTCGCGCAGGATGTAGCCGGCGTAGGCCTCTTCGCAGGCGTGGGCCTCGTCCCACATCTCGCGCACGGCCTTGGGATCCAGGGCCACTTCCTCCTCGAAGAGGATCTGCTTGACCACGCGGATGCCGAAGGAGGCGTGGAGCACCTCGTCGCGCATGATGTACTGGAGCTGTTCGGCGGTGCCCTTCATCAGGCCGCGGCGCTGGAGGGCGAAGATGGGGCTGAAGCCGTTGTAGAACCAGCAGCCCTCGAAGATGCCAGCGAAGAAGGTGTAGGCCATGAGGAAGTTTTCCAGCTCGTCGCGGTCGGTGAGGTCGATGTCGGCGCGCAGCACCGATTCGAGCCGGCGGTTGGCCACCTGGATCTTGCCGTTGATCTCGGGCACCACGCGGTAGCGGTTGTAGATTTCGCCCTGATCCAGTCCCAGGGTCTCGATGCAGTGCTGGTAGGTCCAGGTGTGCAGGGCCTCTTCGTAGACCTGGCGCGCCTGGTAGATCTGCAGCTCGGGGGCGGACATCTTCTCCATCACCGCCAGGCCGATATTGCGCATGGCCAGCACGTCGGAGGTGGTCAGATAGGAGAGCACGTTCTCGTAGACGTGGCGCTCCTCCAGGGTGAGCTTGTGCTGGTAGTCCTGCACGTCCTGGGCCATGTTGATGTCCAGGGGCGTCCAGTGGTTCTTGTTGGCGTTGAGGAAGTACTCCCACGCCCAGGGGTACTTGAAGGGGGCGAGCTGGTTGATGTCGGTGAGGCCGTTGATGACGCGCTTGTCGTCGGGGTTCACCGGCTTCATGGGCTCGAAGGCGGGCGCGGGCTGCCCGGCGGCAGGCGCGGGCGGCGGCGCAACCTTCTCCTGGATGGCTTCGGTGCCCGATTGCAGGGGGTCCAGGCGGGGCTCCCTGGCGGAGGAGATGGGGTGGTCCCAGTTCAGCATGATTCGTTCTCCCGTGTTTCCGAAGGTTTCTGTGGGTCGGTGCGGAACGGTTCGTTCGGCCCGGGGCGGGTCTCCTACTGGCAGGCCTCGCAGTCGGGGTCGAGGATGGAGCAGGCCGCGGGTGCGGCGCTGCCGGGATTGGCGCCCACCAGGTTGACGCTGCCCTCGGGGGCGGCGGCGGTGGTCTTCTCCACGCCGGTGGCGCCCATGGAGCGCAGGTAGTAGGTGGTCTTGAGACCACGCACCCAAGCCAGCTTGTACAGGTTGTCCAGCTTCTTGCCGGAAGGTTCGGCCATGTACAGGTTCAGGGACTGGGCCTGGTCGATCCATTTCTGCCGCCTGGATCCGGCTTCCACCAGCCAACGCGGATCCACCTCGAAGGCAGTGGCGTAGATGGCCTTGAGTTCATCGGGCACCCGGTCGATGGGTTGTACCGAGCCGTCGTAGTATTTCAGGTCGTTGACCATCACCTCGTCCCACAGGCCCAGCTTCTTCAGGTCGTGTACCAGGTAGGGATTGACCACGGTGAATTCGCCGGACAGGTTGGATTTGACGAACAGGTTCTGGTAGGTGGGCTCGATGGACTGGCTCACCCCGCAGATGTTGGAGATGGTGGCGGTGGGGGCAATGGCCATGGTGTTGGAGTTGCGCATGCCCACGGTCTTCACCCGCTCGCGCAGGGCGTCCCAATCCAGGGTTTGGGTCATGTCCACCTGCAGATAGCCGCTCCGCTCCTCGGCCAGCAGCTTGAGGGAGTCGATGGGCAGGATACCCTGGCTCCAGAGGGAGCCTTCGA
>CAZWRE010000044.1:0-42782 GCA_964636335.1 uncultured Sedimenticola sp. | reverse complement strand
ACCCCGGGGTGGAATATGTCATAATTTCAGACATGTACCACGCTTTGCTTTTTTCCCCGCAGCACGGCTGATGGAAATCATCCGCCGCCTGTTGTTGCCTGTTACCCTGTCCATTCTGCTTACGGGCCAGGCCCAGGCTTTCTTCTGCTTCCGCTTCGCCATGGGCAGCCACGGCAGTTCCCATTCCGGGCCACCCCGTTATCCGGCGGCTCCCGGCGCCTTTCCCGCTGCTCCCCATCCTTCCTGGTACCTGCGCAACAGCCCTCCTCCGCCATCCTACCCACCTCCCTATACCCCCGCGCCTGCCATTCCGGCAGAACCAGCGCCGGCGATTCCCACACCCCAACCCGGTATGTGATACCCGGACAAACCCGTTAGAATAGCCGGCTATCGAAAAAACAAGCCAGAGGAATCATCGTGGAAGAAAGAAAAGTCGATGTCGCCATCATCGGTTCCGGTACCGCCGGCCTGAATGCCATGGGCCGCGTGAAGCGGGCCGGAAAGGATTTCGTGCTCATCAACGGCGGCGAGCCCGGCACCACCTGCGCCCGGGTGGGCTGCATGCCTTCCAAGGCCATCATCCAGGTGGCCGAAGACTTTCACCGCCGCGGCCTGTTCGCGCGCGAAGGCATCGAAGGGGGCGAACACCTGAAGGTGAATATCCCCGAGGCCATGGAACACACCCGTGACCTGCGGGACACTTTCGTGGATCGGGTGCTGTCCAACAGCACGGATCACCTGAGCGAGGACGTGTTCATCCAGCAGTACGCCCGCTTCGTCGAGCCCGGCGTGGTGGAGCTGGAAGACGGCCAGCGCATCCGTGCCGACAAGTTCGTCATCGCCACCGGCTCCACCCCCATCGTGCCGGAAGCCTGGAAGGTCTTTGGCGACCGAATCGTAACGACCGATGAATTCTTTGAACTGGAAGACCTGCCCCCCTCCATGGCCGTTATCGGCCTGGGCGTCATCGGTCTGGAACTGGGCCAGACCATCGCCCGCCTCGGAGTGGAGGTCACGGGTATCGATCTGGCCGGGAATATCGGCGGCATCAGCGACCCGGAGGTAAACAAGGCCGCCATCGAGGTCATTGGCAAGGAGTTCCCCCTGTGGCTGGGCCAGGAAGCGGAGATCACCGAGGAAACCGACGGCCGCCTGCGGGTTACCGCGGGCGAGAACAGCGTGGTGGTGGACAAGGTGCTTGCCAGCCTGGGAAGGCGCCCCAATCTGGATCGGTTGGGTCTGGAGAACCTGGGCATCGAGCTGGATGCGCGGGGCATTCCCGCCTACAACCCCAACACCATGCAGATTGGCGACCACCCCCTGTTCCTGGCCGGGGACATCAACGGGGATCGTCCCATCCTCCACGAAGCAGGCGATGAAGGAAAGATTGCGGGCTACAACGCCGCTCACGACGAGATTCGCGCCTTCCGGCGCAAGACGCCCCTGGCCATCGTGTTTTCCGATCCCAACATCATCAGCGTGGGCAGCCGTTTCGCCGACCTGGAGCCGGACAGTTTCAAGGTGGGCGAGATGAAAGTAGCCCCCGTGGGCCGCGCCCTCATCATGGGCAAGAACCGCGGCACCATCCGCGTCTATGCCGACAAGGACAGCGGAAAACTGCTGGGAGCCGAGATGGTCACTCCCCGGGGCGAGAACCTGGCCCACCTGCTGGCCTGGTGCATCCAGAAGGAGATGACCGTGGGCGAGCTCATCCAGATGCCCTTCTACCACCCGGTCATGGAAGAAGCCCTGCAGGCGGCCCTGACCTCTCTCTATCACCAGGTGGAAGCCAAGAATCCCAGCCCCATCGCCGAACTTGTTTCAATGGATTAAAAATACAATTCAATCTATTGATAACAAAGGAGATAATAAATGCCATATTTCGTATATGAAGTTGTGCCCCACCCGGAATCCGGGGCCAAGCTGCTGACCTATATCGAAACCTATCCCAAGTACCGGGAGGCCAAATTGCGGGTCAAGGAGGAGCGAGACAAGCATCCGGAACGGGACCAGCAGGAATTCCGCCTGGTGTTCGCCAAGAACCAGGTGGAAGCCGAAAAGCTGTTGAGCATCCCCCGGGACGAACGGGTCATCGGCGATATCTGAGGATACGAGTCTCCATGGAGAAGCCCCGATCAAGGGGCTTTTCCATGAATGAAACGTTTGATATTCAGAAACCCGCCAGCCAGAGTCGAAAGCGCAATCCCAATTCCGTGGTGTAGCCCACGGACAGATGTCGAATCTTTCCTTCAGCATCAATTATGAAGCTTGCTGGCACCCCTCGAATTCCCCAGGCCATGCCCATCTGGCCGGATTCATCCGTAATCACGGGAAAGTCCAGGCTGTTCTCGGCCAGATACCTGCCCACTTCCGCCGCCGTTCCCGATGTGGTGGCGACAGTCAACACAGGATGGTCCTCGGCGATACTGTTCAAACTGCCTTCCTCCGTTCGGCACACCGGACACCAGGTTGCCCAGAAATGCACCAGCACCGGCCTGCCCCGGTAATCCGTCAGGGACACGGGCCTGCCATCCAGCAACAGTCCTTCCAGAGGCGGCGCCTCTCCCACAGGCATGTTTCGCGTCTGCCAGGCCTGCACCGCGAAGACCACCACGAAGACCAGAAGAATATCCACGGCCCAGCGTCGCCAACGGGGACGGCTTGCTTTATTCTTGTGTGCTTCGTCTGTCATCTGTATTCCAAATGCCTGAAACCATCAGCATCCTGCTGCCTTTCCGGAATGCCGGCAGTACCCTGGCCGAGTGTGTGGACAGCATCCTCGCACAGACCCACCCCCATTGGGAACTGGTGGCGGTCAATGACCACAGCGAAGACGGCGGCGACCAATGGCTTCGGCAGCTCGCCCGCAGGGATTCACGCATCCGCGTGCTGAACAATCCCCGCAAAGGGCTGGTGAACGCGCTCAACCACGGCCTTGCGGCCTGCCGCCATGAACTGGTGGCGCGCATGGACGCGGACGATATCATGTATTCACAACGGCTGGCGGCCCAACTGAATCATTTTTCCAACGGACATGAACTGGCTCTTTCCGCCACCCAGGTCCGCCTGTTTCCGGAAGCGCTCATAGAAAAGGGCTTTCGGGAATACATTCGCTGGCAAAATCAGTGCCGCTCCGCGGCGGATATTGCCCGGCAGATCTATGTGGAATCCCCTTTCGCCCATCCCAGCGTCATGTTCCGCAAAAGCCGGATACAAGCCCTGGGAGCCTACCGGCATGGCCTCTTCCCGGAAGACTATGACCTGTGGCTGCGCCTGTTTCATTCAGGCCAGCCCATGGAAAAACTGCCCGAGGTGCTGTTGGACTGGCGGGAAAGCCCGAAACGGGTGTCACGCACGGATCCGCGCTGTTCCCGGGAAGCTTTCGACAATCTGCGCGCCCGTTATCTGGCCAGGGACTCCCGCCTGCTGGCACACCGGGACAATTTCGTCATCTGGGGCGCAGGCCGCAAGACCCGCAAACGCTGCCGGCACCTGCTGGACCTGGGTTTCCAGCCCAGGGCCTGGGTGGATATCGATCCGAAGAAGATCGGCAACGAGATTCGCGGCACCCCCGTGGTAAACAGCGGTTGGCTGGCGCGCAACGGGCGGCCATTTGTGCTCATATACGTGGCCAATCACGGAGCCAGGGAGGATATTGCCGAGGAACTCGATACCCTGGGCTATGCCCAGGGGGAGAACTACCTGGCTGTGGGATAGGCCCCTTTCACGACGCTGTGGTGGCGAAGAATGTGGCGCAAAACGGCATTCAGGAAATAATCCCCTGGAACAGGCGCCTCAGTTGAACGCCAGCATGCCCTGGGCCATATAGCCCTTCACCTTCTCCACGTAAGCCTGTGTTTCCCTGTAGGGAGGAATGCTGCGGTTGTACTTTTCCACCGCGCCTTCTCCGGCGTTATAGGCGGCTACCGCCAATTCAATATCATTACCGAAACGCTTCATGAGATACGCGAGATAGCGGGTGCCACCCTGGATGTTCTGGCCAGGATCGTAGGGGTTGGCGACACCGTAGCGCCTGGCCGTGGCCGGCATGAGCTGCATCAAACCCATGGCGCCCTTGGGTGAGCGCGCCTGGGGATCATAAGCTGATTCCGCCAGAATCACGGCATGGATGAGGTTGGGATCCAGACCCGTCTCCCTGGCCGCCCGCAGAACCAGGGGACGATATGCCTTCACCCGTTCGCGAAGCACTTTCAGCACCGGCGCCGGGCCGCCGCTTTCCGGTTTGCCGTAATAATAGATGGGCCGTTTGGCCACCAGCTTCATCCCCTTGCCCGCCTTTTCCCGGTTGGTGTACAGGGTACGGCCTTCGGAATCCTCAAACCGGTAGCTGTAACCGATGATCTTGCGGCTGTTCTGCGGCCGGGTCTTGCTGCTGCGATTGTGCTTCTGAGTGATGCTGCCCCGGGAACAGGGAACATTGGTCAGGGTAACGTCACCTTCCTCACTGGTGCAGACATAGGTATCCCCGGCCACGCCCCCCATGAGCGCCCAGAGACCGACAAACAGCATCAGCCGCATCATTCAGGCACCACAGCACTTCTTGTATTTCCTGCCGCTGCCACAGGGACAAGGATCGTTTCGGCCCACCTTGGGCGTGTTCCGCTTGACGGTTTCCGGTGCGGGCAACTTGCCGTCCACGTAATACCAGCGGCCATTCTCTTTCTTGAACAGGCTGTTTTCATGATGCTGGCGCGATACACCGTTTTCCTTGTAGGTGGCGACAAACTCAACCATGCCGTCATCATCCTTCTCGCCACCCCGTTCCGTGGCACGAATCTCCAGCCCCAGCCATACGGATTGCTCGGCCCACTTGCGCGTGGCTGCTTCATCCCAGTCGTGGCGGCTTTGCGGGTGCAGGCTGTCACCAAGAAAGGTAATGGCGCCCTTCTGGTAAGCGGTATAACGGGCACGCATCAGGGCTTCGGCGGTCTTCGCCGCCTCGGCGCCGGTGATCACGGGTTCACAACAGGCGGCATACTCCCGCTCTGAGCCACAGGGACAGTTGGACATGGGATTTGGGTTCCTCGGTTTTCCAGCAATACAAGAGGGCTGATTATAAGCCTTGTGCGCCCGGTGGGGATAGCAGGCTTACCGAACACTCAAAGCCCCAGCTCGCGCCAGCGCCTGCGAATACGCTTGACGGAAACCGGATACGCGGTCTTGAGCTCCTGGGCGAACAGGGAAATGCGCAGCTCTTCCAGCATCCAGCGAATCTCCTCCAGCCGCTCGTCCGTCACGCCCTTGTCGCCGACGGCCCGCCAGCGCTCCAGCCAGTCTTCCTGCACGGCTTGCAGTTCGTTGAGCAACTGCTGGTCACGCAGGGCGGCGCCGCGCAGTTTTTCCAGGCGCTTTTCCAGGGCGCGGAGATAGCGGGGATACTGCTGAAGCTGTATCCAGGGAGTGTGCAAAAGGAATCCCCGGTACACCAGCCGGTCCAACTGCCACTGCATATCCTGGGTGGAGGCCAGCCAGTTGATCTGGTTGATGCCGGCCAGGGTCTTGCGCAGCTTCTGGTAGTAGCCAAGAATGTCACCCGCCAGTTGGCAGACTTCTTTCATGCGCTGGATCATTTCTCCCTGATGATCGGCCAGCCGCCGGGTGAAGGCCTGCTCGTCCCGGATGTCCTGGTCTTCGGTGAGGAAGGTCCGGTCGAGAATCAGGGCCAGCAGTTCCCACTCCAGATCCTGTTTTCCCCCGCCCCGCGGATGGCCGGGCGCTTTGGCGTACTGCAGGCGCATCTGCTGCAGGCCCGGCAGCTTTTTCTTCAGCTCGCGGATCTCCCTTGGCATGGCCAGCATGAACAGTCGACGCAGTCCTTCACGGTGAGACTGCCGGGCCTCGGTTTCGGAACCGAACAGCTCCACGGCCACGCTGTCGCCCTCATCCTTCAGGGCGGGCCACAGGGTAAGGCGGATGCCATGGCTGTCGCTTTCCACCTGTTCCGGCAGGGGGCCGAAGTCCCAGCGGCTCATCCCCTTGCGCTCCAGGGGATGGGCCTGATCGGGTTCCGGCATGGCGGTTTCCAGGTCGCCATACTGCTTCTGCAGGACCAGCAGATCCCGGCCCGCCCCCAGGGTCTTGCCCTGGCCGTCGATGACCCGCACGCGCATGCGCAGGTAGTCCGGCAGGCCATCCACGTCCCAGGCATCCTCGGGCAGGTGCACCCCGCCGGAAAGCGCCTTGAGCTCCGCGCCCAGGGCCTGCACCAGAGGCGTATCCGAGGGCCGCAACTGCCGCAGGGCGCGGGCGGCGAAATCCGGCACCGGCACGAAGGCCTTGCGCAGGGACTTGGGCAGCCCCTTGATGAGAGCGATGATCTTTTCTTCCAGCAGGCCCGGCACCAGCCAGTCCAGGCGGCCGGGGCTGATCTGGCGCAGCACCCCCGCGGGAACCACCAGAGTTACGCCATCCGCCTCGTGACCCGGCTCGAAGCGATACTCCAGGGGCAGGGCCATGCCATGCAGTTCCAGCGTTTTCGGAAACCGGGCCTCGGCTGCGGCGTCGGTCTCCCGGGCCAGCACGTCTTCCAGTTCCATGTGCAGAATGCGCGGCTGCTTGCGGCTGACCTCGCGCAGCCATTTTTCCAGTTGGGGCGTGCTGTAGATACCCTCGGGAATGCGCTGGTCGTAGAAAGCGTACATGCGCTCCTCGTCCACCAGCAGGTCGGGGCGCCGGGTGCGCGCCTCCATATCCCGCACATATTCCACCAACTCCCGATTGTGCCGCCAGAACGGGGCGCGGGTCTTTAGATCACCTTCCACCAGACCGTAGCGGATGAAGATCTCCCGGGCCTGTACCGGGTCGATGGGCCCGAAGTTCACTCGCCGCCTGGGCGCCAGCACCAGGCCGAACAGGGTGACTTTCTCATAGGCCCCCACCTGCCCCCGCCGCCCCTGCCAATGAGGCTCGGAATAGCTGTGCTTGAGAAGATGCCCGGCCAGGGACTCCACCCATTCGGGCTGGATGCGGGCGCAGGTGCGGCCGTAGAGCCGGGTGGTCTCCACCAGCTCTGCCGCCATGATCCACTTGGGGCGGGCGCTGAACTGGCCGGAGCCTGGAAAGATGTGAAAACGGCTGTTGCGCGCGCCCAGGTAGCCTTCCCCCTTGCCCGTCCGGCGGAAGCCCACATGGCTGAGCAGACCAGACAGCAGAGCCTTGTGGATGGTCTCGTAGCCGGGATCTTCCTGATTGTCCCGATAACCCATTTCATGGAGCTGGGTTCGTAGCTGCTTGTGGATGTCCTGCCATTCCAGGATGCGGGTGTAGGACAGGAAATGTTCCCGGCACAGGCGGCGAAACTTGCGCTGGGTGAGATGCCGGCGTTTTTCCTGGATGAACTTCCACAGCTCCCACCAGGCCAGGAAATCCGATTCCTCGTGGGCGAACAGAGCGTGAGCCTCGTCTGCCTGCTCACGCTTGTCGTGGGGACGGTCGCGGGGGTCCTGCACGGACAGGGCCGCGGCGATGACCAGCACTTCCCGCAGGGCATGGGTATGGGCGGCTTCCAGGAGCATGCGCCCGATGCGCGGGTCCACGGGCAGCCGCGCCAGTTTACGCCCCAGCCGGGTGATCTTTCCCAGTCCGTCAACGGCGCCGATTTCCTCCAGCACCCGGTAGCCGTCCTTCACCTGACGCCTGTCCGGCGGATCGATGAAGGGGAAGGCCTCGATGTTGCCGAAACCCAGCAGCTTCATCTGCAGGATCACCGCCGCCAGATTGGTGCGCAGAATCTCCGGCTCGGTGAACTCGGGACGGCTGTCGAAATCCTCTTCCGTGTACAAGCGGATGCAGATGCCTTCCGCCACCCGCCCACAGCGGCCCTTGCGCTGGTTGGCGGAGGCTCGGGAAATGCGTTCCACGGGCAGGCGCTGGATCTTGCTGCGATGGCTGTAGCGGCTGATGCGGGCAAAGCCGGTATCGATGACGTGGCGGATACCCGGCACCGTGAGCGAGGTTTCCGCCACATTGGTAGCCAGCACGATGCGCCGCTGGCCCGAAGGCCTGAAGATGCGCCCCTGCTCCGCCGGGCCGAGGCGGGCGTACAAGGGCAGCACCTCGGTGACCCGCAGGCGGTGCTTGCGCAGACTCTCGGCGGTCTCGCGGATTTCCCGCTCGCCGGACAGGAACACCAGGATATCACCCCTGTCTTCCCGGGACAGTTCATCCACGGCGTCCAGGATGGCCTGCTGGGTGGCGTCACCCCGTTCACCACTTCCTTCTTCATCTTCTTCCGGCGGCCGGTAACGCACTTCCACGGGATAGGTGCGACCGGAAACCTCGATGATGGGCGCATTCCCGAAATGTCTGGAGAACTTCTGCGGGTCGATGGTGGCGGAAGTAACAATGAGCTTGAGATCCGGGCGCTTGCCCAGCAACTGCTTCAGATATCCCAGGAGAAAATCGATATTCAGGCTGCGCTCGTGGGCCTCATCCAGAATGATGGTGTCGTATTCGTTGAGCCAGCGGTCCTGCTGTATCTCCGCCAGCAGCATGCCGTCGGTAAGCAGCTTGATATGGGTGTTCTCGCTCACCTTGTCGTGAAAACGCACCTTGTAACCCACGGCCGCGCCCAGCTCCCGGCCCAGTTCCGAGGAAATGCGGCTGGCCAGACTCCGCGCGGCAATGCGTCGGGGCTGGGTGTGGGCGATGCGCCCGAATATCCCGCGTTCCAGTTCCAGGCAGATCTTGGGCAGTTGGGTGGACTTGCCCGAGCCCGTCTCACCACAGAGCACGATGACCTGATTGTTCCGGATCAGCTCGCGGATCTCCTCCAGACGGGCGCTGATGGGCAGTTCGGGGGGATAGTCCGGCGCCGGCAGGGAAGCCCGCCGCGCCAGGACCAGACCGCGGGACTTGTCGATACGAGCCTCCACGTCCGCCAGGGCCTCGGCCACCTCATGCCCCTGGCGCAGCCGGCGGGCAAGGTTTTCCAGCTGGCGGCGCAGACGGTGCCGGTCGCGGATCAGGCACTCCCCCAGTTGCTGTTTGAGGCAGCGAAGCCTGACGACAGGATCAGAATTCACCTGGCTCCTCCAGGGTTTCCGCTCCCGACCACCAAATCACCTCACCTGCTCCGGCGCGAAAGCCGGCCCATGGATCATCCAGCAAATTCATGGCATTCAGGCACCCATGGCGCCAGGATGCCGGAAGCTCTTCACTCGTCCAGTAACACGCCGAACAGGCTGTGACAGGAGATGGGAAACGGCGATGTTTGAACAGGATGAAGCGTTTGTCCATGAGCACTTGCATGGGTACGAACAAGGGGGGTTACATGCTACCATTATGACGCCCGTCCATCTCTAACCAAGGAGGAGAAACATGGGAACCGGCACTATCGTCACCATCGTCATCGTGGTCGTCATTCTCGGCCTGATCATGTATGTCATCGGGATCTACAACAGCCTGGTGACCCTGAAGAACCGTTACAAGAACGCCTTCGCCCAGATCGAGGTGCAGCTCAAGCGCCGCTACGACCTCATACCCAATCTCATGGAGACCGCCAAGGCCTACATGAAGCACGAGCGGGAAACCCTGGAAGCGGTCATCAACGCCCGCAACGCCGCGGCCAACGCCCTGACCAAGGCCGCCGCCGATCCCGGCAACGCCGAGGCCATCAGCGCCCTGGCCGGCAGCGAACAGGCTCTGGCCGGCGCCATGAGCCGCTTCAACATGGTCATGGAGGCCTATCCCGACCTCAAGGCCAACCAGAACATGATGCAGTTCAGCGAGGAGTTGACCAGCACGGAAAACAAGATTGCCTTCGCCCGCCAGGCCTTCAACGATGCGGTGATGAGTTACAACACCTATCGCCAGTCCTTCCCCCAGGTAGTGTTCGCGCCCATGTTCGGCCATCCCACGGACGCCTCCCTGCTGGAATTCGAGGACAGCGCCCAGATCCAGGAAGCACCCAAGGTTTCCTTCTGAGAATCTGACGTTCCATGGATTTCTTCTCCGCCCAGGACGACGCCCGGCGCAAGACGCGCTGGCTCATCGTCCTTTTCCTGCTCGCCATCCTCTCCCTGGTGGTGTTGACCAATCTGTTCATCATGTTATTCGTGGAATATTCCAACGATTACTACGTGCAGAATCACACCCCCATGACCTTCTGGGAGCAATTCAACTGGCCACGCTTCCTGGCCATCAGCGCCGGGGTCATCGTGGTCATTCTGGCGGGCAGCGGCATTCGCACCCTCAGCCTGCGCGGCGGCGGCAAGACCGTGGCGGAGATGATGGGCGGGCGCCTGGTGTCCGGCAATCCGCGCACCCCCCTGGAACGGCGTCTGCTGAATGTCGTGGAGGAAATCGCCATCGCCTCGGGAACGCCCGTTCCCCAGGTCTATGTCATGGAGCACGAACCGGGTATCAACGCCTTCGCCGCCGGCTACACCACCGGCGATGCCGTGGTGGCCGTCACCCAGGGTACCCTGGAAAAACTCAACCGGGCGGAATTGCAGGGTGTCATCGCCCATGAATTCAGCCACATCATCAATGGCGACATGCGCTTGAACATCCGCCTCATTGGCATATTGTTCGGCATTCTCATGGTGGCTCTCGTTGGCCGCCTGCTATTCCGCTGGGGCGCCCTGGGCGGCAGCCGCGACAGCAAGGAAAACAATGGCATACCCCTCATCGTACTGGGTCTGGGGCTGATCATCCTGGGCTATGTAGGTGTGTTCTTCGGCAACCTCATCAAGGCTGCCGTGAGCCGCCAGCGGGAGTTTCTGGCGGATGCCTCCGCTGTACAGTTCACCCGGGATCCCACGGGTATCGCCGGCGCCCTGATGAAGATCGGCGGCGACAGCCAGGGCGCCATCATCAACCATCCGGACGCGGAAGAACTCAGCCATGCCTATTTTGAGGAGGGCACCCGTCACCTGTTCAATTCGCTGTTCGCCACCCACCCTCCCCTGGAACAGCGCATCCGCAAAGTGCTGCCAAGCTGGGACGGGGAATTCGTGGTACCGAAGAAACCCGATCTTGCGGAGATACAGAAAGAAGAAGACACCAGGACGAAACCCCGCCTGGACCCGCAGGACATGATGCTGGGCGGCGTCATCCTGGGCAGCGTGCTGGACAACATCGGCAAGACCGGCTCACCGGAAGCCGCCAACATGCAGCAGGCCCGGCTGATGCTGGAGTATCTGCCCGGCGAACTGCACGAAGCCGCCCAGGAACCCTATGGCGCCCGTGCCCTCATCTACGCCCTGGTGCTGGACGAGGACCGGGAGGTGCTGGAGAAACAAATGTGGCACCTGCAGGACAAGGCAGACACCGGCGTGGCCATGCTCACGGAAAAGCACATGGGCATGGTGAAACGGCTGGCCCCCAAGCTGCGCCTCACCCTGGTGGATCTGGCCATGCCGGCCCTGCGCCAGCTATCCCCGAAACAGTACCGCCTGTTCAAGGACAACCTCCAGGCCCTCATCGAAATGGACGGCGAGATCACCGCTTTCGAATGGGCCTTGCACCGCATCATCCTGCACAATCTGGAGGCCCATTTCGAGCACCGCATCTCCCGCATCGGCCGTTACAAGCAGTTGTCGAAGCTGTCGCGGGAAATTACCCTCATGCTCAGCTATCTGGCCCACAATACCCATGACAACAAGATGGATGCCCTGCACGCCTTCCAGGCGGCAGCCAGAGAGCTGAACATGGAAGGCCTGAAATTCCTCAACGAATCGGAGCTGGACCTGGAAGCACTGGATCAGGCCATGGAAAAGCTGGCCCAGCTCAAACCCCTGCTAAAGCCCCAGCTCCTCAAGGCGGCCGCCGCCTGCGCCACTGCCGATGGCGAGATCACGGCCCTGGAAATGGAACTGCTGCGCGCCTTCTCCTCCCTGCTGGACTGCCCCCTGCCGCCCATTCCCGAAGCCAACGCATGATCGATGAGCGCCGGGCCCTGTTTCTTGGCCTGGGGGCGGTACTGCTGTGGTCCACCGTGGCCTCGGCCTTCAAGCTCTCCCTGCAATACCTGTCGCCGGTTCAGCTGCTGTTCTGGGCCAGCCTGACCTCGGTTTGCATCCTGGGACTGATCCTCGCCTTGCAGGGCAAGCTAATAGAACTGATATGGCTGCCACCTGGTTCCCTGCTGCGCCTGGGCTTGCCAGGCCTGCTTACCCCCTGGCTGTACTACCTGGTGCTGTTCAAGGCCTACGACCTGCTCCCCGCCCAGGAAGCCCAGCCCCTGAACTACAGCTGGGCCATCACCCTGTCCCTGCTGGCCGTGCCCGTGCTGGGGCATCACCTGGGGCTCCGGCAGCTGGGAGCCATCGCCCTGAGTTATTTCGGCGTGCTCATCATCGCCACCCGGGGAGCGCCTTTCAGCCTGGAGTTCAGCAACGGCCTGGGAGTATTCCTGGCTCTGGCCAGCACCGTCATCTGGGCTTCCTACTGGCTGTGGCAGACCTGGAGCCGGGTGGACCCGGTAACGGGCCTGTTCTGCAACTTCCTGTTCGCCCTGCCCTTCATCACGCTTACCCTGTGGTTTACCGAAGGCTTTTCCCTTCCCGAACCCCGGGGGCTGGCGGGGGCTGTCTACGTGGGCATGTTCGAAATGGGGCTGACCTTCCTGCTCTGGCTCAAGGCCCTGCGGCTCACCCGCAGCACGGCGCGCATCGCCAATCTCATCTACCTGTCACCCTTTCTCTCCCTGGTTTTTATTCACCTGTTGGTGGGTGAGGAAATCCTCGCCTCCAGCTACATCGGATTGCTGTTCATTGTGGGCGGGGTATTGCTGCAGGGCCGGTTCAGGAATGAGGTGGAAACGCCTTGACGATCTTCTCCGGTACCTCGCCCCGGCTCACCAGGGAGGTAGCGGAAGCCTCCATGACCACGGTCACCATGACCAGCACCAGAGTGGGCATGATGGCAATACGGGTGACCACAGTCACCAGGATCTGCGCCATGTGGGCATCCTTCATGCCCATGGTCAGCACCTCGGCAAGCAGCAGGATGGCGCCTGTAATGGCATACCCGATGAGCAACAGCCGGCAACGGCTGAAAGCCAGACGCCAGTGCGCGGCCACGAACCAGCGGGACTCCCGGCGGCCGCGGAAATAGATATAGGCAATCACCGACAAGGAAAGGAACAGGGGAATGAGCAAGCCCTTGAGGCCCACACCCAGCATGATGGTGGCCGGCGTGAGCAGCAGATGAAAGAAAAAGATGTTCAGCACGAACAGATCGTGCGCCCAGCGGGCGGCCTTCTTGTCGCTGTCGGAAACTTCCATCCCGGTATGCCTGTCGAATGGTTGGTAGGCGTTGATTCTAGGCTGCTTCCAGGATGGTTGCAGTGACAAATCTCAGTAAGCCCTTGAAATACCGGGATCTGTCCCAATATTTCTTGCACGACAACCCATCGCACACTACACTGTGCGGGCTTCAACGGCCAGTCAAGGGCTCGTGAAAACCAGCTTTGGGGACGACATGGCTTTCGACGTGGGTGAGCCGGAAGCCTTTGTCCCACAGGACAAAGGAAGTCCGGCGAACGACCGGCCAGGGATGGCCGGGCCGGAACAACGCGCCAGGGACGGCTCGTGAAAACCAGCTTTGGGGACGACATGGCTTTCGACGTGGATAGCAAAACCCGAGGTGCATGTCGAGGATGCAGATTTCCTCGTAAATCCATCTGCAAACTGATAGTTGCCAACGACGACAACTACGCACTCGCCGCCTAAGAACCGGTAGGGTGCCGTCTCACCGGAGCCGTGCCTGTGCGTCCGGACTTGAGGCGTCGATTCTCACAGGATCGCGATGAAGCTCGTCCGGGGCGGATTCGCTAAACTCTTACCGGACTCGCCACGAAACCGCCCTGTCCGTCGGGTGGTCAGTGGTTAAATATCAATAGACCGGACTAAACATGTAGAGCCGAAGGCGGAGGATCCACGGACGCGGGTTCGATTCCCGCCGTCTCCACCAACAAGGGTTCCAATGGAACCCAAAAGCGCCCGTAAGCTATAGCTTTTACGGGCGTTTTTCTTTTATACTCTTTCCGAATCCCCCCATAACAATCCATGGGGGAGCTATTGTCAAATCTTGTGTACAGCCGCCTTAGCGGCACCCTGAGAATGATCCTCTACTCGTTCGCCATCCTTGAATTTCACTCCCTCGACCACATCGGCCAGTAGCTTGTAGCCCCGGAGTCGTCGCCACTTGTTCTGCGCCGTCTCCATCAGCTTCCAGGCCATCGCCAATGTCGTCATTCGACTGCCACAGTTCTTGGTCTTCGTGGTTCTCAGACGCACTGTGGCAAACACCGATTCAATCGGATTCGTCGTCCGGATGTGCTGCCAGTGCACCGCCGGGAAATCGTTGAACGCCAGCATCGCGCCCTTGTCTTTCACCAGGTACGTCATCGCCTTCGGATACTTGGCCTCGAAGCGCCTCACACAGCGATCGAAGGCCTTGTAGGCGCCTTCCCGGGTCTCGGCCATCCAGATCTCGTGCAGGGCCGCCTTGACCTTCGGTTGTACCGACCTCGGCACCTTGTTCAGCACGTTGGCCGTCTTCGGCTTTGGCTTCCTGCGTCGCTCTACCTCCTCCATCCCTGGAGTCGTGTGTACCCAGCAACGCTGTTGAACCGTTTGGGGCCATTTCTTGGCAAGCGCCTTCCAAAACCCCAGTGCGCCATCACCAATCGCCAGCTTTGGCGGAATCGTCAGCCCCTGGGCTTCCAGCTGCTCGATGACCTCCAGCCAGCTGGCCTCGGACTCCCGGTAGCCATCGACCACCGCCAGCACTTCCTTGCGGCCCGTGTCGTCCGAGCCCACGATCACCAGCAGGCAGAGCCGATCGTCCATGCGGACGTTGCTGTAGACCCCGTCGGCCCACACGTACACGTAGCGCCGCCGGCTCAGGTCACGCTGTTGCCATTGCCGGTAGTCCGCCTCCCAGCCCTTCTTGAGGCGGCTGACCGCGGCCGCCTTCACCCAGCAGCGCCTCCAGCGCCGGCTGCATCTCTCCGGTCGAGATCCCCTTCAGGTACAGCCAGGGGATGAACGCCTCGACGTTCTTCGTCCACTTCAGGTACGGCGGCACCAGCTGGCTGGTGAACTTCACGCCCTGGCCGGAACGGTCTCGCACCTTGGGCACCTTGACCGGCACATCTCCCAGCCCCGTCTGGATGGTGCGCTCCGGCAGGTATCCATTGCGCACCACAGCCCGCTTCCCGTCCACGGTCTGCCCGGCATACTGAGCCAGCAGATCGCTCAGGGCATCTTTGGCTGGTGCTTTCCGCTCGACAACGTTATTCTCGTTCATAGCGGTGTACTTCTCCTGTTGGTTGTTGATCCAACAAGATCAATCAACAGCGTACACCGCTTCTTCCGTCAGCTCATACACCAGAAATCAGCATAGCTCGGAAGATTCTCCTTCCCCCTTCATCCAAATGTTACTCATCATCAAGATAAGTCGTCTTGTTATCTCGCTGTCCCGACATGTAGCACCAGTTGCAGGTGTACTGCTCCTGTGAGATCCGCCAGCCGTCCGATTCGTTGAGATCAAACTCCTGGCCGCAATGAATACATTGGTGAATGCGTGGCGCGGGTTTTTGGTCGTCACTATTGACATCCATGGTTCCTGAAGATGCTATGTCACCCGTGACAAATAAATACAAACCAACCCCAAGTAACACCAGTACCACAACCACGCCCATGATCAACTCCACCTGCCCCATGGCACAGTATGCCCCATCCGGTATCTCACCCTATGAGCCACAAAATACATCCCTGTCAATCCACAACCGGGTAACGCGGTTCTCCCCACAGTTGGGAACCACTATCCAACATGATCGCAATAATGGCCGGCACGAGCTGACCGAGAATGGCCGTTGCTTGTTATAACTGTGTACGATTGGCGCTGCTGTCCCAGGTGGCACTGCCATGAAACAGCTGGTTACGCAGCACATAAAGGCGCTCGAAGATCACCAGCAACACCTTGCGTGTATCCAGACTGCCCAGGGCCCGCATGGCGGATGCCTTGCTACGCCGGAATTTATCTTCCCACTCCTGTTTCGTCAGTTTGCCCTTCTGATATCCCCAGAAAGGTTGGAAAACATAGCGGTTATCCAGCAACAGGCGTATTGATCGTGGAAATTCATTCCAGACAATCTTTTCAAGCTGCCCTTCCCTGTCGTTCTCGATGAGTCTTCCAAGAAAATGAACGAACAATCGGGTTTCTGAAAACTTCAACGCATCGTGCAACTCATGGGCATAGGCAGCATTGAAAGCAATCCACAAAAAGATGAAGCGCGCATCGTTGTCATCCGCTTCCATTTCTGCACGATGCAGCCAACTCAAGGCCCGGTGAGTACGCAAGGAAAGTGCCTGCGGAAAATCATCTCGCAATTCGCGGTGGCGCGCTTTGAGGCTTTCGTAATCCAATGTACTACTGAACGTCAACAAAATACTCCTGAACCCACAACAAGTTATCGCCCTTATCGAGCCGATGAGAACAATGTTGCCCGTAGATAAATTCCACTACGGCAACAACAACCGCCGCGCCAATAATGCTTGCATATCCCGCCGCCCATCGGCAATCAGATAGATATACACCCGCCCGCCCAATACGCGGTAGATGATTCGGTAGGGTTTGAAGAACACCTCCCGATATTCCTTGATACCCAATGTGGAAAGCTCCGGAGGGTAGTTTCCCCGCTCCGGGAAATCACCGAGCTTGAGAATCGCCGTTTCAATTTCACTCAGAACATGATCCGCCTTTTCCGGGCCATCATGAGCAGCAATGTAGGCATCCAGTTCGCTGAGATCCTGAAGTGCATCCTCGGTAAGGAGAATCTCGCAGGTCATCAATCTACAGTGCGGTTCTGGCGAACTCGATTGAAAGCCTGCTGCGCATCAACAACCCTTCCGGCCTCGATCTGCTGATTACCCAATGCCAGTATCTTGAGCAAGGCCAGGGTCTCCTGGGTCTGCTCATAGCTCTCCACGTCCTGAACCACCAGGCGAGCCTCACCATTCTGGGTGATCACCATCGGCTCACGCCGTTCACGCAGTTCATTGACCACATCGGCTGCATGCGCTTTCAGATAGCTGATCGGTTTGATTTGGCGGGAATATTTCATTATGTTGACCCTCAAGTAACCAGACTTAATATAGCCCATATAAAGGACAGCAACAAATCAATTTTCATCCCAAAAAAGGCCGAAATCTGTTTTGGTCACAAGATGGTCACTGAACCGCCCCGGATATTCCGGAGACGGAGATCGGTTTGAGTCAGGCCGACTGAACTGCCTCTTCCCGTTGAAGACAATACACTGCCCCCAACTCCACCAGCGGCACGTTACCAATTGCCCCCAGCAGCCGCCGGTGGCTAAACCACTCCACCCATTCCAGGGTGGCATACCCGACTGCCGCCAGGTTCTTCCAGAGACCCCAACGGCAAACAAGCTCCGCCTTGTACAGGCCATTGATCATCTCCGCCAGCGCATTATCGTAGGAGTCGCCCCGGCTTCCAATGCGGGCTTCGATACCTGCCTCGGCCAACCGCTGCATGTAGCACACAGACGGCTCGCCATGCACGTGATATCCGCAACCCGTAATACGAAACACCACATTGGCGCTGCGCCGGGGGCATCGTCTTCAACCACCTGTTCACCCTTGCCAACATGCCCATCAAGCGCTTCGGCAGTACCCTCATCAGCAGAGGCCAGTTCGATGAGTACCTGCAAACCCTGCGTGATGCCCACCAGAACGACAATCTGCGGACCCGCATGTGCCGTCAACTGGTGAGCGTGGACTGGCGGGGTCGTCTCTACGACTGCGACTTCAACCAGATGCTGGAGCTGCCCCTCGCATTGCCGGGCAGCTCCCATGCCCACCTGGACGATCTGCTGCAGCATGACCTGGATCGTCCGGAGGATTTGCCAATTCTGGATGAATGAAAGGAATCACCATCCAGGGTACTGCCAAGGAGTATCAGGCTTTCGTGCTTCAACGAGTGTGCAGCCATACCGGTTCACGACGCACAGCCTCGCTCCCGCAATCATTGCCTGTATCCCGCGGGGTCATTCCCGGACGCAGGGAAGGCGGCAACAGAAGGAAACCGGCTGACGATGCACCCATGCGAAGAACAGCAGCATCCCATCCACGCCGAGCTGAACCGCATGGTCCGGCTCTTCCAGGATATCCACTTCCCACCACTGTAATGGTGCCGGCTTCCCGGTCATTGGCAATACCCTTGGGCACCTGTTTCGCCTTGCCACATTTTCCACAGCCGGGACCAGAAAAGCCCTCTACAGACCCACCAGCCCCCCACCATCAGCAATTCCCCATTTGAAGAAGACCCTGCAATGGTGGATCATGGGGGAATCACACCGATCCCCGGGGGGCATACCGTTGCAGATTATCAGTTTCCGCAGCCATTTCAGCCGCAACACCCTGTTGCTCATGTTCTTCGTGGCCGTGCTCATGGCCGGCATCACCGCCTGGAAGTACGACCTGGTTGCCACCGTCTATTTCCGTGACCAACTCACCGCCACGGGGTGGATAATCAATGGCGCCATCGTCACCCTGTTCCTCATTGGTCTGCTGCGCATGATTGCCATCTTCCTGTCCTACAGCCGTGAGGAAAAGGCCATCGCCCGATTCGTGCGCAACCAGGAGGAGGAATTGGAGGACCCCCTGCACGAGGTGCCGGCAAGTAGCATCATTGCCCGCCGTTACCTGGTCATGGAACGTCTCCACGCCTCCAGCACCCCCATCAACCAGGGCGCCCTGGCCGCCACCCTGCTGGCCAGCGAAAGCACCCGCACCAGTTTCCCGAAGTACATCAGCAACGTGCTCATCCTCACCGGCGTATTCGGCACCATTGTCTCCCTGTCCCTGGCCCTGCTGGGTGCCTCGGACCTGCTTGAGAACGCGGTGGACGTGGAAGGCATGGGCCTGGTCATCCACGGCATGTCCACGGCCTTGTCCACAACCATCACAGCCATCGTCTGCTACCTGTTTTTCGGCTATTTCTATCTCAAGCTCACCGATGCCCAGACCAACCTGCTCAGCGCTGTGGAACAGGTGACCACCACCTACCTGGCCCCCCTGTTCGTGGTGGAACAGGACACCACCCTGTACGAGTTCACCGGACTGGTGCGCTCCCTGCAGTCCCTGGTGAAGCAGATACAGGAATCCCAGAAAGTGGTGGCCCGGGCGGAAACGCGGCTGCTGGACGCCGTGGATGAATATCAGAGGCAGGCAGAGCAGGGGCAGCAGGAAATGGGCACGGTGGTCAAGCTGCTGCGCCGCGGCTTCCGCTTGCCGGAAGACGAAGAATGAAGGAAGGCGGAAGCTTCATCGACCTGCGCCTGAACCGCGGGGACAGCCAGGGAAACGAGAGCTTCTGGCCCTCGTTCACCGACGTGATGACGGTGATCATGATGATCTTCCTCATTTCCATGGTCGTCGTTCTGCTGCGCAACATGGAACTGGTGAAGGAGATCCGCGCCACCGTGGAAGCCGAACGGCAGGCCATGGAGCTGGCCCGTTCCACCGGGGAGGAGAAGGAAAGCCTGGCTGCCCGGTTGGACACAGCCCTGGAGCAACTGGACGCCGCCGACACGCGCATCAACGAACTTCAGCTCCAGGTCATGCGCCTGCGGGAGCAAAACAGCGTACGCGCCCGCGCCATTACCGATCGTGACACCCGCCTGGAAGCATTACTGGAAGAGCGCGACAATCTTGCCCGGCAGGCTGCACAGCTCATGCTGGACAAGCAGTCCGCCGAGAAAACCGCCGCCGAGGCCAGGGACCGGGAAACCCTGTCCCGCCGCGAACTGGCGGACCTGCAACGGCAATACCTGAATCTCAAGGAACAACTGGATCGCCAGAACCTGCAGATCGCCATGCTCAGGGCCCGGCTGGAAAGCCAGGACCAGGCGCTGGCCCAGGCCCGGGCCCAACGCCGGGACGTGGAGGAAAAATACCTGGTGCTGGCCGACGAGTATGACAGTCTCAAGGTACGCTATGACAAACTGATCCGCCCTGCCCGTTCGGCCAAGGGACGTCACCTTGTGGAAGTCCGCTACTTCAAGAAGGGCGGAAAACGCCATATCGAATGGCGTGATGGCGGCAAGGGAGAATTCAAGGCCGTGTCACGGAAAAAACTGGACGGCATTCTCAGCCGCCTGAAGGATCAACAGCCTGACGGCCTGTACATCAAGGTGATTCTGCCCAAGGACAGCGGCCTTTCCTATAGCGAGGCCTGGAAGTTCACCAACGATCTGCACAGGAAGTACGACTACTACTTCCAGGAAACCCCTGCGGAAAACGCCCCGGCAGCGAGCGGCAAGCCGGATTCAGGTTGACTTGCCGGCGATATAAGCGTCCACCTGGCGCTCCAGCAGGATCAGCGGCAGGGCGCCATTCCTGAGCAACACGTCATGAAACTCGCTGATGTCGAAATCGTCTCCCAGCCTTGAACGGGCCTTTTCCCGCAGTTCGAGAATCTTCAGCATGCCGATCTTGTAAGCCAGCGCCTGGCCGGGCATGACCAGGTAGCGCTCCACCTCCGCCACCACATCCGTTTCCGGCATGCCGGTCTTTTCCTTCATGTAGGCGATAGCCTGTTCCCGTGTCCAGCGCTTGTCGTGCAAGCCGGTATCCACCACCAGGCGAACGGCGCGAAACATCTCCGCCTGCAATCTGCCCAGGTCGTCATAAGGATCGTCTTCCATGCCGATTTCCCAGGCCAGGCGTTCGGCATACAGGGCCCAGCCCTCCACGTAAGCAGTAAAAGGCAGAATCCGGCGAAAGGTGGGCACACCCTGAAGTTCCCGGGCAATGGATATCTGGAAATGATGCCCGGGAATGGCCTCGTGATAGGCCAGGGTGCGCATGGCCCACTTGCGGATGGCTGACATCTGGTGCAAATTGACATAAAAGACGCCGGGACGGCTGCCATCCATGGAGGGGGCATTGTAATAAGCGCCCGCCGCGGTCTTCTCCTTGAATACGGGGATGCGTTTCACCATTACCCCGGAAGCAGGACGAAGATTGAAAACCCCATCCAGCCGGTTGTCGATTTCATCAATGATGCGCTGGTAATCCTCCAGAACCTTCCGCCGCCCTTCGTCCGTATCGGGGTAAAGGAAACGGGACTCCCTGGACAGCCGGCTCATGCGCTCTCCCACACTACCCTGGTCGTATCCCTGGCTGGCCAGCAGCCTGTCCATCTCCCCTTCTATCCTGGCCACTTCCGACAATCCCAGGGCATGGATTTCCCCGGCGCTCATGTCAGTGGTGGTGCTCGCCCGGATCTTCCACTGATAATAGGCCGCGCCATCGGGCAGAGCCCAAACCCCGTTGTTTGCCAGAGGCAGACTGTCCAGGTGCATGAAATAGGCGATGAGGCCGCGGTAGGCAGGATAGACAGTATCCCGGATTTCGGTTTCAACCCGCTTCTTCAGCCGGGCGAACTCCGCTTCATCCATACCCACCTTCTCCAGTCGCTCAACGAAACTGCTGTACAACAGGTGCTGTTGCGGTGGCATGGCGATGAAGTTCCGCATCTCCGCCAATACCTTCTCCACCACGAACCTGGGAGGCAATATGCCTTTCTGTTCCCTGAGCTCAAGACTGCGCAACAACTGGTCGAACTTGAGGCCGAATCCATGAAGGCGGCTGATGTAGTCCTCGGCATCACTGACGGAAGTAAGCGGCTGGGAGGTCGTCATCATGGTGGGAAGCTGACTCTGCACACCGAACATCTGGTTCACGGGATAGTCGTGATAACGGAACGGCAGCCCGGCCTTCTCGGTCTGAAGATAATAGTCCAGCACGTCATAGGAAAGGGCCACCTGCCCTGTCAGGGATGATCTGTCATAGGCATGGAGCTGTTCGAGCTTCCTTGTCAACTGCCGTGCAGCTTCTTCCGTGTGTTCGGGTGAAGCATCCGTGAGTTTGGCATTGTGCCCGTGAATGCCGAACTGTTCCAGGAGTCCCAGTTCGGTCAGCAGTTCCGGATCATCCAGCATCCGCTCGATGAAAACCTTCTCATAGAAAACCCGGATGCTGAGAGGCCGAAAATAGACGGCCTGTACAACAAGCGCCACGGTGACCACGACGGCCACCAGCGTAAGGCCGCCTCCCCATTTCAGGATTCTTTTCACGTATTGTCCTCGATGAACTCCAGTCCGTTGCCGTCCGGATCACGGCAGAACAAGGCCTTTCTTCCGGACCTGCTCAGGGTAAAGGGGATGCCCCGCTCCTCCAGTCTCACGGCAAGAGCCTCCAGGCTGCCGATGGTCATGGCCAGATGCCTGTCCCGGCCGGCGTGTTCGGGGCGGCCATCCAGCGGATCAGGGTTTGGCAGTTCCAGCAGGTGAATCTGCTGGTGCCCTATGGTCAGCCACAAGCCGGGAAACCCCAGGTCAGGACGCTCGACCACTTTCAGGCCCAGCACGCCTTCGTAGAAATTACTCGCCCGCTGGCTGTCGGCTATGATCATACTTACATGGTGGATGGCCAGCGGCCGGTTCATTGTTTTTCTTCCTGAAAGATGGCAACCAGACCCGCAAGTATAATCAATAATCCTCCTGCCCACTCCCGCAGATTCATGTTCTCCCCCGCCAGCACCCAGGCACTCAGGGCGCCCACCAGTATCTCCACCAGCAGGATCACCGAAGAACGCTGCACCGGCATGTGGGACACGCCATAGATCACCGCCAGGGTGGTCACCAGAAAACCACCCACACCAAGCAGCAGGTTGGCGCCCCAGACCAGGGCGGAAATCCGGGGGATGTCCGTGCCCTGGATTGCCAGCAACAGCAGGGAAACCGCCACCACGCCTGCCCAGGAAACCAGGGTCTTCTGGCGAGTGCCCAGGCGATGCAGGGAACGGGTGATGACGTTGGCCAAGGCAAAGGCCATGCCCGCCGTCATGGCCGCCATATCACCCCAGCTCAGGCCGGTCTTCAGGATGTCCGGCGACCAGAGCATGAGCCCGGCACCGAACAGGCCCAGGGGCAATGTCAGCAAGGTGGTGTGATGCAGCTTCTCACCCAGCAGGTAATGCCCCAGCAGGACGGTCCACAGGGGAGACAGGTAGAACAGGATCAGCGCCCGAGCCACGCTGCCATCCAGCATGGCCAGGACGAAGCCCACGTTGGTCCAGCCAGCGGCCAGGGCCATGAGGATGAGACGGCCACCCTGCCCCTGCATGCCCTTCAGCCCCGGCCAGCGCGCCAGGGCCAGCACCAGGAAGGCGCTGCCATAGGCCACCAGCATCTGCCACGGGCCGTTCAGCCCTGCCTCGTCCAGCAGGCGCAGGGGATACCAGATCAGTCCCCAGAAGCTGGCGGAGTACAGCAACAAAACCGTGGCCAGCCGCCGCTGGCGGGGATTGTCTCGAACTTTTCCGGTCAAGCCGTAAACCTCATCGGTGTTCCATTGTTGTATAATCCGCCTTCCTGTTCCAAGGCTCGCGCCAGGAAGCATCCTCGCGCTCCAGTATGAATACCGACCTGCACAAACTCCAGCCCTATCCCTTCGAAAAGCTGCGTCAGCTCAAGGAAGGCTGCCGCCCCCCGGCGGCGCTGGATCACATCGCCCTGTCCATTGGCGAGCCCAAACACCCCACGCCGGCTTTCATCGCCGAGGAAGTGCTGTCTCATTTGCATGGCCTGTCCGCCTATCCCCTGACCAAGGGCGCGCCGGAGCTGCGTCAGGCCATCTGCGACTGGCTGACCCGGCGTTTCAAGCTGCCCACCGGCAGCCTGGACGCCGAGCACCATGTGCTGCCGGTGAATGGCACCCGCGAGGCCTTGTTCGCCTTTGCCCAGGCGGCCATCGACCGCTCCGCCAGAAATCCCCTGGTGCTCATGCCCAATCCTTTCTACCAGATATATGAAGGCGCGGCCCTGCTGGCGGGCGCCCGACCGGTGTTCATCAACTGCCTGGACAGCTCGGGGCTGGCGCCGGATTTCGACAGCGTGAACGAGGCCACCTGGCGGGACTGCCAGCTCCTCTACGTCTGTTCACCCCACAATCCCACCGGGGCCGTGCTGCCGGAAAGCCGCTGGCAACAGCTCATGGAGCTGGCGGAGAAACACGACTTCATCATCGCCGCCGACGAGTGTTATTCGGAGATCTATTTCGACGAGGACAACCCGCCGCCGGGCCTGCTGCAGGCCGCCGCCAACGCGGGGAACACGAGCTACAAGCGCTGCGTGGCCTTTCACAGCCTGTCCAAACGCTCCAACGCCCCGGGTCTGCGTTCCGGTTTCGTCGCCGGCGACAAGGACATCCTGGCCACCTTCCTCCAGTATCGCACCTATCACGGCTGTGCCATGCCGCCCCATCACCAGGCCGCCAGCATCCTGGCCTGGCGGGATGAAGAACACGTGCGGGAGAACCGCCGCGCCTACAGGGAAAAATTCGACGCGGTACTGGATGTCCTGGACGGCTGCCTGGAGGTGGACATGCCCGAGGCCGGCTTCTACCTGTGGGCCAGAACGCCCGTCAGCGACACGGATTTCGCCCGGGAACTGTACCGGCAACAGAATGTGACCGTGCTGCCCGGCAGTTTCCTGTCTCGGGAAGCAGACGGCATCAACCCCGGCGCAAACCGCGTGCGCATGGCCCTTGTGGCCCCCATGGACGAATGCATAGACGCCGCGAAACGCATCAGAACATTTACCGAAAACCTTTGAGGAATCCCCATGAGTGACAACCAGAGCATTATCGAAGAAGCTTTTGAACAGCGCGCCGACATCACCCCACGCTCCGTGGACACCCTGGTGCGCGACGCCGTCATGGAAACCATCGAGCAGATCGACGCCGGCACCCTGCGCGTGGCCGAGCCCACGGACGACGGCTGGCGGGTCAACGAGTGGGTGAAGAAGGCCGTACTGCTGTCCTTCCGCATCAACGACAACGACTTCATGAAGGGCGGCTTCACCAATTATTACGACAAGGTGCCCTCCAAGTATGCCGACTACAACGCCCGGGAATTCCGTGAAGCCGGGGTGCGCGTGGTACCGCCGGCTTCCGTGCGCAAGGGTGCCTATATCGCGCCGTCCTGCGTGCTCATGCCTTCCTATGTGAACATCGGCGCCTATGTGGATTCCGGCACCATGGTTGACACCTGGGCCACAGTGGGCTCCTGCGCCCAGATCGGCAAGAACGTGCACCTGTCCGGCGGCGTGGGCATCGGCGGTGTGCTGGAGCCCCTGCAGGCCGCGCCCACCATCATCGAGGACAACTGTTTCATCGGCGCCCGTTCCGAGATCGTGGAAGGCGTCATCGTGGAAAAGGGTTCCGTCATTTCCATGGGCGTGTACATCGGCCAGTCCACCCGCATCTACGACCGGGAGAAGGATGAGATTCTCTATGGTCGCGTGCCCGCCGGTTCCGTGGTGGTATCCGGCAACCTGCCCTCCAGGGATGGCAAGTACAGCCTGTACTGTGCCGTCATCGTCAAGAAGGTTGACGAGAAGACCCTGAGCAAGGTGGGCATCAACGAGCTGCTGCGGGACATCTGAAGATGATCCGCCTGTACGGCATTCCCAACTGCGATACCATGAAGAAGGCGCGGCGCTGGCTGGCGGATCACGGCATCGACCACGAGTTTCACGACTTCAAGAAGCTCGGCGTCGATGAAGCCCGGCTGGATCGGTGGATGGACAAGGTCGGTTGGGAAACCCTGCTCAACCGCCGCGGCATGATGTGGCGCAAGCTCAGCCAGGAGCAGCGCGACAACATCGACCAGGCCGGCGCCCGGCGGCTGATGCTGGAAATGCCCTCCATCATCAAGCGCCCGGTGCTGGAAACCAAAGACGGCCAGGTGGTGGTCGGCTTTTCCGGAGACAGATACAAGGAGCTGTTCCAACAATGAAAAGAATCCTTTTCCTGATCCCGCTGGCGATCCTGTCCGGGAGCATCCTGGCCGGGGAAGAAAAATGGTATGAATACGATCATCTGTATTTTCATGCCGGCACCTATGTCCATTATTCCTCCGACAAGGACCATGACGGACCCAACCTGTTTGGCGCCCTGGAAGCTCACAAGTCCAACGACTGGCTGTACGGCCTGGCCCTGTTCGACAACTCCTTCGGACAGTTTTCCCAATACCTGTATGGTGGCAAGAGCTGGTATCTTCCCGGCGACTGGCGGAATTTCCACTTCAAGCTCACCGCTGGCGTGATCCATGGCTACAAGGAGCCCTGGGACGACAAGATCCCCTTCAACAGCCCCAGCGGCTGGGCGCCCGGCGTCATCCCCGGCTTCGGCTACAAGAAGAACGGTCTGGGCGCCGACATCATCTTTCTGGGCAATTCCGCCCTGCTGTTCACGGTGGGCATGGATTTCTGATGTCTGACACCCTCGAACTGGCCAGAGATCTCATCAGCCGGCCCTCGGTAACACCGGAAGATGCCGGCTGTCAGGCGCTGATGATGGGGCGTCTCACTGCCCTGGGTTTCAAAACCGAACCCATGAACTTCGGCGACACGCGGAACTTCTGGGCCCGGCGCGGCAACGCAGGCCCCCTGTTCTGTTTTGCCGGACATACCGACGTGGTGCCGCCCGGCCCGGAAGATGCCTGGCACACCCCGCCCTTTGAACCGACCATACGCGACGGCATGCTCCATGGAAGGGGCGCTGCGGACATGAAAGGCTCCCTGGCGGCCATGATCACCGCCACCGAAGCCTTCGTGAGCAAGCACCCGGATCACAAGGGTTCCATTGCCTACCTCATCACCAGCGACGAGGAAGGCCCCGCCACCCATGGCACGGTAAAGGTGGTGGAAACCCTGGAGGCGCGAGGCGAGAAAATCGACTGGTGTCTGGTGGGCGAGCCGTCATCCACGAACAAACTGGCGGACGTGGTGAAGAACGGCCGCCGGGGCTCTCATGGCGGGCGGTTGGTGGTGAAGGGCGTACAGGGCCACGTGGCCTATCCTCATCTGGCCCGGAATCCCGTCCACGAAGCCCTGCCCGCCCTGGCGGAACTGGTGGCGGAACAATGGGACAAGGGCAACGACTTCTTTCCGCCCACCACTTTCCAGATCTCGAACATCCATGCCGGCACGGGCGCCACCAATGTGATTCCCGGCACCCTGGAAGTGTTGTTCAACTTCCGTTTCTCCACCGAGACCACCCACGAGGAACTGGAACGGCGGGTGGAAGAGATCTTGAACCGCCATGGCCTGGACTACGACATCGAGTGGACCCTGTCCGGCCCGCCCTTCCTCACCGCCGCCGGCGCCCTGCTGGATGCGGCGCAACAAGCCGTGCGGGAAGTCATGGGGTATGACACGAAACTGTCCACCTCCGGCGGCACCTCCGACGGGCGCTTTATCGCCCCCACCGGCGCCCAGGTGCTGGAAATGGGCCCCCTGAACGCTACCATCCACAAGGTCAACGAGTGCGTGGCGGTGGAAGATCTGGACAAGCTGTCACGCATCTACGAGCGCTTGCTGGAGCTGCTGCTCACCTGATGCCCCGCTGCGCGTGCTTCCATGGGCATGCAGCGAATCGCACCACGGAGGCAACAAACCCCATGATGCGTTTCGTGGCGCTCAACACACCCTGCATCTATACACAGCTTGCAAGGATTTATCCCGGCGGCCAGCCCATGGGACGGCCACCCAGGACGTGCATGTGAATGTGGAACACGGTCTGTCCCGCACCAGCATTGCAATTGAACACCGTACGGTAACCGGCGTCGGCAATACCTTCCTGATGGGCCACGGCCTTTGCCGCCAGCGTCATGTTGCCGATGAGCAAAGCATCTTCCGGTTGAAGATCATTGAGCGTGGCAATATGCCGCCGGGGAATCACCAACGCATGGGTGGGAGCCTGGGGATTCAGATCCCGGAACACCAGCAAATCATCGTTTTCATAAATCACGTCCGCCGGTATCTCCCCGGCGGCGATCTTGCAGAATATACAGTCGGTCATCATTGTTCCTCCGCTCCGTTACCCACCCGGCGCCGGCCGGTAAACGCATGGGCCAGGGTGCCGCCATCGACATATTCCAGTTCACCGCCCAGGGGTACGCCATGGGCAATGCGCGTGGCGGCAATATTGCGCTCGGCGGCCATGTCACCGATATACTGGGCCGTGGCCTCGCCTTCCACCGTGGGATTGGTAGCAAGAATCAGCTCTTTCACCACGCCTTCGGCCAGGATTGCCGCAAGCTGGTCCAGGCCAATCTCCCCGGGGCCAATGCCGTCCAGGGGAGAGAGTCTTCCGCCAAGAACGAAATAGCGTCCCCGGTAATCCGTGGCCTGCTCGATGGCCAGTACATCGGCGGGCGTTTCCACAATGCACAACTGGCTGTCATTGCGCTGATCATTGGCGCACAAGCCGCACAGTTCATCTTCGCTCAGGGTGCGGCAACGGCGGCAGTGGCCAATATTATCCACCGCCTGCTCCAGCACCCGGGAGAGCTGCCGTCCTCCTTCCCTGTCCCGTTCCAGAACATGAAAGGCCATGCGCTGGGCCGTCTTGGGTCCCACGCCCGGCAGACAGCAAAAGCTGTCGATGAGCTGCTGCAGCAGACCGCCAGCGCGCATCAGAAAGGCAGTTTCATTCCCGGCGGCAGGGAAAGTCCGGCTGTTAGGCCGCTCATCTGGTCACGGGTCTTTTCCTCGATGCGGTGCACGGCGTCGTTGCAAGCCGCGGCCACCAGGTCTTCGAGCATCTCCTTGTCGTCTCCCATGAGGGAGTCGTCGATTTCCACCCGGCGCACTTCGTGCTTGCCGTTCATGGTGACCTTCACCAGACCACCGCCGGATTCACCAGTGATCTCCGCCCGGGCCAGTTCTTCCTGGGCCTTCTGCATGTCGGCCTGAATCTTCTGGGCCTGCTTCATCAGGTTGCCTAAACCACCTTTCATAATTTCTCCTGATCGATCATTCTCTGTTCAATTTGACACTGTCCACCAGCAGCTCCCCACCAAAACCCTCTTCCAGGGCCTGGACCACGGGATCGTTCCGCATGGCGTTTACCGCCGCCGCCTGTTCTTCCCGCCGCCTGCGCTCGGCAGCCTGGGCCGGGGTCTCCTCGCCCCCCTCTTCCACTTCGATGCGCAGCTTCAGGGGCTGACCGAGATGATTTTCCAGGGCATCGTGGAGTTTCTTCTCCGCCACGGAACCGGCCAGGGCGGCGCCCTCGGGGCGAAGCGCCAGCACCAGCTCGCCGTTCTGCCAGGACTTTACCGTGCAGTGAGCCGCCAGTTGCGAGGTTATCCCTCCAAGACCGAGACGCGGCAGCAACTGGTGCCAGCTCTCCAGATCCGCCTCTGCCCCTGGCGCGCACTGCGCGGCGTCTGGCGACGGAGACGAGGCCGCCCGGCTCGGGGATGGCGGGGAAGCCGGGCTTGCCGACCGTTCCGGCGCCGCCGTTTTCCTCGCCTGGCCGGCCCCGCCTCCCGCCGCGGTTCCTCCCTGATGAGGACGGAAGGCCAGCATGCGCAGCAAGATCATTTCGAAGCCGCTGCGTGGATCCGGGGCCAGGGGCAGATCCCGCTGCCCCCGCAGAGCGATTTCGTAGAACAATTGCACGTCTTCCGGTTGCATCAGGCCAGCCAGTTCACGAATGGGCTGAAGATCTCCCCAGGCGGCGTCCGCGGCCTCCGGTGCCACCTGGTACAGGGCAATGCGATGCAGCAGCAACAGCATGTCCTTGAGCAACGCGGAAAAATCCGGGCTCTGCTCCGCAGCCTGGGCGATGGCCCGCACCAGGGCAACAGCATCATTGTCCGCCACCAGACGCAACATTCCCGGCAGCCGATCCTGGGCCACCACCCCCAGCATGGACTTGACCTCTTCCTCTCGCACCTGTCCACCACCAAAGGCAATGGCCTGGTCGAGAATGCTCAACCCGTCGCGCATGCTGCCATCGGCCACCCGGGCCAGCAGATCCAGGGCCGCGGGTTCCCATTCCACCCCTTCCGCCCCCAGCACATGTTCGAACTGGCCGCGAATCTGTTCCACGGGCAAACGCTTGAGATTCATCTGCAGGCAGCGGGAGAGCACCGTGACCGGCACCTTTTGGGGGTCCGTGGTGGCGAGCAGGAACTTCACGTGGGGCGGCGGTTCCTCCAGGGTCTTGAGGAGCGCGTTGAAACTGGAATTGGAGAACATGTGTACCTCGTCGATGAGATACACCTTGTAGCGGCCACGTATGGGCGCAAAGGGGACGTTTTCCAGCAACTCCAGGGTCTGATCCACCTTGGTGCGGGAAGCGGCATCCACTTCCAGCAGATCGGCAAAACGGCCTTCATCCACTTCCCGGCAGATGCTGCATTCGCCACAGGGACTGGAACTCACCCCCTGTTCACAGTTCAGGGACTTGGCCAGGATGCGTGCCAGGGTGGTCTTGCCCACGCCCCGGGTGCCGGTAAACAGGTAGGCGTGATGAAGGCGGTCGTTGTCCAGGGCATTGCTCAGGGCGCGAACCACGTGCTCCTGACCCACCATCTCCTCAAAACTACGGGGGCGCCATTTTCGTGCAAGTACCTGGTAGGACATGGATTCGGTTTCTGACTCCGTCCGGGCGGGAAGATGCGATACGGCAGTTCCCGACAAATGGTGGCAACCGTACCAGCCGCACCCCGGCACACACTTTCACTGCTGCGGCTGCTCCCTTCCGGGCCTGACCGGGTTCACAGCTAGGTGTTGCGAGGGGACCGATACGGCCGCCATTGACCTGGTTCCATACGGCGCGCGCTGCAGCGCCGGAATGGCAGTGAATTATGACGGATTTGGCGGCTCTTGGCCATCGAAAACGACCACCCGATCCCTGCCTCCCGCCTTGGCCTGGTAGAGCGCCTGATCCGCGGACTGGAACAGCATTTTCCTTGTTCCCCCTTCAACGGGACAGACCATGGCGACACCAAAGCTCGCCGTGATCCGTTCCCCTTCACCGGACAGGTTTCGCACCGCCTGCCGCATGATTTCCGCAATCTCCCTGGCCTTTTCGAGGTCTCCCTTGAGCAACAGGGCGAACTCCTCCCCCCCGATGCGCATGGGCCGCCCCCGTACCTTGTGTTCCTCGCAAACCCGTAACATGACGCGGGCGATCTCCTGAAGCACACGATCTCCCTGGGGATGACCGAACTCGTCGTTGTAGGCCTTGAAATGATCCACATCCATCAGGATCAGACACACCCGGGCGCCCGTGGTTTCCGTTACCTGCCAGGTCTGTTCCATGTCCAGATCAAACTGGCGGCGGTTGCCGATGCCCGTCAGGGGATCGGTATAGGAGTGCTGGTGAAGCTCACGATTGCTGGCCCGCAGCTCGTTCAGCAGGGAATCGTTGGCAAACCGCAGGCGGATGGAGCTGACAACCATGTCTTCGTATTTTTTCGAATAATAGAGGTTCAGCGAAAGAAAAAGCAGCATTACCAGCATGATCAGGGTGTACATCTCCCCTTCCTGATGAGAAAACTCCCAGATCAGGGGAACGAACTCGGGAACGGCAAAGGCGACGAAACTGGGAAAATAATAAGAGTGAGAGCCCAGGGCGCCCGCCAGCAATCCCCCAAGAATGATGACGAGAAAGGCAAAACCATAGGCATCATCCGGATCGAAGAAGAACACCCCGGCCGCGCCCCAGACGATACCGGACAGCGCCGCGCCCGTCAGCAGAAACCATTTCATCTGCCAGTACCTGTCGGCACGATCCGCGTGCTTCATGAACCATCGGGACATGAACGTTCTTGCGCCGGCCAGCAGCAGCAGGCATGCCAGCCAGGAAAACAGGATCCAGGATTCCACCCGTCCCCAAAACCCCCAGCCCACGAGTACCGCGGCAAGCAGGCTGGCGGGAAGCACCACGGGCAAGTGAGCGGCAAGCAGCCGGAATTGCTCGCGCTTTATCCTGTCGTCCAGTTCTCCGATATCAGCATCGTTGTCCATGTATCCGCCGGAGCCTTTTCCCTGTTGATGATTCGACGCTGCAATGATCCCCGTTCCGCCTTGACAGGGAATGAAAGAACCACCGCGACACCCCGGAAGGCGGCGTCCCGAATCAGCGAAGGATACTCCCAGGTCGTTGCTTACTCAAGCATTTTTCCGGAAATCCGGGCGGCATGCTCCATGGTGTATTCAATGGCGGGACGCAGGCGCCTGACACTCTCACGCCCTTCGTTCATCGCTTCCTCCGCCCGATGAAACTCAAGCAAACCAATATGCGCCAGTCTTGGCTCGATAAGGATGTCCGGAGGGTCACCCGCCATGCGACTGCGGGTAATTCTGTCCTGGGTGATGTTCACTGTGCTCGCCAACACATCCAGCATGCCGGGAGGAGACGCTTCCCGGTTGCCGGGAAAAAAATTCGCCGAATAACTCTTGATGGTTCCCAGCAGGCCGTCCATGAAACCACTGCTGGCCGCAATATCGTCCTTCTTCAGGTTCAGGTGCTTGCCCAGGATGTCCGCGTTGAGATTCACCGCGATGACGACTTCCGCGCCCAGGGCGTGACACAGGGACACAGGCACGGGATTGACCAATCCACCATCCACCAGCCAGCGATTGTTGTGCCGGACGGGCGCGAACAGGCCGGGCAAGGCAATGGATGTCATGATGGATTTCATTGCCGGGCCTTCCGTGAACCAGATTTCCCGCCCGTTACCGAGATCCGTGGCCACGCTGCCATAGCGGGCTTGCAGATGCTCGATGAGCCTGTTCTCATCGACTACATATTCATGCAGAAACTTTTGCAGGCGTTCCGTATCCACCAGTCCCTTGCCACCCCAGCCGATATCGAAGAAAGTGGCGACATCCCGGCGTCGCAGGGACAGCACCCAGTCCTTCAGCCTTTGCAGGTTGCCCGCGGCCTGGGCGGCTCCGACGATGGATCCTATGGAACAGCCCGCAATGACATCCGGGCGCAGGCCCATTTCTTCCAGTGCCTGGATGATGCCGATGTGCGACCATCCCCGGGCGGCACCGCCGCCCAGGGCCAGGCCGATGCGAACGTGTTCAGGCTTCGATTTCGACAAGAGCCTCGTCCGGGTTCACGGCGTCACCCTTTTGCACGAAGACGCCGGTTACCTTGCCACCGATGGGCGCCTGCACCTCGGTCTCCATCTTCATGGCCTCGGTAATGAGCACGGGCGCACCGGCCTCGATATCGTCACCTTCCTTGACCAGGACTTCGACGATGGTACCGGGCATGGAAGTGGTGACATGGCCTTCCTTGCTGGCCTTGGGACGGCGGCCGCTGATGGACTCCTGCACCGCGCCTTCCGCGCCGCCGGTCATCACGATTTCATCAAGGGTCTCCACCACGGCTTCCTCGGGCACGCCATCCACGGTCATGTAGAAATGCCGCTCCGGCTGGCCCTTGTGCCCGGCGCCGGTAATCTTGATGTGATAGGTCTCCCCATGCAGCACGATATTGAATTCCGTGGGCGCGCGTTCCTGAACAGCGTCACCCGGCGGCGGCTCCAGCGGCTCGGGCTGCAGGGCGCCGGCGGCGCGCTGCTCCAGGAATTGACGGCCAATTTCCGGAAACATGGCGTAAGACAGCACATCCTCGTCCGAACGGGCAAGGTCACCGATTTCCTCCCGCAAATGATCCAGCTCGGGGGCCAGCAGGTCCGCCGGACGCACATCAATGATATCCTGCTTCCCAACGGCTTCCCGACGCAGTTTCTCATTCACCTTGCCCGGCGCCTGACCATAGCCTCCCTGCAGATAGATTTTTACTTCGTTGGTGATGGTTTCGTAGCGCTTGCCGGTAAGCACGTTCAGTACCGCCTGGGTGCCGACGATCTGGGAAGTAGGCGTCACCAGGGGCGGATAACCCAGATCCTCACGTACCCGGGGGATCTCCTCCATCACTTCGTTCATCCGCCCCAGGGCGTTCTGCTCCTTGAGCTGGTTGGCCAGGTTGGAAATCATGCCACCGGGAATCTGGTTCACCTGCACCCGGGTGTCCACGCCGGTGAACTCGCTTTCGAACTGGTGATATTTCTTGCGCACCTCGTAGAAGTACATGCCGATTTCCTGGAGCAGTTCCAGATCCAGGCCGGTGTCATACTCGGTGCCGCGCAGCCCCGCCACCAGGGATTCCGTGGGCGGATGGCTGGTGCCGCCGGCCCAGGAGGAAATGGCCGTGTCCACCCGGTCGCAACCGTTCTCTATGGCCTTGAGATGGCACATTTCCGCCAGGCCGGCGGTGGCGTGGGAATGGAGCTGAAGCGGCAGATCCACGGCGTCCTTGATGGCCTTCACCAGCTCCTCGGTGGCATAGGGCGTGAGCAGACCGGCCATGTCCTTGATGCAGATGCTGTCGCAGTCCATGTCCGCCAGCTCCCGGGCCATCCGCACGAAACCCTCGATGGTATGCACCGGGCTCACCGTGTAACAAATGGTGCCCTGGGCGTGCTTGCCTGCTTCCTTGGTGGCTTCGATGGCGGTGCGCAGGTTGCGGATGTCGTTCAAGGCATCGAAAATACGGAATACGTCCATGCCCTGTTCCGCGGCCTTGAGAATGAAGGCGCGCACCACATCGTCGGCGTAGTGCCGGTAGCCCAGCAGGTTCTGACCCCGCACCAGCATTTGCAGGCGGGTGTTGGGCAGGGCTTCGCGCAACTTGCGCAGGCGCTCCCAGGGATCTTCCTTGAGAAAACGCAGACAGGCGTCATAGGTCGCCCCGCCCCAGCACTCCAGGGACCAGTAGCCCACCTTGTCCAGCTTGTCGCAGATGGGCAGCATGTCTTCGGTGCGCATGCGGGTGGCGATGAGGGACTGGTGCGCGTCGCGCAGGATGACATCGGTCACTTCGATTTTCGACATGATTCTCTACCTTTACAAGCCGGCGTGAGCCGCCACGGCCACCGCCAGGGCGGCGGCCACGTCACTCTTGCACAGCTTCTCTGTGTATTCGGTCAGTTCGGGATGATCTTCCACGAAAGAGGTGGTGAAATTGGCGGCGCGAAATTCCGGATGATGCATGATCTCCAGGTAATAGGCCTTGGTGGTGCGTATGCCGTGCACCTCCATGTCCCGCAGGGCGCGTTCCCCCCGGGCGATGGCGTCTTCCCAGGTCAGGGCCCAGACGATGACCTTGGCTATCATGGAATCGAAATAGGGTGGAATGGTATAGCCCGTGTAGATTGCCGTATCCGTGCGCACACCGGGTCCCCCCGGCGCATAGTAGCGGGAGATGCGCCCGAAACTGGGCAGGAAGTTGTTCTTGGGATCCTCCGCATTTACCCGAAACTGGATGGCAAATCCCCGCCGCTGGATCTCGTGCTGCTTGAAGCGCAGCTTCAGGCCCGCCGCCACACGGATCTGTTCCTCGATAATATCCACGCCGGTAATGGTTTCGGAAATGGTGTGTTCCACCTGCACCCGGGTGTTCATTTCCATGAAATAGAATCGGCCGTTCTCGTCCATGAGAAATTCCACCGTGCCCGCGCTCTGGTAGCCCACGGCCTTGGCGGCGATCACCGCCAGACCGCCCAGGTACTGACGCTGTCCCTCGTCCAGTTGGGGCGAAGGCGCGATCTCGATGAGCTTCTGGTTGCGGCGCTGGATGGAGCAGTCCCGCTCATACAGATGAATGCAATTGCCATGGCTGTCGGCCAGAACCTGCAATTCGATGTGCCGGGGGTTGACCACGCATTTCTCCATGAACACTTCCGCGCGGCCAAAGGCCTTGGTGGCTTCGGAGATGACCCGGTCGTAGTTCTTGCGCAGTTCTTCCTCGTCGTCACAACGCCGTATGCCGCGCCCACCACCACCGGAAGTGGCCTTGAGCATCACCGGGTAGCCAATCCGCCGCGCCACTTCCAGGGCTTCATCCAGCCCGGACAGATTTTCCTCCGTACCCGGCGTGACCGGCACACCGGCGGCAATCATGGCCTTGCGTGCCTCGGTCTTGTCGCCCATGCGGCGAATCACCTCGGCACTGGGACCAATGAAGGTGATGCCGCGACGCTCGCAGGCGGCGGCGAAATCCGCGTTCTCGGAAAGGAAACCGTAGCCGGGATGAATGGCGTCACAACCCGTCTGCACCGCCAGATTGACGATGCGGTGGATGTTCAGATAACCCGCCACGGGATCATCCCCGATGCTGTAGGCCTCGTCCGCCTTCTTCACGTGCAGGCTGTATCGGTCCGCTTCGGTATAAATGGCCACCGAGCGGATGCCCATCTCCGCGCAGGCGCGAATCACCCGCACGGCAATCTCGCCCCGATTGGCTACCAGTATCTTTCGCAACATAGTGCTTGTACCCGTATCAGTGCGGCGTCTTGCCGCCAATCCTGTCCATGAGCGCAAACAACACCCCGGAAATCACCAGGGTGACATGAATGGCCACCTTCCAGATCAGCTCCTGCTCATCCACGCCCTCACCCACGTTGACGAACAGCTTGAGCAGCTCGATACCGGATATGGCCACGATGGAACCGATCAACTTGATTTTCAGATCGGTGAAGCCCACCTTGCCCATCCAGTCCGGCCGATCTACATGATTGGCCACGTCAATGCGCGAAACAAAGTTTTCGTAACCGGCAAAGACAATTATGAGCATCAGATTTGCCACCAGCACCAGATCGATGAGTGACAGGATGCCCAGCACCATTTCCGGCCCCGGCGGCTCGTACAGGGCAACCGGAAGCAGATGAAGAAACTCCTTGAAAAACATGATCATGAGCAGGCCAATGGCCAGAATCAATCCCACATAGAAAGGCGCCAACAGCCAGCGGGCATTGAACATGAACATTTCCAGCAGGTGTTCCAGTCTCTTCATTCCGGTAGTTTCCGACACACAAGTTTTTCAATTATACCTGAAAGCAGCGTCCATGAAGCGCATGCGGACAGGGGAAATAAACAGGAAGAAAACACACGGCTATTCAAGCACTTGAACCACCCGTACAATCCCGTTCCCAGGGCAGCTTCTGATTCGCCCGGGTCAGGTGGCGGCGCCTTTAACCAACAGAAACAGACTGGCCTGGTAACCCAGAAAAACCAGCAGCAGCAACAGCCCCGCCCGGCGCTGGATGACACCGTGCCCACTGCGGCTGAATCCCCTGGCCATGACATACAGCGCCACAGCCAGACCCATCATCAACGGAAAATCCCGGTACAGCACCGCGGGCTCCACCGCCGTGGGCGAGATGCTGCCGGCAATACCCAATACGGCCATGATGTTGAAAAGATTGGACCCCACCACATTGCCCACGGCGATATCATGCTCGTTCTTGCGCGCCGCCATCACCGAGGCCGCCAATTCCGGCAGCGAGGTGCCAATGGCCACGATGGTCAGGCCGACAACCAGATCGCTGACACCATAATACTGGGCGATACCCACGGCGCCCCACACCAGCAGCTTGGAGCTACCCAGCAACAGGGCCAGACCGGAAAGCAGCAACCACCATGCCCTGCCCTTGGGCATGTGCGCGGGAATTTCCTCCGCCAGTTCCTCCACCAACGGATCATCGACACCGGTAGTACGGGCAAGATGAATGGTCCACAACACCACAGCCGCCATGCCGGCCAGGAGAATGATGCCGTCCAGACGAGACAACAAGCCGTTCCACAACAACACCATTGCCCCCGCCATGACAAGGAACATCAGGGGAAACTCCCGGTTCAGTGTGTTGGAATGCACGGCCAGGGGCGCAATAAGCGCCGTCACTCCCAGCACCAACGCCATGTTGGCGATGTTGGAGCCAATCGCGTTGCCGACAGCCAGACCGGCATTGCCCTGCAAGGCCGCCATGGCGGAAACCAGCATTTCCGGCGCCGAAGTGCCAAAGGCCACAATGGTCAGCCCGATAATCAGGGTCGATACCCCCAGGGCCCTGGCCAGACCCGCCGCCCCCGCCACGAAGCGATCCGCGCTCCAGACCAGCACCAGCAAACCGCCAATAACGGCAAGAACATACAGAAGCATCTCACTCATGTTTTATTTTTCAATGGGTTGGTGATTATTATTAGAGTGCTTTATTAAGAGCTTTCAGCGCGGAGCGCAAGCCCTCGGGCGTCTCCGCGCGCAAAGTGACGTGACCGATTTTGCGTCCCTGTCGAGGAGCCTTTCCATACAGGTGCAAATGCGCATTCTCCACGGAAAGTATCGTCTCCACATCCGGTAACTCACCAATGAGATTCACCATGGCCGTGTATCCCTGAGGGGCTGTACTTCCCAGGGGAAGATCCAAAATGGCGCGCAAATGGTTTTCAAACTGGCTGGTCTGGGCGCCCTCAATGGTCCAGTGCCCCGAGTTGTGCACTCTTGGCGCCATCTCATTGGCCAGCAGGCGTTCCCCCACCTGGAAAAACTCGATGGCCAGCACACCCACATAGTCCAGGTGCTCCAGCACCCGTCGGGCATAATCCTCGGCCAGGAGCTGGTGGGAATCTTCATGCAGGCAGGTGGAAAGACGCAGGATACCGTCCTTGTGGACGTTCTCCGCCAGGGGATAGAAAGCCAGCTCGCCAGACAGGCTGCGCACGGCGATGATGGACACTTCCCGGTCGAAGTCCACGAAGCCCTCAAGAACGCAGGGTACCTGACCAACGGCTTTCCACGCGGCCTCTAGCTTGTCTCCCGGACGAATCACCTGCTGCCCCTTGCCATCGTACCCCAGGGTGCGGGTCTTGAGAATGGCCGGCAGGCCCACCCGCTCCACAGCCTGTTTCAGGCCGACCAGGTCATGAACCTCGGCAAAGGGAGCGGTTTCTATCCCCAGTTCGTTGAACAGGTTCTTTTCATTGTTGCGATCCCTGGCTGTGGCCAGGGCGTTGGCGGGCGGGTAAACGGGAAGCGAGGCGCCAAGCTGCTCCACGGCGCCAGCCGGTACACTCTCGAATTCATAAGTAACCAGGTTCACCCGCCCGGCCAGCTCTTCCAGGGCCCGGGGATCATCGTAGGCTGCCCGCACATGCCCGGCCAGGGGCGCGGCGCAGGCATCTTCCGCCGGTTCCAGCACGACGAAATCCAGCCCCAGGGGATAGCCCGCCAAGGCCAACATACGCGCCAGCTGACCGCCACCCAGGATGCCGACCTTCATGAGCCCGCGGCAGGGTCCGGATTGTCCAGCACCGCGCGGGTCTGCTGGGCACGAAAGTCGTCCAGGGCCAGGCGGATTTCCTCATGACTGTTGCCCAGGATGGCGGCGGCCAGCAACGCTGCGTTCACCGCCCCGGCCCGGCCAATGGCCAGGGTGCCCACGGGAATGCCGGCGGGCATCTGCGCGATGGAGAGCAGGGAATCCATGCCGTTGAGGGCCCTGGACTGCACCGGCACCCCCAGCACCGGCAGGCTGGTCTTGGCCGCCACCATGCCCGGCAAGTGCGCCGCGCCACCCGCGCCGGCGATGATGACCTCGATACCCCGTTCCCGGGCCTGTTCCGCGTAACTGAACAGTTTGTCCGGGGTGCGGTGGGCGGAAACCACTTCCTTCTCGAAGGGAATCCCCAGCTTTTCCAGTGTCTCCGTCGCATGACGCATGGTTTCCCAGTCGGAACCGGACCCCATGATGACGCCAACCAGTGCTTGCATAATTCAAAATCCCGTGCAAAAAGACGGCTTTTTATATGAAAAGAGGCGCATTATGCCTGATTTGTCGAAAAAGTTCCTTTCCAGCATGGGACAGAAAGCCGTGAATGGCTTCTCAACTGTCCGAAAGCACGCCGCCACCCGGACAAGGATACCGAACAATATTGCCGGCATGTCTTCCCGTTGCACCTTGTCCCGGCGCGCCAGCCCCAAAGGCAAATACCCGGACACCCGTCTGTCAATGGAAACAGGCGGAATATGTCACTTGGTAAGGGCTAGAAACAGCTTGGGCAGTTTTTCCGGCAGACTTTCGAGCTTGTCGATGATGGAATACTGATTGCCGAAAATATCAGCCACATACTCATCTGCCTTGGGATCGAGGTTTATGCAGTAACTGTAGATACCCAGTTGATCCAGCTCGCGCACGGCCATGCGGCTATCCTCGATGAGGTGGCGCTCGTCCCGCACGTCGATGTCCGCCGGCTCACCGTCGGTGAGCACCAGCAACAGCTTCTTGTCCGCCTTCTGGTGCTCAAGATAATGGGCGGCATGGCGCATGGCAGCCCCCATGCGCGTGGAATAGCCGGCGCCCATGGCTGCCAGGCGGCTCTTCACGTCCAGGTTCCAGTGCTCACTGAAGCCCTTGATGTGGTAGTAACGCACTTCATGGCGGGTGTTGGAATGGAAACCGGCAATAGCAAAAGTATCGCCAAGCTGCTCGATGGCCCAGGCCAGCAGGGAAACCGCTTCCTGTTCCAGCTCCAGGATGGTTTGCCCGGTATTGCCCACGGTCTGACTCAGGGACTCGGACAGGTCCAGCAAAATGGTGACGGCAATATTGCGGTCGTTGTGCTTGTGGCTGACGTTGATGCGCGGATCGGGATCATGGCCACTCTTGAAGTCGATGAGAGAGCGGATGGCGATATCCAGGTCCAGCTCGCTGCCCTCCTCCTGGTAGCGGATGCGCTGGTAATTCTGGGGCTTGAGCATGTCCAGCATGCGCTTGATCTGCTTGGCCAGACGGTCGTGCTTGCGCAGCAGGCCATCGATGTAGGCGGCATCACCGGCCGGGTGCAGGGTCTCGTAAACGCTGGCCCAGTCGGGACGGTAGGTCTGGGTGCTGTAGTCCCATTCCGGATAGTGGCGCGGCGGCAGGGCATCGTCCGGCTCGGCTTCCTCGATCTCCGTGGGCTCGACGTGGAAGTCCTCATCATCATCCAGCTCGTAGAACTGCCAGAGGTTGCGGTTGTCATCCCGGTAGCTGATTTCCGTGTCCTTGAACCAGACATTGGGCAAGGCGTCGGACTGACGGCGGGTCTTGGCCATGAACTGTATGCCCAGGGTTTCCATGTCCATGGTGGTGGTGTCACCCTGGCGCATCAAGTCATGAAAACGCCGGGCGAATTCGATAATCAGCGGATTTTGGTACCCATGCTCAGGGTCCAGCATGGCCAGGGACAGCATGGTCAGACGATGGCGCACGCAGGATTCGTTTTCCTCGTCGCACTCATCCTCGACTGGCCTGGGATGCAATCCCAGGAAGATGCGCCGCAAGCCGGGATATTCCTGCATGAGCAGATATTCGATGCGCGAATCCTCGAAGGTCTCGATGGCCAGGCGCTGCATGGGGCTGCGGTTGTCGGCAAACACCGGAGCCGTCCAGCGCCGGTGGCCGGCCATGTGCGCAAGGGCCGCCCGGTACTGATCCATGCCGCTGATACCGTTATCCAGATCATCATGCACGTCCGGCAGGAAGATGCCCTGGTCATCGTAATAGGGCCGCGGATCGGAACGGTCATCCAGCATGCGCGAATAGGGATAGATGCTTTCGTCGATGCGCCACAATGCCTGATCGAACAGATCCAGGCGGCGCTCCACATCCACCAGCAGGGTGCCGTGGCGCTCACGCTGCATGACCGCGCGGCTGTCGGCGGACTCCAGAGAGAAGAAATCCGCCAGGTGATCCGGATGATGGTTGTGCTGGGCGATGCCATACTCCATCCAGCGCTTGAGGCCGCCGATGGTAAGCTCGCCCAGCAGCGTGGGCGCCTTGTGCAGGAAAGGCACCAGCCCCGGGGAAGCCATGGTGGCATGGGAACCGTGAATGGAGATGGATGTGCGCTCCACCATCTCCAGCACGATATCCAGATAGCCCTGCAACAGCTTGGCTTCTTCCAGGCGCCGGGCTATTTCGGCGATACCCTGGAGAAAGGGCACGATGGCTTCAGCATTCGGGCTGCGGGAGATCTGGTAGGCGGTCCTGGCCACGGGATAGACCATCTTCTCGCCGGCGTGACGGGCGATTTCCGCCGCTTCTTCCATGTACACCAGCACCGGCTCGGCACCCCGCCCCATCATGCACAGCAGCTCCAGGCCGTCCACGAACTCCTTCACCCCCTCGGGAGAAAGCACCTCGTTGACTTCCTCCAGGCAATCCTCGAGAACCGCCTTGACCTCACGATAATTACATTTCACTTCCATCTTCGACTCACCTCTGAGCTGTCTACAGCTGCCCGGCGCAGGCATGCATCGGGCCCGCGGAACATCCGCGCGTATCAGGCGAAAACGGCGTCGATGGCGTTGTCCAGGGTGTCCCTGATATCGGCGTCGTCGGTGATAGGACGCACCATGGCCATGCGGCAGGCGTCACCGGGAACGATGCCGCGACCGATGAGATTGGCCGCATAGACCAGCAGGCGGGTGGAGATGCCCTCATCCAGGCCATGCCCCTTGAGATTGCGCGCCGCCTCGCCGACCTTCACCAGCTTGTGGGCCGTTTCCAGGTCCACACCGGTTTCCTCCGCGATGATGCCGGCTTCCAGGTCCGCCGGCGCGTAGTCGAAGTCCATGCCCACAAAGCGCTGCTTGGTGGATTGTTTCAGATCCTTCATCAGGCTCTGGTAGCCGGGGTTGTAGGAAATCACCAACTGGAAGTCTGGGTGGGCTTTCACCACCTCCCCTTTCTTGTCCAGGGGCAGGGTGCGACGGTGGTCTGTCAGGGGGTGAATGACCACGGTGGTATCCTGCCGGGCTTCCACCACCTCATCCAGATAGCAGATGGCGCCGATGCGCGCTGCCGTAGTCAGGGGGCCGTCCAGCCAGCGGGTACCATCGGCATCCAGCAGGTAGCGCCCCACCAGGTCGGCGGCAGTCATGTCCTCGTTACAGGCCACGGTGATGATGGGCCGGTCCAGCTTCCAGGCCATGTATTCGATGAAACGGGATTTGCCGCAGCCCGTGGGGCCTTTGACCATCACCGGCAGGCGCGCGGCATATGCCGCCTCGTACTGTTCC
>CAZWRE010000043.1:0-17941 GCA_964636335.1 uncultured Sedimenticola sp. | reverse complement strand
TCGGCGGTGAAGGTCACCACCTCGCAGCCGTATTCATCTTCCAGCCATTTGAGAATCACGGAGGTATCCAATCCCCCGGAATAGGCCAGCACCACCTTGTTTACCTTGTTCTTGGACATGTGCGTTTCCTGCAATATTTCTTGAAATCGGCGGAATTATACCTGTTGCAGAGGGAATTGGCTGTCGAATACGCCTATGCTTGTCCAGCCTGGATTCGTGAAACGACCGGTTTTTTTCATTTTCCTGCCCCCAGAGCCGGTTTCGGGTAAAATTGCTTTTTTTTCCGGAGAACCCCGTAGATGCGCACTTCCCAGTTTCCCTTGCAGACGCTGAAGGAAACCCCGGCGGACGCCGAGATCCCCAGCCACCGCTTGATGCTCAGGGCGGGGCTGATACGCAAGCTGGCGTCAGGCCTGTATGTGTGGCTGCCCCTGGGGCTGCGGGTACTGCGCAAGGTGGAGCGCATTGTGCGCGAGGAAATGGACGCCGCCGGCGCCCTGGAGCTGTCCATGCCCGTGGTTCAGCCCGCCGAGCTGTGGCAGGAATCCGGCCGCTGGGAGCAGTACGGCCCGGAACTGCTGCGCTTCCATGACCGCCACAACCGGGAGTTCTGTCTTGGCCCCACCCATGAGGAGATCATCACCGACCTGGCGCGCAACCAGCTCAAGAGCTACCGCCAGCTACCGGTGAATTTCTACCAGATCCAGACCAAGTTCCGCGACGAGATCCGGCCCCGCTTCGGCGTCATGCGCGCCCGGGAATTTCTCATGAAGGACGCCTACTCCTTTCATGTGGATCAGGCCTCCCTGCAACAGACCTATGACCTGATGCACGCCGCCTACAGCCGCATCTTCGAACGCTGCGGGCTGGACTTCCGTCCCGTGGCCGCCGATACGGGCTCCATTGGCGGCAGCGGCTCCCACGAGTTTCATGTGCTGGCCGATTCCGGCGAGGACGCCATCGCCTTCTCCACCGAGAGCGACTACGCCGCCAACGTGGAGCTGGCCGAGGCCATTCCCGCCACCAGCGAGCGCCCCGCGCCCACGAAGGAAATGACGCTGGTGGACACCCCCGATGCCAGGACCATTGCCGAGCTGGTGGAGCAGTTTGGCCTGCCCATGGAGCAGACGGTGAAGACCCTGGTGGTGGAAGCCGCAGAAGGGGGGCTCATCGCCCTGCTGGTGCGCGGTGACCACGAGCTCAACGAGATCAAGGCGGAAAAACTGCCCCAGGTGGCTTCTCCCCTGCGCTTCGCCAGCGAGGATGAAATACGCGCCGCCATCGGCGCCGGCCCCGGCTCCCTGGGTCCCGTGAATCTGCCCATTCCCGCCATCGCCGACCGCTCCGTGGCCATGCTGGCGGACTTTTCCGCCGGCGCCAACATCGACGGCAAGCACTACTTCGGCATCAACTGGGAGCGGGATGTCGCGCTTCCGGAAGTGGCAGACATCCGCAACGTGGTGGAAGGCGATCCCAGCCCCGACGGCAAGGGGACCCTCACCATCGCCCGGGGCATCGAGGTGGGCCACATCTTCCAGCTCGGCACCAAGTATTCCGAGGCCATGAACGCCACGGTACTGGACGAGAACGGCAAGGCGGTGACCATGACCATGGGCTGTTACGGTATCGGCGTTTCCCGGGTGGTGGGCGCCGCCATCGAGCAGCATCATGACGACCGAGGCATCATCTGGCCCTTGAGCATCGCGCCTTTCCAGGTTTCCCTGCTGCCCATGCAGATGAAGAAATCGGAAAAGGTCCGGGCCGCCACGGAAAAACTGTACCAGGACCTGCTGGATGCCGGCATCGAGGTTCTGTTCGACGACCGGGACCAGCGCCCCGGCGTCATGTTCGCCGATCACGAGCTCATGGGCATTCCCATGCGCGTGGTGGTGGGAGAACGCAGTCTGGACAAGGGCGAAGTGGAATTCCGGCTCCGCGGCGCCAGCGACAACGAAATGATCCCCCTGGACAGCATCGTGTCCCACATCAAATCACTTCTGGAACAATAAGACATAATGGAACGCAAGAACGCATACGAAAAAGAAGATCTCATCAAGTGTGGGCACGGCGAGCTGTTCGGACCGGGCAACGCCCAGCTACCCGTGGACAACATGCTGATGATGGACCGCATCACCCATATCACCGAGGAGGGCGGGGAACATGGCAAGGGGCTGATCACCGCCGAGCTGGACATCAACCCGGACCTCTGGTTCTTCGAGTGTCATTTTCCCGGCGATCCGGTCATGCCCGGCTGCCTGGGCCTTGACGCCATGTGGCAACTGGTGGGCTTCTACCTGGGCTGGCTGGGCAATCCCGGTCACGGCCGCGCCCTGGGCGTGGGCGAGGTGAAGTTCACCGGCCAAGTGCTGCCCAACGCCGGGACAGTGAAATACACCATTGATATAAAAAGAATTATTGCCCGCAAACTGATCCTGGGAATCGCCGATGGCAAGCTGGAAGTCGATGGCCGGAAGATCTACACCGCCAAAGACCTCCGTGTGGGCCTGTTCACATCCACGGAAGGCTTCTGAGTACCAGATCACAGTCTTTCGCATGTCAGAATGCCGTCGGATTTCTTTCCGTATAGGGTTGGGAGTACCTGAACCCATACAAATATGCCATGGACACTGCCAACCCGGGTGCGGATCTGCACCTGCTGCAAATCAGCGATTGCCATCTGTACGCTGATCCCGAGGGAACACTACTGGGACTGAACACGCTGGATTCCATGCAGCAGGTGCTGGAGGAGGCCTGTTATCACGGGTCACCGGATTTCATCATGGTCACCGGCGACCTGGTGCACGACGGATCCCGCGCCGGCTACCAGAATCTGGCGCGGGCCCTGGAGAAAACAGGATGCCCCGGTGGCGCCATTCCCGGCAATCACGATCATGCCCTGACCATGCAGAACACCCTGGAAAGGCATGGCATTCCCACCAGTGGCCATATCGACCTGGGAAACTGGCGCCTGGTATTGCTCAACAGCCAGGTGCCGGGCAAGGAACATGGTCACCTGTCAGAACATGAACTGGCCGCCCTGGATCGCGCCCTGCAAGATGCTCCTCCTTACCTGCTCATCTTTCTGCACCACCAGCCGGTTCCCATCGGCAACCGCTGGCTGGACAACATCGGTCTGGACAACGGGGAGGAACTGCTCTCCAGGGTGCGGGACGATTCCCGGGTCAAAGGCATCTGCTGGGGGCATGTCCACCAGTCCTGGGAAGGCAGGCTGAGCCACCTTAAACTGCTGGCCACGCCGTCCACCTGCATCCAGTTTACTCCCGGGCAGCCGGATTTCGGCGTGGACACGGCTCCCCCGGGCTGGCGGGACATCACCCTGGGTGCCGACGGGGAGTTGCTTTCACAGGCGCATCATCTTCCGCGCATACCTCAAGGGCTGATGGCCGACTCAGCAGGATACTGACAGGTCGACATCCACCAGGTCACCCGCCACAATCCCTGTCTCTGTGTGAACCAGGCGCAGAGCCAGTATCTCCACTCCCTCTTTCACCACCTTGCGCAACAGGCGGCCATACTCCGCATCCACCTGATCCGCCGGATGGAAGCGGCACCCCTCGGGACGGTTCAGAGCGTACAGGATCACCGCCCTGAAACCCTGCCGCCGCAGGGTCTCCAGCTCCAGGAGGTGCCTGCGGCCACGCTCCGACAGGGCATCCGGGAAACAAAGGGCATCATCTTTCAGCAGAGTGACATTCTTCACCTCCACCCAGGCATCCGGAGAGTGCCCGCCCCTGAGCAACAGATCCAGGCGGCTGCCCTGCCCCGTGTTCACTTCCCTGGCCACTTCCCTGTAACCCTCAAGGCCAGACACCTGCTGAAGCTCAAGGGCTTCCGCCACCACCGGGTTGGTTCTCTGGGTATTAACCCCCACCCAGCCATGCCCCATATCCACCCGCTCCAGGGTCCAGGCCAGCTTGCGGCGGGGATTGTCGCTGTGAGAAAGCTGGACCGGTGCCCCCGGCTCCCAGCACCCGGTCATGCGACCGGTATTGGGCACATGGGCCACGACGTGCTCACCGTTTTCCAACTCCACGTCGGCCAGAAATCGTTTGTAACGCCGCAGGATGCGACCGTTGGCAAGAGGGGGCAATTCCATGAGAAACTTCCAAAAACGACCTTTTTGAGGCAGGATAAGAAGACAAGTCCGCGCAATCAGACGGGCAAAGGAGGATGAAGCATGCATTTTCACACAACCGCCGCCCTCGGTCTGGTGGCAATGTTACTGGGCAGCCCGGCAACGGCGGCGGATCACCCTCCGGTGCCGGGATCATACCGTCCCACCACTGACAGTCAGATACAGGCCGGGCCGGGGAACCACCAGCAGTTCATCCCCTACACCAACAGCAATCCCAGGTACCCGTCCGCCCCGACTCAGCAGCCCGGCTACGCGCCACCAAATTACTGGAACAACAACACGCCGCCGCCCAACACCAGTCCAGGTTTCTCCGTAAACCCGGGAAGAATGATGAACGACATGTTCAACGGGGGAAGCAGCAACCTGCCCTACGGCTACCCGGCCATGGCCGCCCCTGCCCGGGTGGCGCCGATCTATGATCCGCCCATTCCGGGCGGCACCCCCGGCTGGGGTTATGGAGTCCAACCGGCAACACCTGCTTATGCTCCTCAACCGGCAAGCCAAGCCTACAATACGCCATCTTCTCTGCCGTCCGCGAACAGCCAGGCGCCGGCAGCAGGCGCCTACAATGCCGCGGGTGATGTGAACCCGGCCATTCCGGCCACCACAACACCTCCTCCCCTGGAACCCACACCCAGCGGCCAGGGACGCGGACAGGCCGTGGCCGGCCCCACCCGACCGGCTCCCCGCCCGTTCTCCAACCCCCAGGAAACCGGCAATGCCTTCGTACAGCGCGGCAATACTGCCTTGAGAACCACCTACGGGGGAAACGACAGTCGCTTTCGTCCGCCGGAACTGAAAGGGACACCCTGACCAGGCGGCTTTTCTGGTGGCATGACGCGCCTGCCCGCCTTGGTGGCGGGTCTGCGTTCACCTACGGTGCCGAGCCGGCCACCACCCTGTTCCCGCGGTTTCCTGAACTTTCACGGCCTTGAAGGGCTGTTGCTGCCGCAATAGTCCCATGAAACGGTGGTTATCACCCGCATGCCGGTTGCAGGCCATGTTTCCACGCGGAACCTGCCCACGTCTCAGCCGGTGTGAAAACCGCTATACCGAACCGGCTCGCCAAGTTCCTCGCAATGTACATCATCGACCCGGGACATGGGAGAACCTTCCCACAGCCAGTCCCTCAGCTCGCTCAGTGCATGTTCATCCCCGCAGGCGGTAACCTCCACGGTTCCATTCCTCAGGTTCAGGGCCTGGCCGGTCAACCCCAGTTCAAGGGCCTTGCGGCGCGTGGTTTCACGAAACCACACCCCCTGAACCCGCCCGGACACAATACAGCGCATGCAAGTCATTATGGCTTTCCTGCCCCGGAAACGGCCGCATGTCCCGGCACCGCCAGCACGATCATCGTCTGTATTTTCAGGGCATTCCGCACGGGCTGCCCCTTCCAGGCCATCACTTCAAGAATCCTGCCATCGAAAGGCGCTTTCACAGTCGTGCGTTCCAGATCCAGCCGCGCTCCGGTTTCCTCCGCCAGAGACTCGGCACGGCGTGCTTCGGCTTCCAGCCTGCCAATCTGCGCCTTTTGCAGTTCATGATCGGACAGCAGTCCACGATCATAGAGTTCCAGAGCCCGTTCTTCCTCCCGGCGGGCTTCGGCCAGCAAGGCGGACGCCCGGGCAGCAACGGCTTTGGCTCTTTGCAGCCGCGCCCTGAATTCCCGCTGATCCAATATCACCAGCACGTCCCCGGCCTTTACCTGCTGGCCCTTGCGAACCCTGACCTCATCCACCACGCCGGAAACCAGCGTTCCGAGCCTCAGCTCACGGACCTTTTGCTCCGGTGGGGCGTCTTCCGCCATGCCGTTCAGAACAGGCAAGCACAACAGCAAGGCCATCATCAAGTTTTTCATTGCTTCCTCCCCGCTTCGTATGGCTCGCTCAGCAATTCCCCGGACAGTGCCCGCAGACGCTCCCGATTGAGCATCCATTGGAAACGTATCCGCGCCAACTCCAGCTTGACCGCCGAAATCTGCACCATGGCGTCTCCCAGGTCCGACGTGCGCTCCAGCTCATACAGGGTACGGCTGCGATCCAGGTAAAGATCCCGGTATTCCTCTCGCACCCCGAGTTCCTTTGCCCGGCGCCTGAGTTTTTCCTGCTCCAGCCAGAGATCCAGCACCTGCTGCCGCAGTTCCAGCTCCAGGCGTGACCGGCGCGCCTGGCTGTCCAGCAGTTCCGCCCTGGCCCTGGCGGTTTCCGCATCATCACGCCCGCCATTGTACAGGGGCATTTCCAGCACCAGCGCGGCGCTGAAAGGCGACGTGGAGCGGGTTTCCCGGTTGTAGTAACCCGCCAGCATTTCTCCGCGCAGCACCGGCCCATGGCGCCGGGCGGCGGCCCGCAGGGCCTCACTGGCCGCGGCCATGCGATGCCGGAAAGCCTGGAGGGACGGGTTGCCTTTCAACACCAGCGCATGGAGCGCCTCCACGTCCGGCAGCGGCTCATTCATGTCCGGTTCCGGCGGCATGAGCAGTTCCGCGGGCAATTCCCCCGGCCGGTTCAGGGCCAGGGCAAGACGCATGCGGGTCTCACGTTGCCGTGCCGCGCTGGCGGTACGCCGGGAGAGCACCTTTTCATACAGGGTTTCCTTTTCCAGCAGTTCGAGATCGGAAACCTGTCCCAACCTGTGCCGATCACGCAACTTGTCCAGCCTTACGTAGGCGATGGCCACGGCTTCATTGTCCCTGGTGTATTCCAGGTCGGCCAACAGAACATCGAAAAATGCCTTCATCACCTTCAGGTGCTGGCGCTGCCTGGCATCCAACCCTAGCCAGCGAGCTGCTTCCAGACCTTCCTCGGCCGATGCTTCCCGGGCGCTGGTGTAGCCGAAGTCATACAGGCGCTTGTCCACGCGCAACTGGGCCCGGCTGTCGTTGGTTTCCTGAAAATTGGATTGTTCCGCCGGTTCCAGAAACTGCAAACGCCCTTCCAACAGCACGCTGAGGTCGTCATCACTACGCACTTCCTGCAAACGGGCCTCGGCCCGGGCTTCCTCGGCGCGGGCCTGCAACAGGGCGGGATGTTCCGCGTCCACCAGCGCCAGGGCCTGTTCCAGGCTCAGAGGCTGAGGCAGGGAATCCGCCAGCACGGGAAAGGCCGAACCGGCCAACATGGCCGGCAGCAACCAACGCCACATGATTCAGTTCTTCCGCGCCTGCCGCTTGTAACGGCTGAAACTGGTTTCCTTCCAGGCATCTTCCACAATGTATTTTCCCAGCAACAGGAATTCCGCCGCGTCCTTGGTTGCGCCGGTATAACGTCCCCGTTTCACGGGCTTGCCATCCAGGCCGATAAACTGGAACACAGGGGTGGCTCTCACCCGGAATTGCTTCAGGGAGAAATCCTTCATGGTCATGGGGTTGCCCTGAAAGTCCATGATTTCAATATCTCCCTCGATATCCACACTGAAGATCAGAAAGTGTTTCCTGAAATAGTCCTGTACCTCCGGCTGATTGAGCACACTGGTCTTCATACGGTGACAGAAGGGGCATTCGTCCATTTCGAACATGAGCAAAATACCCTTCTTGCCTTGTTCCCTGGCATTGTCCAGTTCTTCGGAGAAATCGCCGAACGTCTGATCGAAGAAATACTGCTCGGGGTCACGAGGGGTGGTCGCCAATGCCGCCTGCACGGCGAGGGACAACAATATAACGGTCAAGATTCTCACGATCCTGGTCCTCCTGGTGAATTCAACAGACTGTATCCGGCCGCGCCGGCACAGTTCATTTCTTGTTCTTTTCGTAGTGTTCGATGAATGATTCTATCGATTTACCATCCACCGGGCCAACCTGGCGGGCAACCACATCCCCTTCCGGGTTCACCAGAAAACTGGTGGGCAAACCGGGCACCCGCCCCAGCATCTTCCCGGGCCGACTGCCGGCCATCAGAACCGGAAAAGACAGGAACTGCTCCTCGACGAAGGCCCGCAGCCTGTCCACCCCGATGTCCTCCATGTTGAGGCCCAGCACCACGGCATCCCTGTCCTTGTGACTGTCGTGAAAGACTTCGAGTTCCGGAAGTTCTTCCAGGCAGGGCGGACACCAGGTGGCCCAGTAGTTCACCAGCACCCATTTGCCCCGGTAGTCTGAAAGGCGTTGCAGCTTTCCATGGATATCCGGGTAGGCAAAATCCACCTTGTCCCCGGCAAACAGGGAGCAAGGAAAAAACACGCCCGCCAGCATGAGCACCGAGACGATGGCACTGAAGAAATTTTTCATCCGATTCCGTTTTCAGGTGAACAGGGCTCTCCATGTTACCATCAGCCTGCCACCCGGACGGGATGGTGAATGACTTTTCATTCCGCCCTTGAAAAATTCACCGCAGCCTTCCAAACTGTGAACGAACTCCTTTGGTTCCGGGAGACGTTGCCGATATCCTGGTCAGGGAACTCTGGAAATGTGCATATCCGGTACTTGGCTGTTACTATCGCCAAGTGGCGTTTATTCAATCTAGGAGAACAAGTAGTGAAAAACTTCCTTCTCGTGGTGCTGGGAATGGCGTTCACCGCCAGCATGGTGGTGGCCGCCGAAACAGGGGGGCAGACGCCCTCCGATACCGAAAGCAAGACAAACACGCTGCATTGGGCAGGGTGCGGCATCACCAAGAAGGCTTTCATGAAAGAGCTGGCTGCCGAGTACGAAAGAATCTACGGTGTGCCCTTCGTCCTCGAGGGTGGTGGCGCCACCAAGGGTATCCGGCGGGTCAAGAACCGCAGCGTGGATCTGGGCGGTTCCTGCCGTCCAAAGCTCAAGGGCGTGGCTGAAGAACGTTTCGTGCACATGACACCCGTGGCCTGGGACGCCTTGGTGGTCATGGTGCACAAGGACAACCCGGTTTCCGACATCAGCCTGGGCCAGGTCAAGGAATTGTATGAAGGAAAAATCACCAACTGGAAGGAACTGGGCGGCAACGATGCTCCCGTCGAGCTGCTGGTACGCAAGGGCAAGATCTCCGGCGTCGGCTATACCCTGCGGCAGCTGATCTGGGGCAACCCTGACCAGGAATTCAAGGGCAGCAAGGAATATCCTTCTTCCGGCCCGTTGGAAAAGGCTATCGAGACCAATCCCAACGCTATTGGCATCTCAGGCATTTCCAGCGCAGGCAAGCGCGACGTCAAACTTCTGGCCCTTGAAGGCAAGACACCCAGTTTCGAGAACATCCAGTCAGGCAACTACTTGTTGTACCGCCCCCTGTACATTACCTACATGACGCGCAACAATCCCCGCCTGAAGGACATCAAGCGCTTCATCGCCTTTGCCCTGTCCAAGCGGGGAAGGCAAATCATAAGGGAGCAGGGCGTGGTTCCCTACCTGGATGCCATTGCCCTGACCTCCAAGCAGAAAGAACAGCGCAAAAAGGTCCGGGAACTCCAGGAAAGACACTTTGCCAGCAAGGGGAAAGAAGCACCATCCGGCCAGTCCAGGGAAACCGCCGGCGACTGAGAAGCGCATACCCGCGAAAATACCGGCAAGCAAGGCCGTTTCATTGACATCAGCTGTTCATGAAACCGATATCCATGCTGTCAAAGCGGTTCAGATGCGGAAACAGTTGGTGCAGTTCCGTGTCGTTCAATCCGAACCAGCGAGCCAGGGTGGCGTCATACTGATCCGTTGACAAGGTGGGTATCAAACGGCCATCGCCGGCATCATCCGGCCCCTCCAAGGCAAGATTCGGCATCAAGCCATAAATATCCCCGCCTTTCACCGCGCCACCCATGACCAACTGGTGTCCGCCCCAGCCATGATCCGTTCCATCTCCGTTGTTGGTCAGGGTACGGCCAAATTCGGAAGCGGTGAAAAGCGTGACATTGTTCTGTTCTCCCATCTCCACCAGCGCGTCACGAAAAGCCCGCATGGCGGTAGCCAGATCCCCAAGCAGTTGAGGCTGGGCATCATTCTGCGCATCATGGGTATCAAATCCATCCATGCCCACCAGAAACAGCTGGCGTCCCAGATCAGCGCCCCCCATCTCCTCGCGCAACGCGATCATGCGCGCCACCATGGCAAGCTGCCGCCCCAAGCGGGTCTCGGGGAAAACCGTATTCAGGGGATTCTGCTGCTCCAGCGCCCCGGAAATCAACGCATACAAATCCATGGAACGTTTTTGCACCTGGATGTACTGCCTTTCCAGCAGGTTCTGCCGCGTCTGGGCCAACAGGTCGCGAACCGCCACATCCAGGGGATCACCATTGCCCTTCGCCGCCTCCAGGGCCTCCGGGCCACTGTCCGCCAGGGCGTACTGTACCGTTCGTTTTCCGGTGAGAAACACGCTCTGCCCCGTCAAGGTGATATTCATGGGAAGCAGGGAAGAAAAACTGTCGGCAAAAAGATCTGCCAGCCTGCCGCCCCAACCCACGGGCTGCTGGGAATCAGGTATGCCTGTCTGCCACTGGAAGGTCTGGTCACTGTGCGAAAACAACTGTGGCGGCAGCGCCACCTGGCCGGCAATGATCTGTTGCCGGGTCACCGGCTCGAGCAGGGTGCCCATGTTGGCGACAATCGCCAGTTCCCCATCGTTGTACAGGGAATGCAGGGGTTCCATCGACGGATGCAGGCCGTATTCCGTACGCTGGGAACTGAGGGACTGGATGGGCAGGAGCTGTTCCCTGGGCACGGCGAGGCTTCCGCGGATGCTCTGGTACTCCGCATGGCTGGAGGTCTCCCTGGGCACCACCATGTTGGCCGAGTCATTGCCGCCGAACAAATAGACGCAGACCAGCGCCCGGTAATCCGATATCACGGGTGGGACGGCCTGCACCTTTCCCCACGGAGCCATCAGGCCCAGGGGAAGCGCCAGGGAACTGCCTGCAACACGATGAAGGAAACGGCGGCGCGATGGATTCTGTACCTTGTTCTTCATTTCTGTATCACGTATTCAGGAGCGGTGAGCAGGGCATAGAGCACGGAAATCACCCGCAGGGTGCCCGGCACATTGGTGCCGTCCAGCCAGTCGTTGTCCATGGAAACCTGCTGCGCCAGGGAGATCAGCACATCCCTGGTTTCCGGGCTCATCTGCCCGCTGGTGAACAGCAGGTCCAGGTAATCCACCAGCTCCTCCGGACGGTCGGCCATTTCGGTCAGAGGGCCGAGATCCAGTTCCATGGCCTCCGGGCCGGCCCAGGGTGAACCGGGATAGCCCTCGAACAGCATGAAAAGGATCTTGTTGGCGGTGCGCGTGACAAAGGTCTCGTTGGTGATCTGGAATTCCGGCGCTACCAGGCCACGATCCGAGATATCTCCCGGCGGCGCGAAATCCGGACCGAAGAAATTGAACACCGAAGGCGAACGCAGAGGCGCCTGGGCCAGAAAATACTCGGGATACCAGTCCCGCACCCAGTCACCATCAATGGGCAAGGCATGCAGGGCACGCCACAATTGGGTCTGGCGCAACAGGGGCTCACGCAGCTTGCCGAAGGTTTCCGGGTGCGTAATGTGCCCGTAACGGGCTTCCACGTCGGTAAGTATGGCCTTCACCGTGGCATACAGGTCACCACGCACCCCTTGACCATTGTTGTTGAACACCCGGGCAACCCGGGCGATGTACTCCGGCGAGGGATTGCTGGTCACCAGACGCTGGATCAACAGGCGGGATATGAAGGGCCCCACATTGGGGTGGTTGAAGATCACGTCCAGGGCGCGATTCAAGTCGGTGGCGGCATCCTCGTCACCCACCAGGGCTGGCAGGCGCTTGCGTGGCCAGTCGGCGGGAGCCAGACCATCCACGGGATAGGCCAGCAGGAATTTCTCCCCGCGGTCATGATAGCCCCCTTCCCTTTCCCATTCCTGCAGGTCGTTGTAGGGCTCCATGGGCTGCACCAGATACTGGTCGTCAGGGAAATAATAATCCCAATAAGGCGCATCGGCATAGTTCCAGCCGGTGAACACCCGGGCAAAATTCTCAATGACATCCTGATCGTAGGTGGGGATGGGATTGCCACTGGCATCCAAGCGGCGGCTGCCGTCGATGTTCAGGTGCCAAAGGCCAATGGAAAACAGTTGCAGGATCTCCCGGGCATAGTTCTCGTCCGGTCGTACATTCTCTTCCGGCCAGGCGCGCTGATTCTGCAGGTGGGACAGATACAGCCCCATCATCGGGCTGCGGCTCACGTCCTCCAGCAGGTCACGATAGTTGCCCAGGGCATGGCGCACCAGAATATCGTAGTATTCCGCCATGCCCACGGCCCGCGACCAGGTGGCGTCGGTTTCATCGGACACCACCAGAATCTCGCTCAGGGCGAAAGCCACACGCTGGCGCAATTGATCCTGGGCGAACAGCGCCCGATCCCACCACAGTTCCACGCGCAATTCCTGCAGCAAGCGGCCGGAATCCTCGTCTCCTTCACCTTCACCGTTATCCAGGCGCTGTTGCACGCGTGGGCGGTGCAGGGTCATGGGCAGGTTTTTCTGATATTCCAGCCAGCGTTCCGCTCCCATGGCCACGACCTGCTCGATCTCTTCCGCCGTGGGGCCAAAGGTGGCCTGGCTGAGCAGCCGACTCGCCTGCTTCCGCTGCCAGCTTTCCAGGGTTTCGGTACGAGGAGGCAGAATCTGCCCTTCCGGCCCTTCCGCCGAACGGAAGACCAGAATCATGTCGCTGCCGCTGGCGGCGGACAGCATCCCCGCCAACAACAACCCGATCAGCCATCTTTGCAATTTCACGTTTCGTCTTTCCCTGGTGGCCGAAATCCCCGGAACCTCACACCGTGAATCCGCGTCCCGGTTCATCCGGCATGGTTCGTGTGTCCAGCTTGCAGATTAGCATAAATTCCGCGCCAAACTGCCACCTGGCGCACATTGCGCGCCGGCAATACCCGAAAATTACTCCTTCTCTTCCAACTCGGCCAGGGAGGGGGACAGGACGTCCGCCAAACAGGCATCGACCTGCTCGTACAAGGCCACCAGCCGGGGATCACGGGGCCAGGCCTTTTCTCCATGAACCGGCAGACGGTGCCCCACCGCCTTGTACAGATCGAACAACGACAGTTCCCGGGCATCCCGCGCCATAAGCCAGTGCCCCCGTTCGTTCCTTGCCACCAGGCGCCGGTTCTGCATGGCCACCAGCAGGGCCTCGGCATCCGCCGAACAGGACTGCAAATGGCGCATGGGAACGGCAACACCGTCCTTTCGGGCCGCCATCAGTTTCCTCAACAGGCAGAGCATGTTTTCCATCTCCGCCGCCGGACTTTCCCCATGACGTATCACCTGCCGCCATGTACCAAGGTTGTAGGTGAACTCCGCGCCCAGCAGCACCACCAGCCAGGACAGGTAGATCCACAGCAGGAAGATGGGAATGGCCGCCAGGGCGCCATAGATCGCCTCGTAGGTGGGAAAGGTGGTCACATACCAGGCAAAAGCCTGTTTGCTGTATTCGAACAGCACCGCCGCCAGCACGCCGCCCGCCAGGGCATGGCGCAGTCTCACCGGCCGATTGGGCACCAGCCAGTAAAGCAGGGTGAAGGCGATACCCGAGGTCAGGCTGGGCACCCAGCCAAGCAAGCTACGGCCCATGCCGGAATTGGTGGCCTCGGTGACCAGGGGCAGGGAAATCAGATAGGAAGTCGCCAGCACGCTGGCGCCCACCAGCAAAGGCCCCAGAGAGAGTACCGCCCAATACACCAGGAACTTGTTCAGGGGCCGCCGCTTGCGGCGCACATCCCAGATGGCGTTGAAACTGGTATCGATGCTGGACATGAGCATGATGGCCACCAGCAGCAGAACCAGGAAACCCACGCCACTGAGCCGGGAGGCCTTGCGGCTGAATTCCAGCAGATACCGATGCACCACCTCGCCGGAAGCCGGCATGAAATTCTGGAAGATGAAATCCTGCACCATCTCACTCACCCGGTCGGCGACCGGAAAGGCGGACAATATGGCAAACACCACGGTCATCAGCGGCACCAGGGACAACAAGGTGGTATAAGCCAGGGACGCCGCCCGTTCCAGGCCACCATGGGCGACAAAGCGGCGGAACATGCGGTAAACGAAGGTCAACAAGTCGGACAGGATTTGCGGCATGAACCCAAGATTACTGAAAAACCCCTCGGGGCGATAGCCCCGCCACTACATCCCCATGCCCTTCCCGTTTACAATTGACATTACAATCACAACAGGAGTGAGACATGAGTATCAGGATCTACCACAACCCGCGTTGCAGCAAATCCCGCCAGACCCTGCAACTGCTCAGGGACAAGGGCGTGGAGCCCGAGATCGTCGAATACCTGAAGACCCCGCCCACCCGCGAGGAACTGGAACAGGTGCTGGACATGCTGGGCCTGGAGCCGCGCCAGCTCATGCGCACCAAGGAGAAGGAATACAAGGAACAGGGCCTCGCCGACCCGGAACTGAGCCGTGATCAGCTCATCGACGCCATGCTGGCCACACCCAAACTCATCGAACGGCCCATCGTCATCAGGGACGGCAAGGCCGCCATCGGCCGTCCCCCCGAGCAAGTGCTGGAGATCCTGTGAACGCCTATATCCTGGTCCTCTACTACAGCCGTGGCGGCGCCACCGCCGATATGGCGCGGCTGGTGGCCCGGGGCGTGGAGGAAGGCGGCCTGGAAGCCCGCCTGCGCACGGTGCCCGAAGTATCCGCCGATCATGAAGCCACGGCCGCGCCCGTGCCCGGCGACGGCCCGCCCTACGTGGCCCTGGACGATCTGAAGCACTGTGCCGGCCTGGCCCTGGGCAGCCCTACCCGCTTCGGCAACATGGCCGCCCCCATGAAATACTTCCTGGACAGTACCAGCGGCCTGTGGCTGGGCGGGGCCCTCATGGGCAAGCCCGCCGGCGTGTTTACTTCCACCAGCTCCCTGCACGGCGGACAGGAAAGCACCCTGCTATCCATGATGCTGCCACTGCTGCACCACGGCATGCTCATCAGCGGCCTGCCCTATTCCGAGCCGGAACTGCTGTCCACCACTACCGGAGGCACCCCCTACGGCCCGTCCCACCTCGCCGGGCAGGACAGCAACCTGCCCCTGAGCGACGAGGAAAAGGCCCTGTGCAAGGCCCTGGGACGCCGCCTGGCCGGTCTGGCAAGCAAGCTGGCATGAACACCCAGCTCCCCCTGGCGGTACAGCTGGCGCCGGAACTCACCCTGGCGGATTTCATCATCGGGGGCAACGGCCAGCTCCTGAACGCCCTGACCCGCCTGGCCCGGAGAGAGGAAAACGACAATCTCTACCTGTCCGGTCCCGAAGCCAGCGGCAAGAGTCACCTGCTCATGGGGCTCTGCGCCCTTGCCCAGGACCAGGGATTGCACTGCGCCTACCTGCCCCTGAAAGACATCATGGGCCTGTCACCGGAATTGTTGCGGGACATGGAAACCCTGGATCTCCTTGCCCTGGACGACGTACATCTCGTGGCCGGCCGTAGCGACTGGGAAGAAGCCCTGTTCGTGCTGTTCAACCAGCGTCAGGCCACATCGAGACCCCTGGTGTTCAGCGCCGACCGGGGGCCGGCCAGCCTGCCCCTGGCCCTGCCGGACCTGCGCTCCCGTCTTGGCTGGGGCACGAGCTACCGCGTCCATCCCCTGGACGACGAAGGCCGCCGGGAACTGCTGCGCCAGCAAGCCCGCAGGCGTGGCCTGGGCATGGACGAACAGGCCATACACTGGCTGGTCTCCCGCCACAGCCGCGATCCCCGCCGGCTGCTCAGGCTCGTGGAAGAACTGGACCGGGCGGCCCTGGCCGCCAAGAAATCCCGCCTCACCCTGCCTTTCGTGCAGCAACACCTGTCCTCCTGATGCGTCTCACCCACAAGGCCCATGCCATCATCAGCCATTACCTGCAGGAAGGGCATCTGGCCGTGGACGCCACGGCGGGTAACGGTCACGATACGCTTTTCCTGGCCCGGCGGGTGGGAGCCGCCGGCCGGGTCTTCGCCTTCGACATCCAGGAACAGGCCCTGCGTGCAACCTCGGCCCGCCTGGAACAAGCGGGCCTGAGTTCCCGGGTGGAACTCATTCACGACGGCCACGAACACATGGCCGAAAGCCTGCCACCGGACAGCCATGGCCGCCTCCGGGCGGTGATGTTCAACCTGGGCTACCTGCCCCACAGCGACAAGGCCACCACCACCCGCGTGGAACACACCCTCCCCGCCCTGGAACAGGCCAGGCGGCTGCTCACCCCCGGGGGCGTCATCAGCGTACTGGCCTACCGCGGCCATCCCGGCGGCCGGGAAGAAAGCCAGGCGGTGAAAGACGCCCTCGCCGGACTGGCCGGCGGGCTGCAACTGAGCATTCTGGAATCCCCCGGCCCCGTGCTCATGATCCTGGCCCCGGATCCCCATGAATGACGCCGGCCTGTGGAGCCTGTTCGCCGGCTCCTTTCTCGCCTCCACCCTCCTCCCCGGCGGTTCCGAAGCCCTGCTGCTGTGGCTCAACCTGCAGCAACAACACGCCTTCGCTGTCCTGCTGACCGTCGCCACCCTGGGTAACACCCTGGGAGGACTTACCAGCTGGATCATGGGCTGGTGGCTGCGCCATCGTTTTCCCTTAACCGGCCTGCGACATCCCCGACAACGCCAGGCCCTGGCCTGGCTGGAAAGGCACGGCGCACCCCTGCTGCTTCTGTCCTGGCTGCCCGTGGTGGGCGATCCCCTGTGCCTGGCCGCGGGCTGGGCACGGATCCCCCTGTGGCAGTCCGCCCTGTTCATCGCCCTGGGCAAGGGGGCTCGCTATGCCGCCCTGCTCTGGGTATCATCCCCGGCAAGCTGAAGGAAAGAAGACCCGCTCATGCAACCCATTATCATGGATCCCGGCTCCACGGGCCTGGAACAACACCCCGCCCTGGTGCTCACAAAACGCCAGTCACGCAAGCGCTTTCCCGAAGGCTGCGTGACCCTGATGGACACGGAAGCCAACGCCATAGCCGCCGCCCAGCCGGACAAGGTCCTGTACGCTGCCCTGGTTTACGGCCCCTCGCCTTCTTCCGAGGGCCTGCGCCTGTACTACCTGGTACGCTGGCTGTGAACACCATCCTGGACTTCATCCGCCACGGCGAGCCCGAAGGCGGGCGCCTCTACCGGGGGGCGGCCATCGACGATCCTCTGAGCGAGAAGGGATGGCGTCAGATGTGGCAGGCCGTTGGTGAAGACTGTCACTGGGATCAGCTTGTCAGCTCTCCCCTGCAACGCTGTCATGCCTTTGCCCTGGCCCTGGGAGAAAAGCATGGCTTGCCCCTGTCCGTGGAACAGGATTTCCGTGAAGTCGGCTTTGGCGACTGGGAGGGACGCAGCCCGGTGGAAATCCAACAGCAAGACGCGGAAGAATATGCCGCCTTCTACAGCGACCCCGTGAACAACCGACCGTCGGGAGCGGAAGATCTGCTGGATTTCGGACGGCGGGTGGCACAGGCCTTCGAGCGCACGGCCAGCGCTCATATCGGAAAACGGGTGCTTGTGGTGGCTCACGCCGGCGTCATTCGCGCTGCCCTGGGACACGTCATGCAGGCCCCGCCCACGGCCTGGTATCGGGTAAAAGTGGACAATGCGGGATTGAGCCGGTTTCTGGTGAGCGGAAGCGAACGGCAACTCATCTTCCACAACCGGCGCTGGCCGTAGAACCACAAGAGATACGGGAGCAGTGCCCCGCCGCACCCAATCGGCCCGAGGGCGGGCCTCCTACAATAAATCGTCCCACCACGACAAATCGGCCCGGGGCGGGCCTCCTACAGGGAACGTAGGAGCGGCGCCCCCGCCGCGACCCCGCACAGGGAAGTGCGGCGCGAAGCGGAGGCATCGGGAAACCACGTTTTCCGATGCCGATAAGGAAAC
>CAZWRE010000042.1:0-33701 GCA_964636335.1 uncultured Sedimenticola sp. | reverse complement strand
CAGGGAGACGGCTGGTATCGTCTGTACATCGACACCTCTCCGGAAGCCCTGGCACCGCAACTGGCGGCCTGGGAACTCCAGGCTCTGATGCCCGGCCGTTTCAGCCTGTCCGCTTCTCTTGTGGAGACCCTGGCATGATCGGCAGCCTGGCCGTGAGGGAAGTGCGCGGTATCTATGCCACGCTCACCGGCTGGGTCTCCCTGGCCGTGGCCCAGTCACTGCTGGCTTGGCTGATGTTCTCCCAGCTCGAGATCTACCGGAAAATCCTGCCGGAACTGATCCGGGCCAACAATCCCCTGGGAATCACCGACCTGGTCATCACCCCCACCCTGTCATCCACCGCCCTGCTGCTGGTGGTGTTGCTGCCCCTGTTGGGCATGGGCAGTCTGGCGGATGAACGGCGCAGCGGCCGCATGTCACTGCTGCTCTCCTCTCCCCTGTCGCCGTCCGCTCTGGTTCTGGGGAAATGGCTGGGACTGGTTCTGTCCATGCTGCCCCTGCTATTGCTGGCGGCCGTCATGGCGATTGCCCTGGGTCTGGGCAGCGCCCTGGACGCCGGCCGCCTGGCCGCCGCCTTTCTCGGCCTGTTTCTGCTCACCACCATGGCCGCGGCCATCACCCTGCTGCTGTCCGCCCTCAACGAACAGCCCCTGGCCGCCGCCGTCATGAGCTGGGGCCTGCTGTTCCTGCTCTGGTTGCTGGATGCCGCGGGCGCCTCCAGCCTGGGCCTGTTTTCCCTCAAGACCCATCTGATGCCCTTCCTGCGGGGACTGGTGCGCAGCACGGATCTGGTCTATTTCATCACCATCACCCTGGCCAGCCTGGGACTGGCCATTCACCGGCTCTGGCGCCTGAGAGGCGGAGAATGAAGCTGCGCCACCGCCTGCTGCCCCTGCTGACCCTTGTCACCCTGGGATTGATCCTCTACCTGGGCCAGCGTCACAACATTCAGTGGGACTGGAGCCAAAGCGGCCGCAACCAGTTGCATCCCCAGAGCCAGGCCCTGTTGCAACACCTGGACGGCCCCCTGCGCATAACGGCCTTCGTGCCCGATCATCCCGTGCAACGCGCCGCCATCCGGCAGCTTCTGGAAAAATACAAGGAGCGGCATGCCGCGACGGAATTCGTGTTCATCGACCCAAGCCAGCACCCGGAACAGGCCCGCAAGCTGGGCATACAGCACACACCGCAACTGCTGGTGCAATACCGGGGCAGGGAGGAACTCGTTCCCCAGGCCAATGAACAACTGCTCACCAGCGCCATCGCCCGCCTGGGTCTTGAAGACAGGGGGTGGATACTTGGCCTGCGGGGGCATGGCGAAGCCTCGTTGCTGGGGCAGCGAAATTTCGACCTGGGCAGCTTCGGAAAACTGCTGAAGGACAAGGGATACCGGATCAGTGAACTGAACCTGGCCGATACGGGGCAGATCCCCGAAAATGTCCACCTGCTGGTGCTGGCTTCTCCCGCTACCAGCCTGTCCGGGCCGGAAACGGAACTGCTGCAAAACTGGATCCAACAGGGCGGCGCCCTGCTCTGGCTGGCGGATGGCGAGCACCCCCCCGGGCTGGCGGAAACCCTGGGCCTGGACTTCCTGCCCGGCACCGTGGTGGACGCGGCGGCCGCGGAACTGGCTATCGACAACCCCACGGTGGCCGTCGGCCGCCCGGCACCGGAATCCCCGCTGGCGACGCATCTGGACGTTCCCGTGCTCATGCCCGGCGCCCGGGCGATACGGCCACGAGCGGATACCGCCTGGAAAGCCCACCCCCTGCTGCAAACGGGGCCGCGGAGCTGGAATGAAACCGGCAACCTCAAGGGAAGCATCAGCCGGGACGCCAGCGCTGGAGAAGAGCGAGGCCCCCTGACCCTGGCTCTGGCCCTGGAAAGAAACAGGCAGCGGGTGGTGGTGAGCGGTGACGGAGATTTCCCAAGCAACAGCATCATTGGCAACGGCGCCAACAGGGAATTCGCCCTGGCCATGGTGCACTGGCTCATGGACAACGACCGGCTCATCGATATTCCCGCATTTACCCCCGTGGATCGTCAACTGCGCTGGTCGCCCGCCCGGGCCGCTCTGATCGCGGCCCTGTTTCTGGCCGGGTTGCCCCTGTTGCTCGCGGGGGCCGGCCTGTTCATCACCTGGCGGCGGAGAACAAGATGAGCCCGGTTGTCCGCGCCAACTGGCTGCTCACCGGCCTGATCCTGCTGCTGGCAAGCTGGGCCTGGCTGGATCAGCATGAGACAGCCTTCGTGCGGACCGTCACCGCCCTGAACCCCGCAAAAATCATTCACGTCCAGCTATGGAAGGAAAAAGAACCCGTTGCCGAACTGGTCAGGGAGAATGGCCAATGGCATTGGCGGCCCGGGGGCAAGGCCGTGGAAGAAAGGGAATGGGTGAACAAGCTGCTGCACTTCGCGGAACTGCCCAGTCTGCACCGCTTTCCCGCGGACGAAGCCCGACTGGTGGAGTTTGGCCTCAAACCACCCCGCTACCGCCTGCAACTGGATGACCAGCACCTGGAATTCGGCAGCCTGGACCCCGCCAGCGGCCTGCGCTATCTGCGCGTGGGCGACACCATTCACCTGATTACCGACAGCTACACCCATGAGCTGTCCCGGATTCCCGATGCCTGAGCTGCCGGAAGTGGAAACCACCCGCCGGGGGATCACGCCCCATGTGCTGGGCAAGACCGTGACCCGGGTGATCATCCGTCAGGCCCGCCTGCGCTGGCCGGTGCCCGAGGCGCTGCCGGAACGGCTGCGGCGCCGCAAGCTCCTCAGCCTGGAACGGCGCGGCAAGTACCTGCTGCTGGGCTTTCGCCATGGCACCCTGATCCTGCACCTGGGCATGTCCGGCAGCCTGCGGGTACTGCCCGCCAGCACACCGGCGGGAAAGCACGATCATTTCGACCTGGTGTTCGGCAGCCAATGCCTGCGCCTGCGAGACCCCCGCCGCTTCGGCGCGGTATTGTGGACCACCGACCCCGTGGAGAACCATCCCCTGATCCGGCACCTCGGTCCCGAACCCCTGGCGGAGGAATTCAGCGGCTCCTGGCTGTTCGAAAGATCCCGCGATAGAAGAATGGCGGTGAAACCATTCATCATGGATGGCCGAACCGTGGTGGGCGTGGGGAATATCTATGCCAACGAGGCCCTGTTCCGGGCGGGCATCTCTCCCGCCCGCGCCTGCGGCGGCATTTCAGCACAAAGGTACGAAAGGCTGGCACAAGCCATCAAGGAAATCCTGGCCACGGCCATCGAGCGCGGCGGCACCACTCTGCGGGACTTTCTCCAGACGGATGGCAATCCCGGCTATTTCGCGCAGGAACTCCAGGTCTATGGCCGTACCGGCCAGCCCTGTCCCAACTGCGACGCAGACATACGCCACAGGACACAGGCCCAGCGCTCCACCTACTACTGCCCCCGCTGTCAGCGGTGAAACACGGCGGAATCCATCATCACTCAGTTTCCCAGCATGCGGCTCAGGGCATCCGCATGACGGCGGCTGGCATAGCCGACCCTGAGTCGTTCGGCACGCAGGATGCACCGCAGTTCATCCAGGGCCAGGTCGAAATCGTCATTCACCACCAGATAGTCATACTCCGGATAATGTGACAGTTCGCCACGCGCATCCTTCATGCGCCGCTCGATAATGCTTTCATCATCCTGTCCCCGGTTGCCCAGGCGCTCGCGCAGGATTTCCACGGAAGGCGGCACGATGAAGATGGAAATGGCGGTGGGAAAAGCCTTGCGCACCTGGCGCGCACCCTGCCAGTCGATCTCCAGCACCACGTCATACCCCTGATCCAGGAGGGACTGCACCGCCGCCTGGCTGGTGCCGTAGTAGTTGTCGAACACTTGCGCCTGCTCCAGGAAGGCGCCTTCGCCAGCCAGGCGCATGAACTCGTCCACGGAAACGAAATGGTAGTGCACCCCATCTTCCTCTCCCGGGCGGGGCGCACGGGTGGTGTGGGAGACTGACAGCTTCAGCCTGTCATCCCGCTCCAGCAGGGCCTTGAGGAGACTGGTCTTGCCCGCGCCGGAAGGCGCGGAAACGATAAACAGATTGCCTTGCATGTGTCGTCCTATTCGATGTTCTGTACCTGTTCGCGCATCTGTTCGATGAGCACCTTCATCTCCACGGAGATGGCCGTGGTCTCGCTGTCCGCGGATTTGGACCCCAGGGTATTGGCCTCGCGGTTGAGTTCCTGCATGAGGAAGTCCAGCCGGCGCCCAACGGGTTCGTCACGCTGAAGCACATCCTTCACTTCCCGCAGGTGAGTGGCCAGGCGATCCATTTCCTCGTCCACGTCCAGGCGTTGGGCCAGCAGGGCCATTTCCTGTTCCAGGCGCTGTTCGTCCAGGCTGTCGCAGACTTCCGCCAGGCGTGTGCGCAGGCGCTCGCGCACCGCCTCGATGACCACCGGCATGCGCTGCCGGGCCATATCCACCTGTTCCCGCAGGAGCTCGCAGCGGGACTCAATGAGCGCCGCCAGACGCGCGCCCTCCCGTTCGCGGGTGGCCACGAGGTCATCCAGGGTCTCTTCCAGCAGGGCCATGGCCTGCTCCTGCACCGGTGTCAGGTCCACCGCCTTCGCCAGGGTAACCCCCGGCCAGGAAAGCACCTGCATGATATCAGGCTCTCTCAGGTCAGGCTGCTGACCACGTATCTTTTCCATGGCGCCAAACAACTGCTCCAGCAGGGGCTGGTTCACCTGTATGGCATCCACGCCGGCGCCGGCGGCCCGGTAGCGCAAACCACACTCCACCTTTCCCCGCCCCAGCCGCCGGGCCACGGTCTCGCGCACAGGGGCATCGAGCTGGCGAAAATCCTCTGGCAGCCGCGGCTGGATTTCCAGATACCGATGGTTCACGGAGCGCAGCTCCCACACCAGCTCTCCACCATCAAAAATCAGGCTGCCGCGCGCAAAAGCGGTCATACTTCGTATCATTGGTCACATACTCCGGCAATTTCCTGCAAAATACATTTTCTTTATGATACTTTGCTTTACTCGGTAACGCCTCTACTCAAGACTACCGGTCATGCCATCGGAAAAACGCGAGCCGCTGCCTTCAGGCACCCGGCTGGACTACTACAAGGTACACAAGCTCATCGGCAGCGGTGGGTTCAGCCTCATATACCTTGGCGAAGAAGATGACACGCACGACGAAGTAGCCATCAAGGAATACATGCCAAAGAAGTTCGGCAGCCGCGACAAGGACGGCAAACTGGTATTTCTCAACGACGAGGCCAGGGACAAGTTCTACCGTGGCCTGCGCCTTTTCTTTCTCGAGGCCAAAGCCCTGGCCATGCTGCGCCACCCGAACATCGTCAACGTGCGCAACTGTTTCCTGGACAACGACACCGCCTACCTGGTCATGGACTACCAGCCGGGCAAGAACCTGGGGCGCTACATCAAGCGGCGCAAGGGCGGGCTCAGCACGAGATTCCTGATGACGGTATTCCCGCCCCTGCTGGACGCACTGGAACTGATTCACAACGCCCAGCATCTGCACCTGGACATCAAGCCCGGCAATATCCACATCCGCCCCGGCGGCAGGCCGTTGCTGCTGGACTTCGGCGCCGTGTATCACCTGACCAGCGAAGGCAAGAAGAAGGCCCAGGTCATCACCCCCGGTTTCTCTCCCATCGAGCAGTACCGGGGCATCAGCAAGGTAGGGCCCTGGACGGACATCTATGCCATCGGCGCCAGCATGCGCACCTGCATCGAAGGCCGGCCACCACCCACGGCCACCGAACGCCATGCCAAGGACACCATGGTTCCCGCGGTGGAAGCTTTCGGCAAGCACTATCCACGGCATATTCTGGAAGCCATAGACCGCGCCATGGAAGTCGATCCGCAGAAGCGCATCCAGTCCGCCGCCCTGCTGCTCAAGGAGCTCAACCGTGATCCCTCCAGGGCAAGGAAGGTAGGCTGATGGAAACGGCACGCATTTCCCTGCAGGGCGACCGACCCAACAACCAGGATCGCTGCGGCATCTTCTACAAGGAAGGAAGCTGCCTGATGGTGCTGGCAGACGGACTGGGAGGACATCCCAAGGGAGAAGTGGCGGCGCAGATCGTGCTCAACGTATGCGAGCAACTGTTTGCCCGAACCCCGCTTCCCATTACTGCTCCCAGGCTGTTCTTTCATCACTGCGTGGCCCGCGCCCACGAATTCATCAACCAGTACGGCCAGAGCCAGCGCCCGGCCATTGCCCCCCGCTCCACCGTGGTCATGGCCCTGTTGCAGGAGGGACAGTGCCACTGGAGCTATGCGGGCGACAGCCGTTTCTACCTGCTGCGTGACGGCCAACTCTATCTCCAATCCACGGACCACAGCGTTCCCCAGCGGGACAGCAACGGCACCCTGACACCCAACCGCGCCCTTACCCGCTGCGTGGGTGGCGTACGCAGCGCGCCCATGCCGGCAACGGAGCCGCCTGTGCAATTGCGGCCCGATGATGTCCTCCTGCTCTGTTCCGATGGCCTGTGGGGGCAGTTACCCCAACAACAGCTGGTGGATACTCTGTGCAATGTCTTCCCTCTGAGCAAGGCCCTGCAGATGCTCGGCACGGCAGCCGAACACAATGCCGCAAACAGCAGTGACAACATCAGCGCGGTAAGCGTGCGTGTGGGTTACGGCGACTGCGGCGTGCATTCCGTCATTCCCTCCCAGGAAGAGGAAAACGACCTGCTTTCCGCCATCAACCACCTCAACGAACTGATAGAACACAATCTCCAGGAATAGGTAGAATCCTGTCCATCCATAACAACTCCAGAGGAATCGCCATGAGACCAAGTGGCCGCGCCAATGACGAAATGCGCCCCGTCAGCTTCATCACGGACTTCACCAAACATGCCGAGGGGTCGGTTCTGGTCAGTTTCGGCGATACGCGGGTGATCTGCACCGCCACCGTGGAGGAACGCATCCCGCGCTGGATGGACAAGGGACAGGGCGGCTGGGTGACGGCGGAATACGGCATGCTGCCCCGCTCCACCAACAGCCGCATGGGCAGGGAGGCCGCGCGGGGCAGGCAGGGCGGACGGACCATGGAGATCCAGCGCCTTATCGGGCGCTCCCTGCGCGCGGCCCTGGATCTGGAGAAGCTTGGAGAACATACCATTACCCTGGACTGTGATGTCATCCAGGCCGATGGCGGCACCCGCACGGCATCCATTTCCGGAGGATTCGTTGCCATGGCCATGGCTGTGAACGGCCTGGTGAAACGTGGAAGGCTGTCGGAAAACCCCATCCTGCACCACGTGGCGTCCGTGTCCGTGGGCATTTTCAACGGCACACCCGTGCTGGATCTGGATTACGCGGAAGATTCCAGCGCGGAAACCGACATGAACGTGGTAATGAACGATGCCGGGGGGTTCATCGAGGTGCAGGGAACCGCGGAAGGCGCATTGTTCGACCGGAAAGAAATGAACCGGATGCTCGATCTTGCCGCCCTGGGCATTCAGGAGATCATTGCGGAACAGCACAAGGTACTGGCTGTATCACCCAGCTGAATCAGAATCGGCTGGCGGAAGGCCGCCCCTTCCAGCGAACATTCTGTTCAACCAGCCGGGCAATGGCCGCCGTGTCTTCCCCGGCTGCAGCCAGCACCGCCATGCTGCCCCATTGCTCGGGAACCAGCATGCCCGACCAGCGCCCGGAGCGAAGCTGGTGCTGCTCGTCCAGGTGTTCCCCGGGCATGAGCAATACGGTTACCGCGCCTTCACGCCCCCTGAGCACCATGTGCACCCCCTTCCCCTTGCGTATCCAGCAGGGCGCCGCTGCGGTGATTCCTTCCACCAAAGGCCGGAATTCGAACCCAAGGGAGGCAAAAACGGCAACCACGGACATGTCATCCAGCAGCCGGGTTTCCCGCAGCAGCCCGGGTTCCCTGTCCACATGATGCAGCACCAGTTCCGCAAGATTGTCCTGGGAAAACATGTGCCGCGCCAGGCTGTATCCGCCCACGCTGCCAAGCAATAGCAGAACCAGGGGCGCTGCTTTCACCCATGTCCTCCGCCACAACCTGCGGCGAACGGATGGCAACCCGACCTTCCGCACGGGTCTGCCGGGCTGCAGGATCACGCTGCGCAGCCTGCGCTCGAATGCCTGGATCTGTTCCCATTCGGCCCTGCACGATGAACACTGTTCCTTGTGCCGCAGGAACTCGGCATCACCGCGGGAGGGATCCTGCAGCAGGGATTTCCGAAAATGTTTACAGTTCATGACCTAGACATGATGTTTTGACCTGCCCTGCCGTGAGGGGGCGTTCTTTCACCTTCCTGTATGCAAGACCCGGATAACACCCTTTCTGTTTCCGCGGTTTGTTTCCTGTGGAGAAACAAAACTCCTGCCTCCCGGGTCATACTACCCAAGCCGGATGATATCCGGTGGGAAAAGATATGCGTTACCACAAACCAACAAGGAGATCCTTCATGAAAAAGTCAATCATTCTGAGCGCCATTACCGTTGCCATGCTGTCCCTGGGCATCAGCGGCGCCGCCATGGCCGGCAAGCCGGGCTTCGAAAAATGCATGGGCATCGTCAAGGCCGGCAAGAACGATTGCGGCACTTCCGGCCACGCCTGCGCAGGCCAATCCACCAAGGACAATGCGCCTGACGAGTGGATCTTCGTACCTGAAGGCACTTGCGAGAAGATTGTCGGCGGAAAGGTAAAGAAATAACCACGGCAGCAATTATTCAACAAGAGACCCGGGTGGAAACCCCCGGCTCTTGCCAACAACAAGCCCTCTGGCCAGGTCTGAACGCAAGCTTCGGGTTCATGACCTGCCGGAGGGCACCAGGAACAACGAGGAATGCACATGAGCCTGTTACAGACGCTCGTCAAGCCCTACAGCGCAACAGCACGGCTGCTGGACGGCATCTCGCCTCTTTTTGATCTCACGGTACGCCTGTGGGTGGCCTGGGCCTTCTTCAAGTCCGGCCTGGTGAAGATCCAGAGCTGGGACAGCACACTGATGCTGTTCGAGTATGAGTACAATGTCCCCCTGCTCAGTCCGCAACTGGCCGCCTGGGCAGGAACCGCCGCGGAACTTGCCCTGCCGGTGCTGGTAGCCCTGGGCATCGCCAGCCGTTTCTCTGCTCTGGCCCTGTTCCTTTTCAACGCCGTTGCCGTTTACGCCTACAGCAGCTTCCTGTTCAGCGGTGAAGGAGCTGCCGGCCTGCAACAACACATTCTGTGGGGAACCATGCTGCTCATCACCGTGTTTCACGGACCGGGAAAACTGTCCGTGGATCACCTGTTGTGCAAGCGATGCTGAACGGATGCAGTCTTCTCATTCCTCACATCCCGGAAAGAAGAACGCATGGCGGCGATCACAACTCCAAGGCATTTGCCAGGAATGCCGTCAGCTGATGCCATCCCGCACATATGGGAGCAAGGAAGAACGCCGACAATCAATACGGCGTTTCTTCCTGTCAAGAGGCTGGAAAACTACTTGCTCTTTCTGGCCTTGTCCACGTAACGCTTCATCTGCCGTCCGTCGATGGCACCCGGAATCAGATCTTCCCCAATGACAAAAGCGGGGGTGCCATTCACGCCCAGGCGCTGCGCCCAGATATTGCTGCGATCCAGTTCCTCGTTCACTTCGGCGGATTCCATGTCCTTTTTCAGCCGGTCGATATCCAGGCCCACCTTCTTCGCTGCCGCAATAACGCCTTCGGGTGACAGGCGGCTTTCCTTGCTCATCATCTGGGCGTGGAAGGCTTCATATCTGCCCTGCTTCTGGGCCGCCAGGGCGGCCCTGGCTGCATACTCGGAGTTCGGACCGAGCACCGGCAGCTCCTTCATCACCACCTTGATATTGCCGTCTTCCCTGACCAGCTTCCGCATGCCGGGGAACACGGACTTGCAATAGGGACAGTTGTAGTCAAAGAATTCCACCACGGTCACATCGCCCTGGGGATTTCCCCAGACGGGCGACCTGGTGTCTTTCGCCTCCGCCATGAGATCCCTGATGGTTTCCCGGGTCATGGCGGCTTCCGCGGCCTCCTGCTTGCTGCGCCAGGCCTGAATGGCCTCGATGACCACCTCGGGATTTTCCTTGAGGTAGCTGCCGATGAGCGCTTTCACTTCGGCCTGCTGTTCGGGACTCAATGCTGTTCCCGCCATGGATCCACCTGACAGGCCCAGGGCGGAAGCCAGCCCCAGAGTGGCGATGATGTTGGTTTTCTTCATGTGTTCTCTCTCCTGTTTCCTCCAAGGCGTTCGACCAGGCGGTCGGCAACCCGGAAGGCATTGGCGTATATCGTCCAGGTATAGGGGACGGAACCACCGGTGGGCATGAAGCTGCCATCGGTGACGTAAAGATTGTCCAGCTCATGGGCGCGGCAATCGGCATCCAGCACCGAGGTGGCTGAATCATTGCCAAAACGGCAAGTGCCTGCCAGCAGGTTGGTGGGCGGCGCGCCGGAAGCGAAGGATATCACTTCCTCGGCACCGATGGCCCTGAGCATCTCCGCGCCCTTCGCCGCCAGGTACCAGCCCACCTGCAGGTTGCGCACATGGAAGCCCGCACGCACCCGGGCCAGCGGCATGCCCCACTTGTCCTTCCGGGCGGCATCCAGGGTGACAAAGCTGTCATCCACCGGCAGCCAATCGCAGAAGGCCTCTATCTTCAGGGGCACACCATCACGAAACTGGTGTTCCAGGATACGCTTCAGGGGTTTGCCCCAGTTGAGGCGCCCGTCACCTTCCAGCTGGCGCTGGGCGCGCAGCACGGGACTCGGGTGAACGTGCACGAAATCAATGGTGCCTCCCTTCTGACGGAGCCCGAATTCCCGGTCATCGATGACATACCAGTCCTGGAGGGCACGATTGATGAACAGCCCAGTCTGTGCCAGCTTCCTGGCTTTCTCCCTGTCGAAACGCTTGTACATCAGCCGCCCGGAACCCGCACCGCCACCGGCGAACAACAGGTTCTTTCCCACCATCCCGCTGCCATTGGCCAGTCCACGCGGAAACTTCGGCCCCGTGGAGCGCAACAACAGTTTTGCCGTTTCTATGGCCTGGCAGGCCACCACGTAGATGCGTGCATCCACCTGTCGCAGTCTGCCCGCCTGATCGAAGTATTCCACGGCGGTGATCCTTCCCCGGACATCGGTGACGATGCGCTTCACCAGGGCATGGGGCCGCAGTTCGCAGCGACCGGTTTTCACCGCCTTTTCCAACAGGGCCACGCGGGCGCTTCCCTTGGCACCGGTGGAACAGCCGGTGCTGCCACAGTAACCGCCGTTGTAGGCGCAACTGTTCCTGTCAGGGACAGGACGTGAAAGAATGGCCCGGGGCGTGGGAAAGGGATGCCAGCCCAGCCGCTTCCCCGCCTCATCCAGCATGCCAGCCACGGGGTGCTCCTGCAGGGGAGGCTGGGGAAAATCCGGGGTGCTGCGCGGCTCGGCATGCGGATGGGAAACCACCCTGCCTGAAACCCCGACCTCGGTTTCCACGCGGGCATAATAGGGCTCCAGGTCCTCGTAGGAGATGGGCCAGTCCGCCACGTTGGCGCCTTCTATGGGGCCAAACTCGGACAGCAGGTGGAAGTCCACCGGCTTGAGCCGGTGGAAATAACCGCTCATGAAGTTGCTTGCGCCACCCACGCAGTTGCCGTTCCAGAAATTCCAGCGGCTGTTGGCGGTACTCTGGGAGACCCATCCGCCATCGTCGTTTTCCAACTCGATGATGTGAGGCTCGTCACGACGGTCCGGTCGGTAGGCATCCCGCAGGCAGCAGGCCAGCTCGTCCTTGTAGAAATCATCCGTGTGCAGCCAGGGGCCGCGCTCCAGCACCAGCACGGAATACCCGGCCCGGGCCAGGGTCAGGGCCACGGGAGAGCCGCCGGCGCCACTGCCGATGACGCATACGTCGTAATCACTCACAGCAGGAAGTACCTCTTGCCGGCAGGAGGGCGCTTGTAGCCGGGCTTGTGGCCCAGCCATTTCCAGCCGACCTGCCCGGTATTGCCGCCATACACCGGATCGGTGAGCAGGGCTTCCATGATGTAGTTCAGCAGCTCCTTCAGCCAGTGATGGCCGCCTGCCTGTGCCTCATAACGGCGCAACAGAGCTTCCCGCTCGGCCGGGGACAGGGCCTGGAAAGCCCTTTCATGTACCTTCAGGCTCAGTTTGTCCAGTTCATCCGCTCCCTTGCGAAAAAAGAACCTGTGCTGATCATCCACCGACGGATCGGACAACACCCATTGCAACCAGGCGGTAGCATTGACGTCCCTTGCCCCCGGTGCATTCTCCTCGGAAGGCAACAGGTGATCCTGCACCGCGGCAATCAATGCCCACTGCCGGGCATTCAGGCCGGTGACTTCCAGGTTTATGGCGGAAAAGTCCGGCACCCAGGCAGCACTCCGCACAAGGCCGCTGCCGCCCAGCAGAAGGCCGCCCGCCCCCCAGCGCAGGAAATGGCGGCGCTTCACAGTTCGTCGCTCTCGCGTTCCTGCACCACGGCCCGCAGCATCCATTCCATCCACTGGGGCTTCATGTAGCCGCGCTTGCGCATGACCTCCGTACCATCAGCATCAAGGATGAGCACCGCAGGGCGGCCATAGTCACGATACCTTGCCGCCAGTTCCGGGTCCTCCTCATCCACGACCTTTACCGGCACATAGTGTTCCTCTATGGCGGCAAGCACCTTCGGATCTTTCCAGGTAGTGGCGTCCATCTTCTTGCAATAGGCGCACCACTCCGCGCTCAGATCCACCAGCACCAGGCGGTTCTCTGACCTGGCCTGGGCAAACACCTCGTCCGTCCACGACCGCCACGGCACGCTGCCGCCGGCCAGCGCGGCAGACGCAAGCATGATGACAGCCATACCGGCAATGGATTTCGACAGATATCTGTACAGCATGGAACCTCCTCGCGATTTTTCTTCCCGTCAGGTCTGAGACCGGCCAGCCGATAATTTTATGACAAGCATGGGGCACAAAAAGTTACAATCTTTTCTTTTCCCAGCAATCATTCGCCACCATGTCACAACGCATCGTTCTCGCCAGCAACAACCAGGGCAAGGTTCGGGAAATCGGGCAACTGCTCGCCGACCGGAACATGGAGGTTCTGCCCCAGTCCGCCTTCGATATTCCCGAGATCGAGGAAACCGGTTTGAGCTTCGTGGAAAACGCCATTCTCAAGGCAAGAAATGCCGCCGCCCACAGCGGCCTGCCGGCCATCGCGGACGATTCCGGCCTGGAAGTGGATGCCCTCAACGGCGCTCCCGGAATCTACTCCGCCCGCTACGCCGGCCCCGGAGCAACGGACGCGGACAACAATGCGAAGATGCTGGAAGCCCTCGCCGACGTGCCCGACGAGGCGCGCACCGCCCGTTTCCAGTGCCTCATGGTGTACATGCGCCACGCCGAGGATCCCGTGCCCATCATCTGCCAGGGCAGCTGGGAAGGCCGCATACTGCGCACCCCACAGGGAGAGAACGGCTTCGGCTACGACCCGCTCTTTTTCGTACCGGAGAAAAACCGCAGCGCCGCGGAACTGCCCCCCGAGGTGAAGAACGCCATGAGCCACCGGGGCAAGGCCCTGCAATGCCTGCTGCGGGCACTGTCAGATGGCTGAACGCCTGGACGCGCAACAATGGGGAGACTGGTGGCGCAACCGCTCCCTCACCAGCTTTCACGGCCATTTTCAGCACAATTATGACGGCCCCCTGCGGCTGTTCTGGGAAAACAGGTTCGCAAGGCTTCCCCGGGGCGCCGCCATACTGGATCTGGCCACAGGCAACGGCGCCCTGGCCCTGCTTGCCGCGGAATACTCGGCGAAACACGACCGGAAATTTCGCATCACCGGCATCGACTATGCCGCCATCCAGCCGGACAGTCTGAGGAAGGAGCACCCCCTCATCGAACAGATACGTTTCCTGGACAACACGGCCATGGAGGACACGGGCCTGGAGGACGCCAGCCAGGATCTGGTGATAAGTCAGTTCGGCTTCGAGTATGGCGACATGCCGGCAACCTTGAAGGAAATACACCGCCTGCTCAAGCCAGGCGGCTGCTTCACCGCCATGGTCCACCATCGGGATTCCGCGGTGCTGGAGCAAGCCCGGGAGGCACTGGCGCAGATCAAGCGCTGTGAAAAATCCGGCGTGACGGAAACCGCGACCGCCCTGGTGAAGCTGCAGCAGAAGCTGGCCCGAAAAGGGTCACTTTCCGACAAGGATCAGCAGCAGGCACGCCTGCTCCACCAGTCCCTGGGTACGAAACTGGAAAAGCTCAACCGTTACGCCCGACAGTTGAAGGACCCATCCCACCTGCTCATGTTCACCCGGAGCATCATGATCCTGTTTGACAGGCGCAACGCCGCACGCATCTCGCCGGAACAGCGGCTGGACGCCATTGCCAGGCTGACGGCGGAAAACCGCGGTTACCGCCTGCGCATGAAGGATCTACGCTCGGCGGCATTTGGAGGCGATGATTTTCAAACCCTGAAAACGGCCCTGGAACAACGGGGATTCAGCACGCCGGAGATAGCGCCACAGGAGTACGCGGGCAGGCATTTCTGCAACACCGTCAGCACCTGCCTGCGGGACGAAGCCAACCCTCAGTAGGCCAGGTCGGCAGCGGTAAAAGGCCTTGCCGGGGATTCGCCCAGCACGCGTTTCAGAATATGGTTCATGGTGTACGGGTCGTTGTCAAAGCCACCGTGGGTGACGCTGCGGCTGATGTTTCCCGTGGCGCCATTGGAGTAATGGACATGGGGCAATGCTCCCACCCTGTCCACGCCGGATGAAAACTTCTGCATGCCGAGCAGGGGTTTCTCCCGTTCCTCCTCGAAGGCATTGGACACCAGATAGAGCAGGGACTTGTGATACAGGGGTGTAACCGTATCGTCCTGCTCCAGGTGATCACGCAGGTTGTAGATACTCATCTCCCGGATGCGCAGCCTGCCGGTATCGCCCAGCACCGGCACATAGGCTTCGCGGTACCAGTCCAGGGTACAGGCCGGCGCCATCAGGGAGCAGGTTTCGAAAGTGAGTTGCCGACGGCTCAGGCTGCGCAGCAGGTGGCCGATGGCAACCGCCCCCGTACTATGGCCGACCAGGTGCAGCCGCATCTTCCGGCGTCTGGATCTGAACTGCTCCAGGAACCGGTTCAGGGCATCCAGGGCTGCGCCTTCCGCCGCAAAGGCGCGCCGGGCATCCTTTTTCATTTCCTCCCAGATAAGGGTGCCGGGCTTGCGCAACAGGCCCTCCACAAAGCGGTCCACCCAGTCGGACATCCCGCCCACACGCTCGCCCGCCGCCCTGGCCTTGCCCAGCACCAGGTCCTTGAGTTCTTCGGCAAGCCCCGTGTCATACATGACATGGAAGGGATAGATGCGGTTGTCCTTGAATACCTGGCGCATGGCGGCCACTCTCCTGGCCGAATCCTCCGGAGCATTCAGACCACCATGCACGTAGAGCAGCAGGTGATCGTACTTGTCGCTCTTCGCCACCAGCTCGGCCGTCTGCTCCACATCGAAGGCATTGCTCCAGTAGCGTCCCGATTCCTTGTAACCACCATCATCTACATGAACGAAATGTCCGGCGATGGTGGAGCGGGGCACCTTGGGCCTGGCCTGCGCATCCGCCTGGGGAAGCCTTGCATTGCCGGGCCGCAAACCGAAAATGGAGGGTGTGGGCAGGGCCAGGCGGAACACCCAGGCATCCATGACATTTTCGATCCAGTCCTCGTAACTCCAGTGAGCCAGGCCCTTCAGCCCCCAGTCTTCCGCCCAGGAATTCTGCACCCAGAAGCCCTGTTCATCGTATCCAACAATGGCAAAGGCATGGCCGCCGTCCACCTTGTCCTGTTTTTCGATACGGCCCCCGGGAGGATCATCCCAGCCCTTGTGCACCTGGGCGGAAACGACGATGACACCGGCCTCGTTGAGAGCCGCATGATAGTGGCTGATCTCCGGCTGCAGGCGGTAGTAAGCCCCCACCGTGTGGTTGCGCGCCTCCTTGGCCCGGCGCACGGTCAGTTCACCCTTGCGGCTCATGCGGAAGGGCCAGTAATCCTCCCGGCACACGCCCATGTTGCGCCAGCCCTTGATGGCGCCGCGCAGGCTGCTGCCGTCATAGCTCTCCCCCGGCCATTCATCGTGACGTTTGGCCATCTCGTAGAGCATGCGCGGACTGACGCGGACCGTCTCCCCCGCCCGCTGATACAACAGATTGATGGCGGCCGCCAGGGCGAATCCCGTGCAGGCCCCCGAGCTGTACTGGTTCAGTATCTTCAGATCCTCGGGGCAATCCAGCCTTTTCTTCAGGCGAATCAGGGCAGGTTCGTAGATCCAGTCGCGCAGGTCGGGAACATCCCGGGTGGCATTCTTCTTCCACTTTCCCTTGGGCATGGCGTCTTCCTTTGCTGGTGATTTTCGGTTGAGGTACAGTTCTTCATCCCAATATAGATGATATGCGGATTATTTCATGAAAATCCTTCTTGCCAATCCCCGCGGCTTCTGCGCCGGGGTGGACCGCGCCATAGAGATCGTGGAACACGCCCTGAACGCCTTCGGCGCGCCCATCTACGTGCGACATGAGGTGGTGCACAACCGGTTCGTGGTGGAAAACCTGAAAAAGCGCGGCGCCCTGTTCGTGGATGAACTGCACGAGGTGCCCGACGGCAGCACCGTCATCTTCAGCGCCCATGGTGTTTCCCAGACCGTGAAGCAGGAGGCGGAAAACCGGGATCTGCAGGTCTTCGACGCCACCTGTCCCCTGGTGACCAAGGTGCACCTGCAGGTGGCCCGGCACTGCCGCAACGGATTCGAGGTGATTCTCATCGGCCACAAGGGCCATCCGGAAGTGGAAGGCACCATGGGCCAGTATTTCTGTCCCGAAGGCAAGGGCATCTACCTGGTGGAAACCGCCGAAGACGTTACCAGGCTGGAAGTACACAATCCTGACAGGCTGGCTTTCGTCACCCAGACCACCCTTTCCATGGACGACACGGAACAGATCATCAGTGCCCTGCGGGAGCGCTTTCCCAGGATACAGGGGCCCAGGAAGGACGATATCTGTTACGCCACCCAGAGCCGCCAGGATGCGGTAAAACGCCTGGCATCGAAATGCGACGTGGTGCTGGTGGTGGGTTCCCCCAACAGCTCCAACTCCAACCGCCTCAAGGAAATCGCGGAAAAACTGGGCAAACCCGCCTACCTGGTGGACGGCCCCTCGGACCTTCAACGCGACTGGCTGCGGGGAAACCGCATCATCGGCCTCACGGCTGGCGCCTCGGCCCCGGAAGTCCTGGTGAAGCAGGTTCTCGACCAACTGAAGGACTGGGGTGCCAGGGAAGCCGAGGAAGACGGGGGGGTACGGGAAGAAGTCACCTTTCCCCTGCCAAGAGGGCTTCAATAGGAGACTGATGGCCTTTGTCTCCTGCCATTGTAGGAAAAACCTGAAATACGGGATTGGTGCTTGAGCCTCCCCCACGGCTCTTTGTAGGATATTTTCCATAATCAATGGACTGATTATGGAGAATGAAATGGATCTTGAAATCACGGGTTGCAGAGGTGTCACCCTGGTCGAACTCATGGTGGCTGTTGCCATTGCCGGCATACTTACCTCGCTCGCAATTCCATCCTTCAACCACATGAGAGCCAGCAGTTCCATGGCCACCAGTCTGAACCTGTTCCTGGCACAACTGCATCTGGCGCGCTCCGCCGCAATCACCCGGGAACGCCATATTACACTTTGCCCCACCACTGATTCGACTACCTGCAGTGACGACTCCAGTGATTGGGCAGGAGGCTATCTCGTCTTTGACGACAGGAACCGGAATGCGGAAAGAGAGTCCAGTGAAGAAATCATCAGCCACAGCAGCCTGTCACCAGGAGAGATTCGCATCAACTCATCCCGCTATCGCAACCGGATCAGTTTCCAGCCCCAGGGACGCGCCTGGTTCTCCAACGCCACCATTCACTTCTGCCACGACCAATACCCTGATTTGAATAGAAAAATCATCATTTCCAACAACGGGCGGGTACGCAAGGAAAAAGTCCCTCCCCATGTACCCATGAAATGCTCCTCCAGCAACCGGCAATAGCGGCGATAAACGGCAGCATTTTGGTGACCAGTGGCCATTGGCAGCATGTCGGCTGCTGCCTATACTGGCAACCATGAGAAATATATCTGACATTCAAGCCATGGCCGCGAACAGAGAACAGGGTTTTACCCTGCTGGAAGTACTGATGACAGTTGCCGTCCTTGCCATCCTGGTTGCACTGGCAGCCCCCAGCTTCAAGAACCTGATGGACAGGAATGCCGTTACAACGCAGGCCAATGAAATAATGGCCAATATTCTTCTGGCGCGTAGCGAGGCAGTCAAGCGGGATCAGGGAGTCGTTGTACGGCGGCGTTCCGGCTCCTGGCAGAACGGCCTGATCGTGTTTGCAGACCTGAACAACAACAATACTTATCAGGCTGCATCGGAAGCTCCCTTGATTGTCCAGCATCTGACTCCGAATAATCCGGTAACCATCACGGGCAGTGGGGCGGCGACTGTCTTCATTCGCTTCAACAGCCGGGGCCGGGGCGTCACCGCCGGCGGCGCCAATCTCACGCCAAATGCCGATTTCATCACTCTGAGCAAGAATGACTATACACGTTACATCTGTTTCAGCCCGACGGGACGGCCCAGGGTACAGGAGACCGCATGTCCATGAATATTTCCCGACATTACCAGCACGGCACCACTCTGGTTGAGGTTCTGGTCGCCGCCATCATCATCGGTATCGGCCTTCTTGGCATCGCCTCGTTGCAGGTCAGGGCTTTGCAGGGTTCCACCAATGCAGAATTTCGCGCCAAGGCCACGGACCTCGCATGGGCGCTGTCGGATCGCATTCGGGCCAATCTTCCGGCCGACAACAGTTATCTTGCCAACAATAATTACAATACCGACCCGGAAAACACCATCACCAGCTGCCCTACTGGTGGCGCAGTGCCCACCTGTTCCGTGACTCCCGGTGGGAGTGTGGTTGCAGAGGGCACTTGTTCCGCAAGCGACATCGCCGCAGAAGACATTGAAGAGATTTTCTGCGGCACGGACTTTGGCATCAATGACCAGCTCCCTGGCGGTACGCTGCAGCTGACTTGCGCCGACAGCGACATTACCGATTCCGATGCATGTACCGACGGATCAGAAATGACCATTACCATAACCTGGAAAACAAGAACCGACCCCTTCGGCGACAACGACAACACCGACCGTATCGTCATGCCCTTCATTCCCGGAGCAGCACAATGACCAGGCACGGCCCCATGAAAACCCAGAAAGGATTTTCACTCTTGTCTCTCATGATAGCAGTAGGCATAGGAATATTTCTGATCGGCGCTGTCATCAAGATCTACATGGACAGCAAGAACAGCTTCAATACCCGTAATGTCGTGGCTGAAGTTGCTGAAAACACGCGCTTTGCCCTGGATGACATGCGACGCATTCTGGTCATGGCCGGCCGGGGAATTCGCAAGATTGAAGACCAGTTCGCCAACCGCCGCCCTTTCCCGGACATCAATCCAGATGGCATCGTGGATGGCGGAGCCAATAATTCGGATACAATCGCCATTCGCTACCGTCGGGGACCCAGTTGCGGCGCCTACCAGAATGTCGCCTTGGATCAGCGTCCCAGTTTGGTGCGTTTTTTCATAACCGACAACAGCGGTGATGGCAGCGCAGACGATTTGGTCTGCGAGCTCACGACTTATGGAGGCGGCGCTTCCACCGTCACCCGCACACTCGTATCCGGCGTACAGATGCTCAAGGCCCTGTATGGTGTGGATGACGATGCGGATGGGTATGCCGACCGGTATCTGACTCCCTCACAGATCGGCACGGCAGCCTCACCGGGCATTCCTATTCCATCCGGTGCCAATACCCCTTGGGCCAAAGTCGTCTCCATCCGTATCGGACTCATGATCGGCAGCGAAAGCACCTTGCCAATATCCGTGGCGGATCAGACCACGAGTGGAAACCTGAACGTACTCGGCCTGTCGATTCCCAAACCCGATACAGATCACTTGTACCGGGTAGCCACCACCACGCTCGCACTACGCAATCTCAACCCCGTCATACAGAGACAGTAATCATGATCAAACCCATGCCCACACTATCGCATACAAAAAGACAGCAAGGCGCTGCACTGATCGTTTCCCTGTTGCTGCTCACGGTTATCACCCTGCTGAGCCTTACGGCCATGCGTAGCGCACATATCGACACAAAGATCGCCGTCAACCACCAGCAGAAGCAATTGGCTTTTCAGGCTGCGGAAAATGCCTTTGCAAAACTCACCAGCCTGCCCCCAGAGGAAATGGAGGATCTGGACGTACCGGGAACCCTGGGCTCCACGAGCAATAACATTGATTTCATCCCGGTGGATAGCGATGCCCACACCAGTGCGGATCTGGAAATGAAACTCACCCACATATCCACCCCGGGACAGTACAAATTCTCCGGTTTCGGCCTCAACATCGTTACCGTGGTTTTTCAGGCGGATGCCTTTGGTGAAGTCGGTGATTCCAATGCCCGTGTTCACAATCGCATGGAAGTCGCACTGGTCAGAGAATGAGGATTAGAACCATGAACAAATTTCACAGCAATAAAAGAACCCTTGCAGTCAGCACCATTCTGTCCTCTTCCATCGCGGCCATCAGCGCACAGGCCGATGACGTCGAAGTGTACGTGACATCACCACCCGACCCCGTGCCTCCCAATGTGCTGTTCATACTGGATGAATCCGGAAGTATGGGCTGGGGCAACCCCTCGCGCATGGATCAGCTGAAAAATGCCATGATTACCGTGTTGAGCGACCCGGATAATGACAACATCAATGCCGGCATCCTTGCATACACCACGGGAAACACACCCAACAACCCAACCCGTGTGGTGCAGGATTTTGCCCTCATAGGGGACGAAGGACCCACCATGGTCAATGCAGTAACCAGCCTGACACCAAAGTCTGGCACACCTTCCATGCACGCGTTGTCTGCCGGCGTGTACTGGTACACGGATGGTTTTCTGGGCAATTCATCTCCTCTTGAGGGCAATGATCCCGCGGGCAACTGGTGCAAGAAGAATTTCATTGTTTTCATGTCGGACGGCAGCCCCAACAGCAACCACTTCTACAACGATATTGGTGGCACCCTGGCCGATCCCGGCAACAAGGTGTACAGAGGTACTACCTGTACCAACCATACCGGGAATCCATACGACAACAACGATAATAGTGGCGGCCGTTGCGCAGGTGAAATTGCCAGCTGGGCGGCGAACGCCGACCTGAAAACCGGAGGCGAGTGGGACTACCCCGCCGGAGACCCCAACGCCGCGCTGCGCATGCAGAATATCATCACACACACTGTGGGCATGGGGCCTGCCGCTGTTGCCGGTGACAACAGGCAAATCTTCATGCAGTTTGTCGCCAACCAGGGTGGCGGACAGTATTTCCCCGCCGGCAACGAAAGCCAGTTGACCGAGGCGTTTCAGACGATCCTGAATGGCGCTCAAACCTCCATCACCTATACTTATACCGCCCCAAGCATCCCGTTTGATCAGAACAATGCCGCCATCAGTGGTGATGATATCTATGTTCCGGTATTCAAACCCGGCGTACACCAGGGCTGGTATGGTAACCTGAAAAAATACAGGATTTCCTATGAACTCAGCGATGCATCAGATCCTGATTCACCAAAGATCATTGTGATTCGGGACAAGAATGACGATCCGGCCATAGACAGTAATTTTCGTTTTGTAGACGCCACCGACAAGTGGAATGAAGGCGCCAGTGATGGCGGCGACCCCACACTTGGCGGCGCCATTTCACATTTTACCGCTTCCGCAGGCAACCCCCGGAATCTCTATACCTACCTGGGCGGCAACAACGACCTGACCGCCGCGGTTAATCGTGTTGAATCCGGCAACGCGGCATTGGACAGCAGCATCCTTGGCAACCTGGACAGTATTGGTGAACTTGATGACCTGGGAAGCTCCTTCGATGACATCAAGACGGCTCTTCTCGACTGGCTGACCTGGAGCGCTGATCTCACCCTGCCTGACGGCAACGGCGGCACGGTGACTGTATCCCACAAGTATGAAATGGGCGCGCCTCTGCATACTCACCCTGTAATCGTTCGGCATGGAGGCAGCGAGTACGTCTTCATCGCCACCACCGAAGGCATTTTGCACGCCTTGGATGCCAACACCGGTGAAGAGCTGTGGGCTTTCATGCCCGAAGAACTGCTGGACACGATTTCCGACAACTTCATCAGCGACTGGAATGGCGCCAAGCCCCACTCTGCCAATGGCGAACCCCAGCCATCCAATGATCACGGCCACGTGACCAAGCCCATGTACGGACTCGATGGCCCCACCGTGGTCTATGAGGCCGATGATGGCCATCGTTACCTGGTTCAAGGCATGCGCCGGGGCGGCAACAACTACTATACTCTGGATATTACCGACCCCAGCAACCCACGCATGGCATGGATCATATCCGGCGGAAGCGGCAGTTTCTCCCAACTCGGACAAACCTGGTCAAAACCCATTTTCACCAAGCTGGAAATAGAAGGTTCCCCCGCACAGGAGGTTCTCATTTTTGGCGGTGGCTATGACGACGGCCAGGATGAAAGCTTCGTGGACAACAACAACAATGGCGTCTTCGATTCCGGTGATACCGCCATTGGCCGCAGCGATGACAACACCGGCAAAGCGATCTACATCGTCAATCCGAAAACCGGCGATCTGATTCGAAGCATTACCGACAACGATCTCGTGAAAGGAAACATGAACAACGCCATAGCCAGCGACATCCTGCCGGTAGATATCAACGCCAACGGCATTACCGACCGGTTGTACGCTGCGGATGTGGGTGGACGACTGATTCGGGTGGATATCCCGGATCAGGCGCTGGCCTCACTCACCGGCAGCACCAGCCTCAGCGCTACCGTGGTTGCCGATGTAAATGACCCATCCGATGCTGATGAAAATGGCAGGGATTTCCAGCGTTTCTTCAATACGCCGGAAGTTGCCTACTACAATAAGGGAGGCGTTCAGTATCTTGCACTCATGATTACTTCCGGACATCGCCCCGAGCCCCTGTCCCAATCAGTGGAAAATGATCGTTTCTACATGATCAAGGATCCCAATGTCTGGAGCGCCCCGGTCGACAGTGACCAGGACGGCATCCCCGACTATCCTGATCCTCTCAAGGAGAGCAACCTGTATGACGCAACTGATAACCTGGTTCAGGATGGCGATACTGCCGAACAGGTTGCTGCTCAAAACGCGCTGAATGCCGCCGACGGCTGGCTGATCGACCTTACAGAGGGCGAGAAGGGCTTTTCTCCAGCCAAGGTCTATGACTATGCGGTTCTGTTCACCACCTATAAGGGGGATCAGACCGCCATTTTAGACGCATGTGAGGCCCAAAGCACATCAGGTGAATCACATTTCTATGCCCTTAACATGACCAATGGTGCTTCCATTTTTGCCGAGATGGATGGTGACAATTCATCCAAGAACATCGGCGACAGGAAAAAGCTGTTGAGCGTCCCCGGCATGCCGCCCACTCCGGCTCTGATGTTCCCGAAGGCCGTTGATGATAGCGGCAACATCAAGCTGGGCGGTGAAGTCCTGGCCATTGTCGGCCTGGAGGAAGCTGCCCGCTGGCCGGATCGCTTCCACCCCGTCTCCTGGGAAGAAGTTACTGAAGACTAGGAACCTAATTTATTACTTTGTACGACACGATAAGGAAAGCCGTAACAGGCCAATCCAGCGATCGTCGCATATAGTCAGGAAATGATTATGAGGAAACAGGAACAGAAGAAGACAATGGGATTTACCCTGGTCGAGCTGATGGTTGTAGTAGCAATAGTAGGAATTATTGCGGCCATTGCCTATCCCAACTACCTTGAGCAGGTGCGCAAGGCCCGCCGGGCTGACGCCAAGGCGGCACTGACCGAAGCGGCTCAGAAACTGGAAGCGCTTTATGCCAGAAATGCCAGTTACTCAAACGACCTCAGGGACATCGGCTACCCCAACCAAACCTGGAACAACGTTCCAACCAATGTGCCCGCCAATGAACGTTATTACCAGATAAGAGTAATGGCTCCCACGAACAATTGCGCCATAACAAACTGTTACAAATTACGCGCAAGACGGCGTGCTGGTACCGATCAGGTCAACGATTCAGTACAACTCTACGAGTTATGGTCCAATGGACTTAAACGTAGACGAGTAAACAACTCCTGGAAAAACTCCTGGGCCAAATAAGCCAATACCAAAAAAACCCGCCAGATGGCGGGTTTGCTTTCTCCGGGCAAATCCCGAACTTCAGTCACAATAAGCCTTGACCGCCATCCCGGCTTCTTTCTTTTTCTGCTCCAATTCCTCCCGTGTATATTTCACGGTTTTTCCATCTTCCGTGAGAAATTCCATATCCGGGGTCGCCTCCGCCAACACCTCCAACACCTTGCCGGCGCGGTCGCAATATTCCTTGCGCAAGGCGGGATCCAGCGCGGGATTCCCTCCGTTTTCTCCCTCAGGCTCCTCATCAGGCATCCCATCAGGCTTCTCCACTGCCGCTGCGGGCGGTGGCGCATTTACCCGGATTTTCTCCGCCTGAACCTGTCCAGGAGGCGGAACCTGTGAATAGACCACTTGTCCATTCTCATCCAGCCAACGATAGACGGCGGCATCCAGACCGCTACCCATGAACAACCCGCCCAGTAACGCGGCAACAATTGCACGTTTCACCCGTACCCCCTGTTGGAATAAACTAGTCACCATCTAACCATAGCAAAACCAACCGGTATCTGACCATGCCGTTGTCACAAAATGCCCGCCGGATCATGAAACCTGGATTTCGCCATGAGTGACGTACTCGTCGTCGGTGGCGGCATCATGGGTCTGCTGACAGCCAGGGAAATGCACATGGCAGGGGCGGAAGTGACACTGATTGAACGCAACCCGTCACCCGCCCAAGAATCCTCCTGGGCGGGTGGTGGCATCATCTCCCCTCTCTATCCCTGGCGCTACGCGGACAGCATCACCCGCCTTGCGGTCATCGGGCACAGAACTTATCCCGCCTTGTGTGAGCAGTTGCGGGAAGACACGGGCATCGATCCCGAGTACAGGCGTTCCGGCCTGTTCATCCACGCGAAGGAAGAACAGGAGCAGGCCCTGCGGTGGGCGGGACAGTGGGACTACAGGCTGTCAGTGGAAGACAGCGTTTCCATAGCGAAACGGGAGCCGGCCCGCCGCAATCCGCCGAATCAACTACTGTGGATGCCGGACATCGGGCAGGTGCGCAATCCTCGCCTCGTGAAGGCACTGGTGAGGGATCTGCAACAGCGCGGCGTAAAGATCCACACCACCTTTCCCGCCACGGAGTTTGACATTGAAAACGGCAGTATCACCCAGGTGAAAACGCCGTCCACGGGTTTTCGCGCGGAAAAGATCATTCTCTGTACCGGCGCCTGGACAGGCAGGTTGAGCCAGGCACTGCCCGCCGCTCCCGACATTCACCCGGTCCGGGGACAAATGCTGCTGTTCAAGACCAGGCCGGGCCTGATACGCCACATGATGCTGGAAGAAAACCGCTACATCATCCCCCGCCGGGACGGGCATGTATTGTTCGGCAGCACACTGGAAGAGAAGGGATTCGAGAAGATCACCACCAGCGAGGCCCGGAAGGAACTGGAAAAACTGGCAACCGACCGGTTTCCCGCCCTGGCGGACTGTCCCGTGGTCGCCCACTGGGCGGGACTGCGCCCGGCATCTCCCGCGGGCATTCCCTATGTCTGTCGCCACCCGCAACTGCAGAACCTGTACATCAACGCCGGGCATTACCGCAATGGCGTGGTGCTGGCGCCCGCCTCCACCCGCCTGATATGTGAACTGGTGACCGGCACGGAGCCTTCTATCGATCCATCCCCCTACACGCTGGACGCACCCCGTGGCTGAATTCCGCAGTTACCTGTCGTGGTTCTTCCTGATGATGGCGGTCTTCCTGCCGAGCACGGCGATGGCGGAACTGCCGGAGGTCTCCATCGGCGTACTCAGTCACCGGGGTGACGAGGCCACCCTGCGCAACTGGTCACCCACCGCGGATTACCTCTCCCGGGTCATACCCGAATACCACTTCGTCATCATCCCGCTGGACTTCCGGGAAATCGAACCCGCCGTGAGGAATGGAGAGGTGGATTTCCTGCTGGTAAACCCCGGCATCTACGTGAACATGGAAGTGCGCTACCGTATCTCCCGCATCGTCACCCTCAACAACCTCATAAACGGCGAACCCTCCAACATCTTTGGCGGGGTCATTTTCACCCGCGCCGACCGGCGGGAAATCAACAGCCTGGAGGACATTCGCGGAAAATCCCTGATGGCCGTGGACAAGACATCCCTGGGCGGCTTCCAGATGGCCTGGAAGGAACTCGAGGATATCGGCATCAATCCCTACCGGGATACCGCCGCCCTGCGTTTCGGCGGCACCCATGACGCGGTGGTGCGGGCGGTGCAGCGGGGCGACGTGGCCGTGGGCACGGTGCGCACGGGAATCCTGGAACTCATGAGTGAAGACGGTTCCGCCTTTCCCGGCGAGTTCAAGATTCTCGGGCAGAAAAAAAGCCCGGAGCACCCATTCTCGCACAGCACCCGGCTCTACCCTGAATGGCCATTCAGCAAGCTGCGACACACGCCCAGCCAACTGGCGCGGCGGGTAGCCGTGGCCCTGTTGCAGATGTCTCCCCTGGAGCCCGCCGCCCAGTGGGGCGAGTACGCGGGCTGGACCACACCCCTGGAATACCAGCCCGTACATGACCTGTTGCGGGATCTGCACCTGCCGCCCTACGACCGGCCGGTGCGCTTCACTCTGGCTGACGCCATCGGCAAGTACTGGTACTGGCTGCTTACTGTGCTGGTATTCCTGGCTCTCATGATCATCATGACCAGCTGGGTGGCCCGCCTCAACCGCGCCCTGAAAAAATCCAAGAGCATGCTGGAACGCCAGCACAACCTCATCCTGGATTCCGTGGCCGACGGCATCTACGGCGTGGACCTGCATGGCAATGCCACCTTCATCAACAAGGCGGTTACGGAAATCACCGGCTGGCGGGCCAAGGATCTGATCGGCAAGAACCAGCATCACATCCTGCATCACACCCGGGCGGATGGAAGTATCCACCCCGGCAGTGAATGCCCCGTCTATCTCACCTTCGAGGAAGGCAAACCGCGATATGTGGAAGAAGATCTGTTCTGGAAAAAGGATGGCAGCAGTTTTCCGGTGGAATACAGCAGCACCCCCATTCGGGATGAAAAAGGCAATATCCAGGGCGCCGTGGTTGTTTTCCGCGACATCAGCGCACGCAAACAGGCGGCGGAAGCCGGCCGGCAATACCAGATGGAACTGGCCCATGTGGCTCGCCTCAGCACCATGGGTGAAATGGCCTCGGGCATGGCCCATGAGCTGAACCAGCCCCTTACGGCCATCGCCACCAGCGCGGACGCCTGCATGCGCCTGCTGGAATCCGGTGACGCTCCCCGGGACCGGGTGCTGGACGTTCTTGAAACCATTGGCGCCCAGGCGCGCCGGGCGGGCGGCATCATCCAGCAGCTTCGCCAGTTCGTGCGCAAGGAAGAGCCGCGTCACACGCTGGTGAATCTCAACGACCTGGTGGAGGAAGTGCTGATGCTCATGGAACCGGAGATCCGCAAGGCACAAGTCCGTGTCATCCGGGATCTGGACGACGACATCCCCCTGGTGGAAGCGCAACAGATACAGATCGACCAGGTCATCCTGAACCTGATCCGCAACGCCATCGAGGCCATGTCGGAAGTTCCGGAAGAAAAACGCCTGCTGACCCTGCGCACCCGGTCAGCGGGCGGCAACGCGGTCATCGCCTCCGTGGAGGATACCGGCCCCGGCCTCAGCCCGGAAGTGAGAGACAAGCTGTTTGACCCTTTCATTACCAGCAAGCCCCAGGGCATGGGGCTGGGACTGTCCATCAGCATGGGAATAATCACCGCGCACAACGGCAACCTGTATTACGATAGCCAAGCCAGCAACGGCGCGGTTTTCCGGTTCACCCTACCCGTCAAGCAACACAACAATGACTGACAAACCCGCTACCGTATTCATTGTCGATGACGACCAGGAAGTCCGCCAGGCCCTGGCCCTGCTCATGGAATCCGTGGGCCTGCACGTGGAAACCTTCGAATCCGGCAACGACTTCCTGCGGCAGTTCGATCCCGCCCGGCCTGGCTGCATGATACTGGACGTGCGTATGCCGGGCATGAGCGGCCTGGAACTCCAGGCCCGCCTGGCCGCGGAAGCCATTCATCCTCCCGTCATCATCATCACCGGCCATGGCGACGTGCCCATGGCCGTACGTGCGGTTCAGGCCGGCGCCGTGGACTTCATTGAAAAGCCCTTCAATGACCAGGCATTGCTGGACAGCGTGCACCGTGCCCTGGATCTGGACGCACGCAAGCGGGGACGCGCCAGCAAGCTGGCGGAAATTCGCTCACGCCTCGAAACCCTGACACCAAGGGAGCAGGAAGTCATGAAGCTGGTGGTGGCCGGAAAACGCAACAAGGTCATCGCCCTGGAACTGTCCGTGAGCCAGTCCACGGTGGAAGCCCATCGCGCCCGGGTCATGGAAAAGATGGAAGCCCGCAGCCTGTCCGATCTCATGCGCATGGTGCTGTCCGTGGAAGACAGCAGCGAATCCGGGTAGCCATCCCCCATACTGGCCGCCAGTCAGCGACCGGGCATCGGACATCCTCCTGGCAGACTGTTGAAAATTACTGTTTTCCGCGGCCTGTAGCCGCACAGGGATGGGCGTCCATTTTCAATGACCGTGGTCCATCGAAAATGGAGGAAAGACAAAATCGTATTTTGGTCTTTCCAAATTGAAAAAAAACCATGGAAGGACTTTTTCAACACCCTATTAGGGAAAACCCCAATACAATTTCCCGTATCTGCCAATTTCCCTCACCGGGCAGGCGCTGCATACTTCAAACCACGTCGAGGTAAAGCTTCCATGAAGAGAAGGCAACCCGTCGGATATACATCAACGCATGTATTCAACTCGCAGGCATTAGCCGTCACCGGGCAATACTGCCGGGCCAGCAATCGCTCTGCGACAACGGTATCCTTATTATTCCCTGGAGGATGTAATGACGAAACTCACCCAAAGGCTTGGCGGAACCACCACGGTCCTGGCCTTGTGCGCGGGACTGGTGTTTTCTTCCCAGGTCAGCGCAAACGACCTTGCCGAAGGCAAGAAAATCGCTTTTGATCGCAAAAAGGGCAACTGCCTGGCTTGCCACCATATTCCGGGCGGCACCCTGGCGGGCACCGTTGCCCCCCCGCTCATCGCCATGAAGCAGCGCTTTCCGGATCGCGCCAAGTTGCGCGCTCAAATATGGGATGCCACGGTAGCCAACCCCAACAGCATCATGCCCCCCATGGGGCGCCATCGTATTCTCACCGAGAAGGAAATCGACCTGGTGACCGATTTCATTCACAGCCTGTAATCCACCGGACGCGAGAGGACACATCATGAAAAAGACATTGACCCTGTTGCTATCCGCCGGTCTGGTGGCAACGGCAGCACCGGCTTTTTCCGGACCGAAAGAAGACCTGGAAAAGTTCCGCACTTATTATGAACAACGTTTTCCCGGCATTCAGTTGAACGACTTTGGCAACGGCCCCTACGCCCTGGATGCCAGCAAGCGCCTGCAGTGGGAATCCATGGAGGAGTTTCCTCCCTATGAGGAATACGTGGACAAGGGCCGAGAAATCTGGGAAACCCCCTTCAAGAACGGCAAGAGCTTTGCCAGTTGCTTCGGCAAGGACCCTTCCAAGGTGCGGGTGAAGTACCCTTACTGGGACAGCAAGACCCAGCAGGTTGTTACCCTGGAAGGCGACATCAACAAGTGCCTGAAGGCCAACGGCGAAAAGCCCTTTGGCTGGAAGAAGGGCAAGATTGCCCACCTGGGCGCCTACCTGGGCTACGAAGCCCGCGGTCAGAAGATAAATGTGGTTGTCCCTGACGATCCAAAGGCCCTGGAAGCCTACGAAGAAGGCAAGCACTTCTACTATGCCAAACGCGGCCAGCTGAACATGGCCTGCGCCGACTGCCACGTGTACTACGCCGGTCAGCGGGTTCGCGGCCAGTTACTCAGCACCGGCCTCGGACAAACCACCCACTTCCCGGTTTTTCGGGCCAAGTGGGCCAAGAAAGGCAAGGGCGACGGCATGGGAACCCTGCATCGCCGTTACGGAGGATGCAACAAGCAGGTTCGCGCCCGTCCCTTCAAGGCACAGAGCAGAGAATACCGGAACCTGGAGTACTTCCACACCTATATGTCCAACGGCCTGGAGATCAACGCGCCGGGTTACCGCGAGTAACGGGGAGACAGACACATGAAAAAATTGATAACAGCATTTGGCCTGGCCCTGCTCATCGCGGGCTGCAACGCCACCACACCGGAAAAACCCGCCAGCATGAAGGCCCAGTATGAAGCCGCACTGGCCGAAACCCAGGCCGCCGTGAAAAAAGCGGCTTCCGTAGGTGGAGAATGGCGTGATATCCGCTGGAAGAAATCCAAGAAGAAGTACCTGCCCAGCGCCATCAAAGCCGCCGAAGCCGGCGACTATGCCAAGGCGCTCAAGCTTCTGGAGATTGCCAAGTTCCAGGCCGAAGCCGGATACAAGCAGGCCATGGCGCAGAAAAACGCCGGCCCGCGCTTTTAAATTCACACACTGACACAGCACGGAGAAATCACTATGAACTTCAATCAGAAACGCCGTGTGTTCCTCAAGGGATCACTGGCCGCAGGCACTCTCGGCGCGGTTGCCGGCCTGCTCACCCCCGGCGCCGTACTGGCCGCCTGGAACAAGAACGCCTTCACGGCCAAGAGCATCGATGAAGCCATCGCTGCCGCCGGCGGAAACCCGGTGACCACACCTTCCAAGGACATCACCATCAAGGCCCCGGATATCGCCGAGAACGGCGCCGTGGTGCCGGTTTCCGTGGTCACCAAGATGAAAGGCGTGGATTCCATCACCCTGCTGGTGGAAAAGAACGCTACCCCCTTGTCCGCCATATTCCATCTGCCCAAAGGCACCCTGCCGGACGTATCCACCCGGGTAAAAATGGGCAAGACCGGCGATGTCATTGCCGTGGTCAAGGCCAACGGCAAACTGTTTTCCGCGCGCAAGGGCGTAAAAGTCACCATTGGCGGCTGCGGCGGCTGATCAACCAAGAGGCAACAAACAATGGCTAAAACCATCAAGATTCGCGCAAAAGCCAAAAACGGCGTAACCGTGGTCAAGGCACTGATCACCCACCCCATGGAAACCGGTCTGCGCAAGAACAAAAAGACCGGCGAGATGATTCCCGCCCACTTCATCCAGGAAGTGGTGTGCAAGCACAATGGCAGGGAAGTGATCAACTGCGAGTGGGGCGGCTCCGTATCCAAGAACCCCTACCTGGCATTCAAGTTCGAAGGCGGCAAGAAAGACGATGCCATCGAACTGTCCTGGAAGGACAACAAGGGCAACAGCGATTCCATCAGCGCCAAGATCCGCTGATCTCCCGCCACGGTAACCTGCCTCCTTCCGCCCGGAAGGAGGCAGGCTCCCTGTACCGTCATCCACAGGATATTCCACCATGACCATATCAAGACGAGAATTCGTGCGACTGATGGGCCTGGCCGGCGCTGCCGGCATGCTGCCCGCTTCTGTTTTTTCCGCCGCGCGCAAACCTTCCGACCTGTACGAAGTACCCCGGTTTGGCAACGTATGCCTGATGCACATGACCGACTGTCATGCCCAGCTAAATCCCATCTATTTCCGCGAGCCCAGCGTCAACCTGGGTATAGGCAAGGCAAGGGGCAAGGTACCCCACATCGTGGGCAAGACTTTCCTGGAACACTTCGATATCACTCCGGGAAGTATCGAAGCCCATGCCTTCACCTACCTGGATTTTGAAAATGCGGCGAGGAAATTCGGCAAGGTAGGCGGTTTCTCCCATCTCGCTACCCTGGTGAAGCGCCTGCGCGCGGAGCGTGGCGACGGCAACACACTGTTGCTGGATGGCGGCGATACCTGGCAGGGTTCCGGTACCGCCTACTGGACCCGCGGCAAGGACATGGTCGGCGCCTGCAACCTGCTGGGCGTGGACGTGATGACCGGCCACTGGGAATTCACCTACCTGGACAAAGAAGTAATCGCCAATATCGGCGACTTCAAAGGTGAATTCGTGGCCCAGAACGTAAGCGTCAATGACGATGCCCTGTTCGACTACAAATTCGCGGACTTTGCGGGCTTCGACGAAGACAGCGGACTGGCATTCAAGCCCTACACCATGAAGTCCGTGAACGGCATGCGCGTGGCCGTTATCGGCCAGGCCTTCCCCTACACGCCCATTGCCAACCCCCAGCGTTTCATTCCCGACTGGACTTTCGGCATACAGGACGAGCGCATGCAGTCCATGGTCAACCATGTGAGAGAGAACGAGAAGCCCGATCTGGTAGTGGTCATCTCCCACAACGGCATGGACGTGGATCTGAAGATGGCCTCCCGCGTGAGTGGCATCGACGTCATCTTCGGCGGCCACACCCACGACGGCGTGCCCCGTCCGGTGGAAGTCAGCAACAAGGGGGGCAAGACCCTGGTGACCAATGCCGGCTCCAACGGCAAGTTCCTGGGCGTCATGGATCTGGACGTGAGCAAGGGCAAGCTCAAGGGCTACCGCTACCGCCTGCTGCCCGTGTTCTCCAACCTGTTGCCCGCCGACAAGGAGATGCAGGCCTACATCGACAAGGTACGTGCTCCCTACAAGGACAAGCTGGAGAAGAAGCTGGCCGTGGCAGGTGAAACCCTCTACCGCCGCGGCAACTTCAACGGCACTTTCGACCAGATCATCTGCGACGCCCTGAACAAGGTCAACGACGCGCAGATCTCCCTGTCTCCCGGCTTCCGCTGGGGCACCACGGTGCTGCCCGGTCAGGACATCACCATGGATCATGTCATGGATCAGACCTGCATCACCTACCCGGAAACCTACCGCCGCGAAATGACCGGTGAGGAAATCAAGGCCATTCTGGAAGACGTGTGTGACAACCTGTTCAATGCCGATCCCTACTACCAGCAAGGTGGCGACATGGTGCGTGTTGGCGGACTGGACTACGTGTGTGAACCCGGGCAAACCATGGGCAAGCGCATCAGCAACATGACCCTGGACAATGGCACCAAAATCGAAGCCAACAAGAAATACATGGTTTCCGGCTGGGCCACTGTGGGCTCGAAATCCCCTGGCCGGCCCATTTGGGACGTAGTAGCAGACTACCTGAAGGAGCAGGGCACGGTGAAAATCAAGAAACTCAACACACCAAAACTCGTGGGTGTAAAAGGCAACCCGGGAATTGCCGGCTGATACTACCGTTTTTCCCTCCCTCCCATTGGGATCAGGCGCCTTCGGGCGCCTTTTTTTATGTCCATGGATGGACTGTATGCCGCGAGAGGCCATGGACAGCCGTAGCGGCGAGTCCACAGGGATGTGCTTATGCTGCAAAGGCAGGGATGCCGAGAGCAGCATTTGTCGATACAACATACATATCAGTCATGCGGAAGCAATGAGCAGGAAGGGACATGCGGTATGCCACGCCATCTGGT
>CAZWRE010000041.1:0-31668 GCA_964636335.1 uncultured Sedimenticola sp. | reverse complement strand
GGGGTGAGGGTGCCGCCCCAGGTGTCGAAGATCATCACCGCCTGGGCGCCGGCGGCAATCTGGGCGTTGAGGTAGGAGGTGACGGATTGGGCCAGCTTGTCCAGCAGGGCGTGCATGAGCTGCGGACGGTCGAACATCATGCCCTTGGACAGGGCGAAGTTCTTGGTGCTGCCGCCTTCCACCATGTAGGTGGCCAGGGTCCAGGGGCTGCCGGAGAAGCCGATCAGCGGCACCCGGCCGTCCAGCTCCCGGCGGATGGTGCGTACCGCGTCCATGACATAGCCAAGCTCTTCTTCGGGATCGGGTATCGGCAGGGCCTCGATGGCCGCCTGGTCCTGTACCGGGCGCTCGAAGCGCGGTCCTTCGCCTTCCTCGAAATACAGGCCCAGGCCCATGGCGTCGGGGATGGTGAGGATGTCCGAGAACAGGATGGCGGCATCCAGGGGAAAACGATCCAGGGGCTGGATGGTGACTTCACAGGCCAGCTCCGGATTCTGGCACAGACTGAGGAAATCGCCCGCCTTTTCCCGGGTGGCGCGGTATTCCGGCAGATAGCGTCCCGCCTGACGCATCATCCACACGGGGGTTATGTCAACAGGTTCGCGCAGCAGGGCGCGCAGCAGGCGGTCGTTCTTCAGTGTGCTCATGGGGGATCCCGGTTTGCTCTCGATGGCCGGTGATTTTACAGGGGATGGACGGGAAATGCTCGCCTGGCGCCTTTCAGCGCTGACCCTTGAGCCAGGTTTCAAAGTCCCGTGGGTGGGAGGCGAACAGCCCGGCCTGCTTCCGCTGTGCCTCGCTCCAGGCTTGTTCCAGGCGCTGGCGCAGGGGCTTTTCCAGGGTCTGGGGCTTGAGGGGATGGGCGTAGCCGTCCCGCACCATGGCTTCGTTCAGGGAAGTCTCCGAGCTGTTGTACACCACGGCGGTGAAACGGCCGTAGCGGTCGCGGTTTTCCAGGTCGATGGGAGTGGAAATCTGCTGGCCGGGTTTTACCAGCTTTTTCAGATGGTCGGTGGCCGCCCGTCCCATGTCCAGCAGGGTTTCCTTCGGCAGGCCGGTGCGGTTCATGTCGAAATCCAGCTTGGGGTTGTCCGTGTCTTCGGGGGCGTCCAGGCCCTTGAGTTGCAGTTGCACGGGCTTGCCGCCCACGGAAACCCGCAGGGTGTCGCCGTCGATGATTTCCAGCACCTCCAGGTAGGACTGGGCGTGCAGGGCGCCGCCGGACAGGACAAGCAACAGGACAATAATGGTCTTCATTCGGTATTCCTCAATGGCTGGTGCCTTCGGAGCGGCCCAGCTTGTTGTGTACATTGTACTTCCCCGAGGGCTTCTTCATGGGGATGCGTTTCACTTCTTCCAGGGTTTTGGCGTCATAGATCACAATGGCGCCGTCCATATCCCAGATGCTCACCAGGGCATACTTGCCGTCCCGGGTGAATTCCACGTGGGCGGAGGTCTTGCCGGGAGCGGGCTTGAGGGTCTTGACGATCTTCAGGGACTGCTTGTCGATGACGTGCATGAGATCCCGGTTGGGACCGAAGAACACGTCCGTCCAGGCATAGGGGCTGTTCTCGTGGCTGCGCATGAAGAATCCCGGACCCTGGGTGGGAATACGCTGGATGACTTGCCATGTGTGGGTGTCCACCACGGTGATTTCCGGCTTGCGGATATTCGGCGTGGCCAGTACCCGGGTGCCGTTTCTTTCCCAGGTGATGGCGGAACTGAGATGGGGCATGCCCGGCAGGTCGATTTCCGCCATCTTGCGTTTCAGGTCCAGGTCATAGACCACGGTGCCTCCGGAACGGGAACTGCCGACCACCTTTTCATAGTCCTGGGTGAGAAAGAAATCGTCCAGCACCCGGTCGAGATGGATACGCTTGACGGGGAAGCGGGAAGTTTTCTCCAGTTCGCCGGAATCCGGACGGTAATCGTGCACCCACTGGCCGAAGCCGGGCGGCGGCTCGTCTTCGTAGTTGATTTCCCACAGTTCCGGCGCGTCCTTGAGGGCGGCCACGAAACTGTTACGGGGGTCGGCGGTATAGACGGCGCTGACCCGCGAGCTGGTGCCGTCCTCGGCCACGGCGGGAATGATTTTCAGGGGATCGAGGTTTGCCGCGTCCAGCAACACCAGGTTGTGGGGCAGATAGTTTGCGACGATGACTGTTTTGCCGTCGTGGGACACAGCCAGGTTGCGGGCGTTGATGCCGGCGCGTATCTCCGCCGTCCATACCCGGTTGTACACATCGAACTTGCTTACCCAGCCGTCCCGGGACAGGAAATACACATAGCGTCCGCCGCTGGCCCATTTGGGGCCGCCGTGGACGGCGAAGCGGGTGGGAAAGCGGCCCAAGGGCTTGAAGCGGTCGCCGTCCAGCAGGGTGAAATGATGATCCCCCAGCTCCACCACCACGAACAGGTTGTCCATATTGGCCTGATAACCGGGCTGGTTTGGAAGACTGCCGGCCTGGTGATGAATGACCTGGCTGGCCTTGATGGCGGTCATGTCCCAGACGGGCATCTTCTCCAGGGGTGTGTAGATGTAGTCCACCAGGGCCTGGATCTGTTCCGGTTTGAGCTTGTCGCCAAAGGCCGGCATCTGGGTGGCCGGGCGGCCCTGGCTGATGACCTGCATGGCCTTTTTCTTCTTTAGGCGCTTCAGGTTCTGGGGCAGCAGGGCGGGGCCCTGGGCGCCCAGGCGGTCGGGGTTGTGGCACTGGGCGCAATGTTGCTGATAAAGGGCGGGGGCGTCTTCCACCGCCAGGGTGGCCGTGGTGAAAAACAACAGGATGAAGGGCAGGTATTTAACAGGATTCTTCATGGTTCCGGTTGGTTGCAGGGTGGGTTGAGGTACGAAACCCACCATGTAGGGCGGATTTGGTGCAATTCGTGATGCTCATTGCACCCTACGGTTCCGGTTTGTTGAGCTTGCGAAACGCACCATCTTCGGTCAGTGCATATTCTATTGAATTTCGCGCAGGAAGCGGCAATAGATGAAGGACTGGGTCTTGCCCGCCGGGGTATGGTGGTCTTCGGTAACGGTTTCTTCCAGCCGGAAATGGTCTCCCAGGGTGTGGGCCAGTTCGTCAGGGGCGTATCTTTGCACGGGCAGGCCGCTGCAGGCTTCCGGCCCGTCCGGGGCGAAGGTGGCGATGATGACATGGCCGCCGGGTTCCAGGTGGTTTTTCAGTTGTTCGAGATAGCGGGCCCGGTCACTTTCCCGGGTGAGGAAGTGGAATACCGCCCGGTCGTGCCAGATGCGCCAGGTGCCCGGCAGCCGGGCTTCCAGCAGGTCGGCTTCCAGCCAGTTCACCGTATCGGCCCTGTGGCCCAGACGGGCCCGGACGGTTTGCAGGGCGCTGGGGGCGATGTCCAGCACGCTCAGCCGGGTCCAGCCATCATCCAGCAGGTGATCCACCAGCCGTGAGGCGCCGCCGCCCACGTCGATGAAGGCGGCGTCCCTGGGTTCGCCGGTGGCCCGGATGAGCGCCAGGGAGGTTTCCGGCCTGGGCTGGAACCAGCTGGTTTCATCCTCGCCCTTGTTCTGGTAGACCTTTTCCCAATGGGTTTTGCGTTCGTTCACAAACCTTTTCCTCGATGATTACGGTTGCATGGTGCGATTCGCGGTGCTCATTGCACCCTGCGGTTCCGGTTTACCGTACAAGAGCGGTGAGGCTCGCTTCGTCTGTTGCATCCCAGGGTATTCACAGGCCGATCTCCTCGTCGCCGAGATAGCAGGCCGGGTCTTCCGCCCAGGGGTCTTCCGTGAGTTGCAGGGCGCGCACGCGGGTGTTGCCGTTGCAGATATCCAGGTAGGCACATCGGCCACAGCGGCCCTTTACCGGGCGGGGACGCTGCTTGAGCCCGGCCATGATGGGGTCGGAAGTGTCCTGCCAGATTTCCGAGAAGGGGCGCTCCTTGACGTTGCCCAGGTCGTAGTGCCACCACATGGTGTCGGGATGCACCCTTCCCTGGTTGTCGATGTTGGATATGTTCACCCCCGAGCTGTTGCCGCCCCACTGCACCAGTTTCGCGTGGATGTGTTCGGCCCGTTCCGGGTAGCGCTTTTCCACCCAGTGCAGCAGGTACACGCCGTCGGCGTCGTTGTTGCCGGTGACGAACTCCGTGTCGCGCCCGGCCCGGATGTCGGCCATGGCGCGCTCGAAGAGCAGGTCCATGGCCCAGCGGGTGGTCTTGAAGTGGGTGTCGTCCTTGCGATTCTTGTTGCCGCGGCCGGCATAGTTGAGGTGGGAGAAATAGAACTTGTCTATGCCTTCGTCGTCCATGAGCTGGAGCAGCCGGGGCAGTTCGGCGGCATTGTCCTGGGTCATGGTGAAGCGCAGGCCGACCTTGATGCCCAGGTCGTGACAGCGGCGCAGGGCGGCCATGGAGGCGTCGAAGGCGCCTTCCTTGCGGCGGAATTTGTCGTGGGTTTCCCTGATGCCGTCGATGGAGATGCCCAGGTAGTCGAAGCCCACCTCGGCAATCTTCTCGATGTTGCTGTCGTCGATAAGGGTGCCGTTGGTGGACAGGGCGGTGTAGAAGCCCATGGCCTTGGCCCGGTGGGCGATATCGAAGATGTCCGGGCGCAGCAGGGGTTCGCCGCCGGAGAGGATGAGCACCGGTACGCCGAAGCGCTTCAGGTCGTCCATCACTTCGAACACCTGCTCCGTGCTCAGTTCATTGGGAAAGTCCGTATCCGCGGAAATGGAATAGCAGTGCTTGCAGGTGAGGTTGCAGCGACGGATGAGGTTCCAGATGACCACGGGGCCGGGCGGATTGCGCTTTGCTCCCAGGGGCTTGGGGTCCAGGACTTCCTTCATGAATTGCGAGATGCGGAACATGGGTTCATGTCTCTGTGCGTTGGTGGCCTGATGTACACGGCCCATTGTACCCCGGCGCGGGAGAGGGTTGGCGTCGCGTCTGCGACATGAACCGCGCCGTGCTCGGGTTTGTGGTGCAATTCGCTTTGCTCATAGCACCCTGCGATCAGGTGGTGTCGGGCCGGGCATCATGAGGTTCCAGGCAGGCGCAGACCGGTTTTTTTGAGGATGCGGGTGCTGAACAGGACTTCATGGCCGCGGTCGTCGTCGCCCAGCAATGCGGCAATCTTTTCCACTTTTTCCAGAACCTCTTTACGGTCGCGGCCATGGACCATGGCGAACAGGTTGTAGTTCCACAGGGGCGGATGGCGCGGCCGGTGATAGGCGTGGCTGACGAAATCCAGGCCGCCGATCATTTCGCCGCAGGCGCGGATACGCTCATCGGGAACGTCCCAGACGCTCATGCCGTTGCCGCGGAACCCCAGTACGTAGTGATTGGGCACGGCGCCGATGCGACGGATGACGCCGCTTTCCTGCATGGCCTGCATGCGCGTCATGACCGTGGCCTCGTCGCTGCCCACTTGCTCCGCCACGGCGGCGTAGGGCCGGGCCGTCAGGGGCAGGCCCGCCTGGGTGGCCAGGACGATGGCCCGATCCAGGTCATCCATGGGGAGGCTTTCGTGGTCGTGTCCGCCCATGATCAAACCTCGAAATGCAGGCCCACGAAGAACTCCTCGCGTTTGGGCATGTTGTATACGGGATAGCCGGTCCGCGCCTCGATTTCTTCCAGCACTTCGTCGATGCGCTGCGGGGTTTCCGTGGCCAGTACGAACCACATGTTCAGCTCATGATCCCGGGCGTAGTTGTGGGCCACCTCGGGATAGGCGTTCACCTGCTCCGCGACCCTTTCGAAATCGTCTTCGGGCAACGCCATGGCGCACAGGCTCAGGCCGCCGCCCATGCGCTCGGCATGGAACAGGGGGCCGAAGCGGGACAGGCGTTTGTCATCCAGCATGGCCTTCAGGCGCTGAATCAGCTCGCCTTCACTGATGCCGAACTCCGCCGCGGCCTGTTCATAGGGGCGCGGGCAGATGGGCAGGCCTTTCTGCAGCTTGTTGATGATGGCGCGGTCTATGGCGTCCAAGGGGGTTGTCCAGTGGGTTGTCAGAGATATTTCGCGCCGCGCTGCTTGAAGCGCTCGCCACTGAACAATACCTCATGGGAAATGTCCTGCAAACCCTCGGCTTCCACCAGTTCGTCGATAATGGCCAGCACCCGCTCCCTGTCCTTGCCGTGTATCATGCAGAACAGGTTGTAGGGCCACTGGGGCAGGCGGCGGGGGCGCTGGTAGCACAGGGTCACGCAGTCGTGGCGACCCAGGGCCTCGCCCACGGCCCGCACCCGGTCGTCGGGAACATCCCAGACCACCATGGCGTTGGCGGTGTAGCCCAGTTCGTGATGGCGCACCACCAGGCCGAAACGCTTGATGAGGCCGCGTTCCTGCAGGTTGCGCACCTGATCCAGCACCTCGTCTTCTTCCAGGTCCATCTGTCGGGCGATTTCCGCCCAGGGGCGGCTGCTGATGGGCAGGCCGCCCTGGATCAGGCCGATGAGGCGTTGTTCGGTCTCGTTCAGCACCATAGGGGAAAGCCCAGGTCGATATGGAACTGTTCTTCCAGGGGAAGATCCATGACCGGATAGCCGGTGCGCGTTTCCATTTCTTCCAGCACCTCGCGCAGATGCTCCTCGTCCCGCGCCGTGATCACGAACCACAGGTTGTAGTCGTGTTCCCGCTCGTAATTGTGGTTCACTTCCTCGTAGCTGCTGATGATGGCGGCCACCTGGCGCAGGTTCTCGGTGGGCACGGCCATGGCCGCCAGGGTGCTGGCGCCCACCTTCTTCGGCTTGAATACCGGGCCGATGCGGCTGATGTAGCCCCTGTCCTTGAGACGCTTTAGAATCTCCAGCACCAGGGCCTCGGAAGCGCCCAGCTCCCGGGCGATATCCGCGTAGGGCGTGACACTGAGGGGAAAGCCTTTCTGGTACTCGTTGAGCAGGCGTTTTTCCAGGGTGGACAGTTGGGGTTCGAGGGCCTTGGTCATGGCAGGATAGTTGCGGGCGGCAATGGCGGTCATGGTCACAGTCCTGTCTTGTGGGCGCGGTTGGTGAAGAAGATGCCGCTGGGCTTTCGCGCCTTCAGGCGCTGCTTGAGTTCCAGGGTGCGGGTGTCATAGATCTGGATCTCGTCCCTGTCGCGCACGGATATCCAGACTTCCTCTCCCCGAGGGGTAAATTCCATGTGCAGGGTGCCCTTGCCCGTCTTCAGGGTCTTGATGATCTTCAGGGTCTCGCTGTCGATGACCTGTACCGTATCGTTGTTCGGAAAGGCGAAGTTCACCCATAGCTGGCGGCCGTCCGGGCGGGCCATGACGAAGACCGGCTGGCCGTGGACAGGGATGCGCCCTGCTTCCTTCCAGTCATCGGTGTTTACCACCAGCACTTCGTGGTGGCCCACGGCGGGCAGGAAGGCCCGGTTGCCGGCGATGGCCCAGCCTTCCAGGTGGGGCATCTTGTACACGGGGAGCTGCTGTTCGCCCTTGCCATAGTGATCGAGAATGCGCCGGACGCCCTTTTCCGGGTGCCACAGATCCAGCAGGGCCAGGCCGTCCTCGCCGAACAGGCCGTTGATGTAATAGCGGCCGTCGGGAGTGATGAGGCCGTCATAGGGCAGGCGGCCGGTGTCGGTGAATCTGGTGATGCCGGGGTGCCCGGGATCGGTCATGTCCAGGATCCAGGTCTCGCCGGTATCGTACAGGGCGAACACGAAACGCTGATCCGGGGCGTCCACCAGCCCCACGGTCTTGGAGCGCTTGTCCTTGAAGGGAGTGGCGGGGATGTCCGCCACCAGGGACAGGTCGGCGGCGGAAAACACCTTCACACCGCCGGGCTTGTAGTTTGACACAGCCACCAGCTTGCCGTCCTGGGAGATGGCGCCCCCAATGCTGTTGCCGCCCTGGATGATGCGCTTGACGATGAGGCCGCAGAGAATGTCCACCTGGGTGAGGCCGCCGTCCCGGCCGAAGACATAGGCGTAGCGCTCGTCCCGGGAAAACACCACCGAGGCATGGGACAGGTCGCCCAGGCCGCTAACCCGGAACAGGGCGTCGTGCTCACTGGTGTCGATGACCAGCAGGCTGCCGCTGGCGCGCTCGATGATGACGCCCATATCGCCGGTGCCCCGGGTCAGGCATTCCGCCTGTGCCAGGGCCTGCAGGGAGAGCAGCAGAACCAGTAGCAGGTGCTTCACCGCATTGCCCCCTGCTTGAGTTTTCCGGCCAGCCAGTGGGCCTCCTCGGGGGACAGAAAGGGATGCCAGGGCGGCATGGGCGTTCCCGGACGACCATACAAAATGGTGGCGACGATCTGTTCGTTGCTGAGGCGGCTCAGGGCCGGAGGCGTGAGAGGTGGTCCCAGGCCGCCTTCGAGGCGCATGCCGTGGCAGGAACCGCAGTCGTGGCGAAGCAGGTACAGTATCTCCGCCTGCCGCTGACTGTCGGGCCCGGCGTTGGCGCGGGCCACCGCGCTGATTCCGAGCGCGAAGGCCGCCAGCATGGTCAGTCGAAACAGGTTCATCGGTCGGGCGGTTCCAGGCCATTGGATTGAGGTTCAATGTACCGTCAGCGCCGGTACCCAACATTGATTGAGGTCAAATCATTTTCAAACACCGAAATCCGGGTACATGAGCCGGCGGAAATTCGCCGCGCTCAAGTCCCGCCCGCCCTGGATGTCATGGGTAATGTGCTGAATGCGCGACTGAAACGGTTGGCCTGTTGGTCGTCCCGGGCTATTTCACATGCACCACCCCGGTCATTTCCGGGTGCGGGCCGCAACGGTAGGGAAAGTCCCCGGCTTCTGGGAACACCCGCTCATAGCTGTCGCCGGGAAACAGGTAATCCGGTTCCGGTTCACCCAGGGCCTCGAACCAGACGCTGTGGTACTGGCGCTTTTCCCTATTGGTCCAGACTACCTTGCTGCCTTTGTCGATGGTGATTTCCGCCGGTGTGAACTTGAACTTGATGATGTCGACCTGGGTTACGCCGGGTTCCGCTGCCGTGGCGAGGCTGCCGAGGAACAGCAGGATGATGGGGAACAGGACCTTGGCAGGTATCTTCTTCATTGATGGATTCCTCCTGTCATCGGTTGTGCTCTTGGGGTCTTGGAAACCATGGTGCGTTTCACGGGCTCGGCAACCGCTCCTGCATCCGTGCGGTTGTCAACGCGCCCCGCGGCAATGTGTTTGTGCCCGAGTCGTCATTCTACACTTGTGGGCATGAAAAAGGGCCGACAGGCTTGCGCCTGCCGGCCCGGCAACGCCCAAAGGCGTGGTGGCTTATTTGCCGGTGGCGTTGATCTCGGCTTCCTCGTTGTCCAGCCCGAGCTTGTAGCCCAGGGAGACATGGTGGAAGCGGCCGTTGCTGTAGTCGTCGTGAATGGCGAAGCCGAAGTTGTACAGCTTGCCAGGCTCGATATCGATGTCGCCCGGCTTGCCGGTCTTCAGGGCTCGCTTCATTTCGACGATCCAGGTGTTGCCCTCCTTGCGGGCATTGGCCAGGAACTCGCCGCCGCCGCTCATATGGCGCTGTTCGAGAATGTAGCCGTTCTCGGTTTCGCCCTTGCCGGACTTGTAGCGCATGAGATCCATGAAGGTGCCGGATTTCAGCAGTTCGGCGATTTCCTCAGGGCTCTTGAGCTTGTCCCAGCCACCGCGCTTCTTGCCCCGACGGCCCTTGACCTCGATCTTGGTGCGGCTTTCCTTGAGGTACTTGGTGACACCGTTCTTCAGATCGATGACCTTGGCCGCTTCGCTGGCGTCCAGGGTAGCCTGGTCGGGTGCGTGGGGCATGTTGCGGGCGTCGTGGTGACAGGTGCCCCAGCAGCCGGCCCGGTCGGCATACTCGACTTCGTCGGTGGCCAGCATGATGGCGATTTTCATGGGATTCTCCGGATCCATCTTGCCCCCGTCCACGAAGGGTACGGGTACATGATCCGTGTCTTCCCATTCGAAGCGCAGGTAGATGTTGTCGGCGTCATGAGCGGCCTGAACCTTTACCGGAATGCTGCCACGCTTGCCGGGAATGGGGGTCTCCTCGGCCTTTTCGCCAGTGACCATTTTCTTGCCCATGTCCGCGGTTTCCTTGTCGTGGCAGGTGAAGCAGCGGTCGCCGCCCTTGTCGAAGGGACGGGCCCCACCATGGTCACGGCCATTGAGCACCCATTCGATAGAGGTTTGTCCCGGGTAGAACAGGGTGATCTCCCGTTCGGGTGCATTGCCCCAGTCCACGCCAAAGCCTTCGCCACCGCTGGCGGCGGCAGCGGTGGCTGCGGTGGCTGAAGCGCCTTCACCGCCGGCGCTTGCGGCCTGGGCGGCCAGGGCGGCGGCCACGGCGGCCTCGATGCGCTTCTTCTCGGCCTCCTTGGCGGCCTTGGCCGCTGCTCGGGCCTTTTCCTTCTCGGCTTTTTCCTTGGCGGCCTTTTCGGCTTCCATGGCCTCGACTTCCTTCAGGCCGGCCTTGTACATTTCAGGTACTTTACGCACATAGGCGGGGTAGGGTGCTTCGAGTTTTTCCAGTTCTTCGTCGGTAAGCAGGCTGCGCACGTTCTTGTGGGCAATGCCCTTGTGGCAGTCGATGCAGGTCTGGCCGGTCTGGAAGGCGTTCAGATGCTGCTTGCGCGCCCGGGGACGCTGGAACTTGGGATTCATGGATTCGAAGTTGTGGCAGTTGCGGCATTCCCTGGAATCCGTTTCCTTCATGGCTTTCCAGACATGCTTGGCCAGTTCGAGGCGCTTGGCGTCGAATTTTTCCGGCGTATCCACGTCTTTCACGATGAAATGGTGGTACAGCTCGTTGCTGGCCTGAATCTTGCGGATGACCTTATAGATCCATTCCTTGGGCACGTGACAGTCAGGGCAGGTGGCCCGTACGCCGGTGCGGTTGGAATAATGGATGGTCGGCTTGTATTCCTGGTAGACGTTGTCTTTCATTTCATGACAACTGATGCAGAATTCCAGGGTATTGGTCTTTTCCATGGCCCAGTTGAAGCCGCCCCAGAAGATGATGCCGAGGATAAAGAACATGAAGGCTGCGCCAAAGCTCAGCTTGCGTTTGGTATTGTCAGTCATGACGGTTCACTCCGATGGCAATGCCAACAGACCGGTTGAAAGGGAATGGTGTCGGCGGTCCCTGCCCTGAACCCTGATGCTCCTGCCAGGGAGAAGAAAAAGGCGGGCATGAACGATGCCCATACCCGCCTTTTGTTTACGCTACTGATTCGGGCTGAATCAGGTCACGTGATTCACGCGGTTGTACACGTTGAACTTGCCGGTAGGCGCGTACAGACCCTTGATGCGAGCCTTCTCCTTGAGCGTCTTGGCGTCGAAGATGATGATTTCGCCATTGGGCTTCTTGGAGTCCGCGCGGTTCCAGACGGAAGTCCAGACTTCGGAACCATCGGCGTTGAACTCGATGTGAACGGCCGCGTAGCCTTTCTTTTCGGTCAGGCGGATGGTCTTGACGATCTCCCGGGTCTTCTTGTCGATGACCTGGATGGACTGCTGCACTTCGGGATCCGGGTGCTTGGTCTGGTCAGCCCATACGTACTGGGACTTGGGATGGGTGCGGATGAACACACCCGGACCGTCGGTTTCCACTTCGTAGCAGATCTTCCAGGCCTGGTCGGGATGACCCTTGGGATCGTTGCCCCAGACGGTGACTTTGCCCACACCCAGGTGAGTGGTGCCGCCCACGGGGCCGCACTTGGGATCGATCCAGTTGGCGCCGGGACCGGGGTGCGGTTTCTTGTCCACGTCGATCATGGCTTCCAGCTTGCGCTCAACGGTATCGATGACCACCATCTTGTTGGAGGCGTTGGCGGCAATCTGGAAGTAACGGCCGCTGGGATCGTAGAAGCCGTCATGCAGGTACTTGGCGGAATTGATCATGGTGATCTGAAGATTGTCCAGGTCGGAGTAGTCCACCTGCCACATCTGGCCCAGTTCCTTCATGGAAACCAGCCAGCTCGGCGCCAGGGGCGTGTCGTAAACCGCGGCCACGCGGGATTCGTTGACATATTCGCCATCCACATTCACGCCGCGGGCGGAGACCACTTTCAGAGGCTCCATGGTCAGGGCGTCGAGGATGACGAAGTGCGGCGGCCAGTAACCGCCACCGATGACATACTTGCCATCGCCGGATACGGCTACGTCACGGGCGTCATAGGCAACCTGGGTCTGGGCAACCTTCATCTTGTCGGGAGTCTGCCACAGATCCACCTTGGTCATCATGCCGTCGCGGCCCATGACGTACCAGAAGCGGCCGGGGTTGTCCACGTGCATGCCTTCATGATGCTCCACGGCCTTGAGTACGTGTACCGCGTAGCCGGTGGGGATGTGGGCAACGATTTCCTTCTTGTCGCCGTCGATGATGGCGATCTTGCCCACGTCACGCTCGATGACCAGGAAGAAGTTCTTCCAGTTGCGGCCGTGCAGGGGCTTGGTAGGATAATCCTTGGGATCCACATAGACCTTGTGACGCTCTTTCATGAGCTTGAGGGGCATCTCCGGCGGAATGGGCGGCTCCTGCTGGATGTACTTGGCCATCAGGGTGATTTCATCCTTGGTCAGGATGTCATCAAAGTTGTTCATGCCCCCTTCTGTACCGTAGGTGATGATCTTTTCCAGACGCTTCTGGCCCAGCTTGATGGTGTTTTTGGGCTCCAGGTTCTTGCCCGTGGCGCCCTTGCGCAAGGTGCCGTGGCAGCCTGCGCAACGCTGGAAGTAGATGGTTTTTCCTTTTTCGAATTCCGCGTCGGTCATCTTGGGCGCCTGGTTGGCGGCGCCGGCAGTGGTTGCCATGCCGGAAATGGCAAGCCCCACGGCCATGCTCAATGCGGATGTACGGAGTTTGGTCTTAAACATGTCAGATTACCCCACAGTTGGTAAATTGAACCGAAAGTCAATCTTCCGGTTCGCGAGAAAAATACGCGAACACCGAATTTCCGGTAAACGCCGTAGGGTAAATGTGGACTGTGCCGGGAAAAAGGACATTGACCTACATCAAGCATGGTTTTGATTTCTTATATTCGAATATTCATGGATACGGGCAAATCCACCAGAAGTCCCATGGATGCGCACTGTCGGGTCATGCTAGAATCCCGTGATCGTTACATATATATAGAGCAGGTGATATCCCATGACGGCAAACGTTAACCAACTCAGCGACGATGATCTGACCCTCACCGAGTCCGCCCAGCAGAAGATGCAGGAACTGGCCGGTCAGGTGGAGGAGCCCATCGAAGGCGTACGCGTCTATGCCACCCCCGGTGGCTGCAGTGGCGTCAATTTTGGCATGACCTTTACCGATCAGCTCAGCGGTGAAGACAATGTGCGCGAATACGAGGGCTTCAAGCTCATCGTGGATAATGGCACCCTGGGGTACCTGAAAGGCGTGGAAATCGATTTCGTGGCCAATGATGGCGACGATGCGCGTTTCGTGTTCAACAACCTCCAGCCCGTGGGCGGTGGTTGTGGCACCTGCAGTTCCAACACCGGTGGCGGCTGCGGTTGAGCATACCCGCTGGTTGTTTCTCAATTATTAAAGGCGCTTCGGCGCCTTTTTTCATGTCCGGGGATGGACGGAAAATTGCTCTGGCGTTGTTCTGCTACAGCGCATCCGTGTATCTGTTCGGCAGTTTCGGTATTTCCTCCATCCCTGGAGGTCGGGGCCAAAGCAGCTGCTCAGAAAGGCTTGAATACCGCCAGCAATACGATGGCCACCAGCAACAGCAGGGGGAACTCGTTGAACCAGCGGTACCACGTGTGGGAATGGCGGTTCCTGCCATCCCGGAAATCCATCATCAGTTTGCGGCACCAGAAGTGGTATGCCACCAGTACGCCCACCAGTAACAGTTTGATGTGCAGCCACATCATGCTGCCGTAGGCCGTCCAGGCGCCCGCGATCAGCATCCAGGTGCCGAATACCAGGGTGAGAATCATCCAGGGCGTGACAAAATAGTACAGCTTGCGCTCCATTTCCTTGAACTTTTCGTCCAGCGCCGGCTGATCCAGGGACATGGCGTGATGCACGAACAGGCGGGGCAGGTAGAACAGGCCCACGAACCAACTGATCATGAAAATGAGATGAAGGGCCTTGAGCCAGGGCCATGGGGACATGAGTTATTCTCCGGGTTGTTGGTTGGAATCCGTAGTGCTTGGTGGTTTGCGAAACCAGTTGAACAGGGTTTTTCCGGCGGCCCGGAGCAGATGCCATATCTTTGGTAGCAACCAGGCAGCCAGCAGGATGAAAAGCGTCAGCAGCAGGAGAAACAGCCAGGGGTGATTGAGGGCGGTCCACAGGCCGCCCACCACGGCCAGATCCTCGGTAACAGATGCGGTCCAGTTGCTTACGGGCTCGGGAGAGGTGTTGATCAGGGCCCGTGTGCTGGCCTTGCTTGCATGACTGGTGGCCGCCAGGCTGCCTCCCAGTATCAATCCCGTCAGCTCCCCGGCGGTGCCCATGTCCAGGCCTTGTGCCGCGCCGGCAGCCATGAGTGCCCCGGCGGGAATGCGAATGAACGTATGTATCCCGTCCCACAGGCTGTCCAGGCCGGGAATCTTGTCGGCGAAGAATTCCACCACGAACATCAGGCCGGCGGCGCCCATGACCATGGGGTTGCTGAGTACTTCCAGCCCCGGCGGCAGATCGACCTGGCCGCTCATGCCCATCCAGCCCAGCACCAGCATGGCGGCATAGAGGTTGATGCCGGAAGCCCAGCCGGCGCCCAGCATCAGGGCGATGGAACCTATGGTTTGTGACTCCATGTGCAGACTTGTATCAGTAGGCGCGAAGCGACATGTTGTAGAATATGCCCTTTCCCCGGACTGATTGGAAGAAGAAATGGTCAAGATCGGTATTGTCGGCGGCACCGGATACACGGGTGTGGAGCTGCTCAGGCTGCTGGTGCGTCATCCCGGCGTGGAGCTGGCCGTGATTACCTCACGCTCGGAGGCGGGGCGCTCCGTGGCGGACATGTATCCCAACCTGCGTGGCTATACCGACCTGTGCTTCACCGAGCCGGATGAGACAGCCCTGAAGCAGTGCGACCTGGTGTTCTTCGCCACGCCCAACGGTATTGCCATGAAGCAGGCGCCGGCGCTGCTGGCGGCCGGCGTGCGGGTTATCGACCTGGCGGCGGATTTTCGTATCCAGGACCTGAAGGTCTGGCAGCAGTGGTACGGTATGGAGCACGCCTGCCCGGAACTGGTGCCCGAGGCCGTGTACGGTCTGCCGGAGCTGTTCCGGGGCGAGATCGCGAAGGCGCGGCTGGTGGCCAATCCCGGCTGTTATCCCACGGCGGTAACCCTGGGTTTTCTGCCCCTGCTCAGAACGGGGGTTGTGGAGCTGGATGCCCTGGTGGCGGACTGCAAGTCCGGCGTCAGCGGGGCGGGGCGGGGGGCCAATGCCGCCATGCTCATGGCCGAGACCGGGGAGAGCTTCAAGGCCTATGCCGTTCCCGGTCACAGGCACCAGCCGGAGATCAGCCAGAATCTGGCCCGAGCCCTGGGACAGGATGTTTCCCTGACTTTCGTGCCGCACCTGTTGCCCATGATTCGCGGTATCCATGCAACCCTGTATGCGCGGGTAAAGGGGGATGCCGATCTGCAGGCGCTCTATGAGCAGGCCTATGCCGACGAGCCATTCGTGGATGTCATGCCCGCGGGCTCGCACCCTGAGACGCGTTCGGTGCGTGGTGGAAACACCTGCCGTATCGCCCTGCATCGTCCACAGGGTGGAGACATGGTGGTGGTTCTTTCCGTCATCGACAATCTGGTCAAGGGCGCGGCGGGCCAGGCGGTGCAGAACATGAATCTCATGTTCGGCATGGATGAAGCCGAGGGGTTGAACCTGGTGGGTCTGCTGCCTTGAGAACCGTTACCCAAGGCAGGGTGAAACCCAAGCGGATCAAGTCGCCGCGCATCGTGCATCAGCATGACCGGCGGGGGCACTGGCGGCTTTTGTTGCTGCTGGTGCTGATCGGCGGTATTGCCTGGCAGGCCTACGAGTTCGGCGTCCGCCAGGGAGGATTCGACCGGGTTCGCAGCGAGGGTGAGATATCCCGCCTTGGCCGGGATCTTGCGCGGGCTGAAACAGCCCTGAAGGAAGCCAGGTCGGAAGCGGTGCGCTACCGCAGGCAGGCGGAAATCGAGGTGGAGGCGAACCGGGATCTGCAGGAGCGGCTGGTTTCCGTGCAAAGGGAAAAGGCCGACCTGAAGTCGGAAGTGGAAATGCTGCGCAGCCTGATTTCCAATGACAATGGTTCCCTGTACATACGCAACCTTTTTCTTCGGCCCCTGGACGGGCCGAATCATTATCGTTACAGCTTCACCATCGTCCAGGTTCTGGAAAAGGTGGAAACGACCCGCGGCAAACTGGTGATGAAGGTCTCGGGGAAACTCAAGGGCAAGAGCAAGCGTTTGGACCGTTCGGAGTTTTCGCCGGATGGAGAGAAGGTGGTCAAGCTGGAGTTTTCCAACTACCAGGATGTGTCCGGGGAGATCCAGCTGCCGGAAGGCTTCCTGCCCGGTAGTCTGCTGGTCGAGTTCCTGCCGCGAAACAGGGAGTTGAAGAAACTGAGCAGGCGTTTTTCCTGGAAAGAACACCTGCAGCCCGTCGGGGAAGCCTTGCCTGGCGTCAATGAATAGAGATATCCCATGGCCAAAGTAAAGAAACTCAGATTGCCCCCCATTGCCACGGTGGTGGGTGCGGATACCCGAATCAACGGAGATGTCAGCTTTGCTTCCGGCATGCACGTCGATGGCATCGTCAAGGGAAATGTCACGGGGCTGCCCGATACCAATTCCACCCTGGTGGTAAGCCAGGGGGGGCGTGTCGAAGGTGATGTCCGGGTGGACAACCTGGTTCTCGATGGCGTCATCATCGGTGATGTGTTCGCCTGCAACAGGGTGGAGTTGGCCGCTGGTGCCAAGGTGAGCGGCACCGTGCATTATGCCTTGCTGGAAATGGCCATGGGGGCAAAGGTGAATGGGCAGTTGGTTCACGCGGATGACATGAAGGAAAAATGTGCGGTTGCCGCTCCTGCCGGGTCTGGCGAGGATACTGCGTAATATCATTGCCGCGGCCTGCCGGGTAGGCGGATCATTGCGCCATGCGCGGGCTTTTCTATCTTTTTCTCTTTTTCCTCCCTCTTGTCATTGTCTTTTCCCGGTCTCCGCAACAGGAGCCGGCTCCTCCTCCTGATCTGGTGGTGGCGGCCGAGCGAGGTGATCTGACACTGGTCGAAGAGCTGCTCGGGGATCGGAACCAGGCCGATCCGCGTGACAGCTGTGACTGGACGCCATTGATGAAAGCGGCCGCCAATGGTCACGCCCGGGTGGTGCGTCGCCTGCTCGACCATGGCGCTGACGTGGATGCCGAGGACGACGGCGGTTATACCGCCCTGATGCTGGCCGCGTTCAATGGTCACCGGGAGATTGTGGCGTTGTTGCTTGAAGCTGGTGCCGACATCGATCATCGGGAACGGAGTCGTGGCTGGACAGCGTTGCAGTGGGCGGCGCGCGCCGGTAATCGGGATATGGTGATGTTTCTGCAATCACGGGGCGCCAGGGCCATTTCCCGGTAATGTTTGTGCGATAGGTAGCCAATGGGTAGGTTACGAGGAATTATTGGGTAATTGGCAGGTTTTTTCCCGGATGAAAATTGACATATTGCAGGTTGTGGATATTCTTTGCCGAGGCTCCACGCCGCCAGAACAACAAGTTGGCCCGAATACGCAAGGCGGCAGGGGGATGGGTCCGGGATTTTGTATGGAGATGCCGGACGAGCGGGTGGCAGCATGAAATCGAAATGGATTTCCACCTCTGTGCGTCGGGGTGCTTTTCTCCACGGATTGAGGATTGGCGCTTACGTGGCAGTAAATCGGATGTTATGTCCGTTTGACCGTAACGCTTGTCATGTTTCAGACCCGAATTTGAATCATTAAGCCCGGTTTTCCGTGATCTGCGGAATGCCGGAAACAGATCTGGAATGCTGCGGCATGCTGGCTTGCAGCCTGGGGGATAACCGATACCATGACCATGACAAAGACCGTGACCTCTCTTCGTATTTCGCTGGCATTGCTGTTTGCTCTGATGCTTTCACCCGCCATGGCGGGCATCAATTCCAAGCTGGTGGTCAATGTCGATGCGGGGAATACGAAACACACCGGAGAAGTCTTCAGTTATATTCTCAGCTATAGTTGCAGTCTGACCTCGGGAGATTGTACCGGGGGCCAGATCGTGGACGTGTTGCCGCCGGAAGTGGTATTTGTCAGCGCTCTGGGCACCAGTGACGTGGCATCCATCAGCGCGCCTTCCGTGGGCAGCAATGGTACGGTAACCTTCAACATGATCGATCCCCTTCCGGCCGGAAACTCGGGGGATCTGCAGATCAACGTCCGCTTCCCCATCGGCACCACGCCGGACGGAACCGTGGCCAGCAATACGGCTACCAGCGTGAACATGGGAACGCCGGATACGGCCGGCCCGGTGGATGTCACGGCCGTCGCGGATGTCAATGTCAGCCTGAGCAAGACCCTGCAAACCAATCCATCCTATCTGGATCGCACCACCGAGTACCGCCTGCGTGCTTACAATGGCGGCGAGCTGAATGTTTCCAGCATGACGTTCGTGGATACCCTGCCGCTGGGAGACATCAACGCCAATCCTCCCATCTTCCTGGGCGCCACGCCGCCGGCGGATTGCGAGCCCGGTTGTCAGAATACCAAGGTGAATACCCTGCAATGGTCCAATCTGACGGTCAATGCGGGGCAGAGCCGGGATGTGTACGTCCGGGTGCAGTATGACAGCGCGGATTTTTCTGATGGCGTTGATGTAACCAACCGTTTTACCGCTGAAGGTTATCCTCTTGGGACGGATCCCGCCACGGATCCGGCAACCGACTTCGGCCAGGGTGAAAGCACTCACCCCGTACAGGTGTTCGTGCCCAATGCGGATCCGGGATTCGACAAATCCCAGGGTGGTCCCATTCCCCCGGCCATTAGCACGGTGCCCGACAATGGCCAGGAGTACTACTACTACTTCCGGCCGACGAATGACGGTAATGTGGATCTGTCCAACATGGTGATCGAGGACACCCTGCCCGTGGAATTCAGCCTGACCCGCGTTGCCACGGGTGCCTACAATGGTCTGTCGGACTATGCCGCCGGCGAGGGTGTTCGCGTGGAATACCAGCGCTCCGACAATCCCGGTGTCTGGGTGCATCTGGGCAGTTCCCCGGATGTAGCCACCAACAGCACACTGGCGGCGCCTTCCCTGCCGGGCGGGGTGTACGTTACCAACCTGCGCTGGCTTTACGGAACCGCGGCACCGGGCATGGGGGCCAGCAGTTGGAGTAATCGTCCCCGTATTTACGGGAAGATCATCAATCCCGACAATGCCGGCGGCCAGGTTTCTCCGGGTGACACGGTACAGAACTGCGCCGTGCTGCACAGCGAATACCCGGCGGGAACAGCGCTGGCGGATCAGCAGGACTGCACGACCTTCCAGGTCAGTGATCCCTATGTCCAGTTCTATCCGGACAAAGCGGACATGACCAATTCCGGGCCCTACCTCAGCGGGGAAACCATTTCCTGGCGTCTGCGTGCCCGTTTGAGCTCCTATTCCAGCGTTGATCTTCCTCTCACGCAACTGGTGCTGACGGATCTGCTGCCCATCGACCTGATCTATGCCGGCAACCAGTCATTTTCCGATCCCGGTGGCTCCGGTGTGCCCGCTCCGGATGTGTTCGAGCAGATCGACAACTACAAGAACACCGGGCGTACCCTGCTGCGCTGGACCTGGACGGTGGCTGGCGATTTCCCGCGGGACAGCTATGTGTATATTTACTATGACACCACGGTGCGCAATGGCGCTCCCATGGGCAGCCTGGGCAATACCTTCGGCATGCAGCACAACGCACCCAATATCGGGCAGCGCTGTTCCGGTTCCCACATCAATGACGTGCTGGACATGGACGAGGACGGATCCGACACGGACAGGCGGTGTACCCGCAACCGTACGGTGGACATCCAGGCGGTGGCGCAACTGGTGTCAAATAAGACGGTAAAGGGCACTTGTGATGCCGCCGGCTTTACCGACACTTCTTCCGGTGTGCTCAGTGGTTCCGCCTTCCAATACAAGATCCTTGTGCAGAATGTCGGTACCGTGCCGGTGGAGGATTTCACCCTTATCGATATTCTGCCCTTCACGGGCGATACCGGGGTGATCGACACAACCCCACGGGATTCCCAGTGGGCGCCCTCCCTGGTTTCACCCATCATGGCGCCTTCCGAGGTGACCGTGTACTACAGCACCAGCGGAAATCCCTGCCGCGGAGAAGTGGGGGGGCCCACCACTGGTTGTGACGCGCCCAACTGGACCACCGTGCCGCCCACGCCGATTTCCGATGTGAAGTCCTTCAAGCTGGAGTTCACCGGCGCCCCTGCTGTGTCCTACGACACCAGGGAAATGGTCTTCAACATGGTTGCTCCCGCGGGACTCAACGTGGGTGATATCGCCTATAACTCCTTTGCCTGGAGAGGTTACCGCAGTGACCTGGGCACGCCCCTTGGCGCGGAGCCAAACAAGGTGGGCATTGAGCTGGGTTCCTGTACCGGCGCCAGCCTGGGTGACTACGTGTGGATAGACACCAATGGCGACGGGCTGCAGAACGACGGCCCCACGGGTGTCAACGACGTGCAGATGTTCCTGTACACTCCCGGCAATGATGGTGTGCCCGGTACTTTCGACGATGTGCAACTGGGCACCACGCTCACCGCCATGGGACCGGGTGGTCAATCCGGCTGGTATTCCTTCCCCGGACTGGCGGCAGGTGACTATTACGTCTGTATGGACGCGCCGGCAACCTATAGCATCACCACGCCCAACCTGGGCGGAGATCCCGCTCAGGATTCCAATATCAATCCGGCTACCAGTTGTTCCGGTCTGATTACCCTGGCGGTGAACGAGGATAATCCCACCATTGACGCGGGCCTGGTGCCCACGGGGACGGCCTCCCTGGGGGACTATGTGTGGTTCGACTACAACGGTGACGGCATTCAGAATGAGTCGCCTTATGACGGTGTAAATGGCGTCTCTGTGGAGCTGTACATCGACAATGGTGATGGTACGCCGGGTGTGGGCGACACCATGGTGGCGGTTACCGCCACCGCTGACGACGTGAACGGTATTCCCGGCCATTATCGCTTCGATGGCCTGGCGCCCGGTGTTCCCTATTATGTCAAGTTCAGCTTCCCGGCCTCGGCAACCGGCTTTACCGGGGTCAACCAGGGAGGAGATGATACGGTGGATTCCGACGCCAACCCCACCACGGGGTATGGACAGATCACCGTTTTGACCGCGGGACAGTATGATCCCAGCCATGATGCGGGTATTACCCTGCCCAATGGGGGGCTGTCACTGGGTAATCAGGTATGGCTGGAAACTGACAATGACGGTATTTTCGAGCCCCAGAATGGTGAGACCGGCATCAATGGCGTGCGTTTGAATCTGTATCGTGACGTCAATGGTGATGGCATTCCTTCCATCAATGAATATGCGGGATCCACCATTACGCTGACCTCCAATGGTCTGGATGGGCGATACAATTTTGGTTCGCTGGATGGCGGTGAATATCTGGTGGTTGTGGATCTGGGCAACTTCAGTGGCAGCGGCGCCCTGGCGGGTCTGCAAACCTGTACCGGAAACGATCCCGCGCCGGATCCGGATGACGACTACAATGGTGACGACAACGGTGGTTACATTGGGGCGGTGCTGGCCAGTTTGCCGATTACCCTGAACCCCAATAATGAACCCATCACCGATGGTGACAGTGACGCCAACACCAATTTGACCGTGGATTTCTGTTTCACGTCCACCAGTGTGACCACTCCAGCCTACGATTATGGCGACAATCCGGATGTGCTCGCCGGCTCGGGGCCGCTGGAATATCAGACCACGGCGCTGGATCTGGGGGCCTCGCATCAACTGGGTGCCGGATCTCCCTTCCTTGGAGACTGTGTGGACGCGGATAACGGTATCTATCAGGATGACGACGCCAGCGCCGATGACAACAGTCAGTTTGGTGTCAGCTACGGTAATTGCGCCGCGGCGGGAGATGATGAAGATGGCGTTAGCTTCTCCAGCACCTCCCTCATGCCGGGCGATGCCCTGGATGTCACGATTGCCGTGGGCAACGGATCTCCGGCGGACTGCAATGTCAGCGGCTGGATAGACTGGAACCGGGACGGCAGCTTTGCGGCCGGAGAGCAGGTCGCCAATGCCATGCTGGTTACGGCTGGAAACGCCACAATCCTGAACCTGACTGTTCCGGCTGCTCAGACGCCGGGTCCCGTGTATGCCCGGTTCCGTTGCACCAGTTCGGCTGGAGCCATCTCTCCCGTTGGCGCGCTGGCTGACGGCGAGGTGGAAGATTACCGTCTCGACGTGGTTGGCGAGGACTGGGGCGACCTGCCTGACAGCTTCCTGACCAGCGCCGGTGCCGGTGGTCCCAGTCACCAGGTGGATCCGGGTGATCCGCTGATGCTGGGCACCTGCGTGGATACGGAAGCCGATGGTCAGCCCGGAGCGGCCGCGAATGGTGATGACCTGAATGTTGGCACCACCACGGTCGGCCTGTGTACGGACGATGAGGATGGCGTGACCTTCGTCAATGGCGGGACGGATCTCTTTGCCTGCCAGACGAACAGCATCACTGTGACGGCAAACCGGAACGCGCTGCTGGATGGCTGGATCGACTTCAACGGCAATGGCAGTTTCGATGCTGGTGAGCGTGTATTCAATGGCCAGGCAGTGAGCGCCGGCGCCAACCCGCTCACGGTTACCGTTCCCTGCAATGCCGTGACGGGCAGCAGTTACGCCCGTTTCCGCCTGAGTTCCGGCGGCGTCACGAATCCGGGCGGCCCCGCGCCCGATGGCGAGGTCGAGGACTATGTTGTCAGCATCAACGGCAACGACTTTGGTGACGCGGCCGCCACTTATCCCGTGGATATCGCAAATGGCGGCGCCATGCACGGTGTTGCCGCCAGCCATCCCATGTATCTGGGTAGCTGTGTGGACACGGAGTTGGATGGTCAGCCCAGTGTCGCCGCTGATGGTGATGACGTTGCGGCGGGTACCGGCGTGGTCGGAACCTGTCAAGGTGGTGACGAAGACGGTGTTACTTTCCTCACCCCGGTTGCCGCCTGTTTCGATACCGCTCTCACGGTAACCGCCAATGTGGCCGGCGTCCTGGATGCCTGGGTGGACTTTGACGGGGATGGCAGCTGGTCCGCCACCGAGCATGTTTTCAATGGTCAGCCTCTGACAGGGGGTAGCAATTCCCTGAGCTTCACCGTGCCCTGTAACGCGGTCTTGGGTGACACCTACATGCGGTTCCGTTTCAGTTCCGCTGGTGTGGCCACTCCCGATGGCGCGGTGCCCGATGGCGAGGTGGAAGACTACCTGGTGACCGTGATGAGTACCGACATGGGTGACCTGCCCAACAGCTATGGCACCCTCAGGGCCTCCAACGGCGCGGCCCATGCGTTCGATGCCGCCTCCAGCCTGTATCTCGGCTCTTGTGTGGACGGTGAGCAGGACGGCGCCCCGGGCGCCAATGACGACGGTGACGACAACGCGTCTGGTACGCCCGTGGCCGGCACCTGTAGCGGGGGCGATGATGAGGACGGTGTTTCCTTCAACGAACCCTGGGTCGCTGGCGCCAATACCGATGTGACGGTAACCGCCAGCGAGGCCGGTGTGCTGGATGCCTGGGCGGACTTCAACGGTGATGGTGATTTCGCCGATGCCGGTGAACGGATCGCTGCCGGGGTGAATCTGGCGGCTGGCGCCAACAACCTGGTGGTCGCGGTGCCGGCGAGCGCCGTGCCCGGAAACATCCATACGCGTTTCCGCCTGTCCAGTGGTGGGGTATCCTCGCCTGTGGGCATGGCTGCGGATGGTGAAGTGGAAGATCATCTGGTGAGTCTGGTGCTGGCCACGGATCTGGCTCTGGACAAGGCGGTCAGCCTGACCACGGATACCGATGGCAGTGGCAGCTACACGCCGGGAGATATCGTGACCTTTACCCTGACCCTGACCAATCAGGGACCGAACGATGCAACCGGCGTGAACATCCAGGATGTGATTCCTGATGGCTACAGCAATGTGACCAATGTTTCTTCCGGTGGCGTGGTCACCGGGGGGAATGTCATCAACTGGCTGGGCTTGAGCCTGAACAATGGTCAGAGCATGAACCTGACTTTCGACGCCACGCTGACGGGCACCGGAAACTACACCAACGTCGCCCAGGTGACAGCGGCGGATCAGAGCGATCCGGATTCCACGCCCAACAATGACGATGGTGACCAGTCCGAGGATGACGAAGCAAACGTCACGCCGAACGTGGAACCGGTCATTGATCTGTCTCTGGTCAAGTCCGTGGCGCTCAATACCGACGCCGATGGCAGCGGCAGTGTCACCGCCGGTGATACCGTGACCTTTACCCTGCTGCTGGCTAACGCCGGGCCGGATGCCGCCAGTGGTGTAAGCGTGCGGGATCTCGTTCCCAACGGATTCAGTGGCATCGGTTCCATCAGTCATGGCGGTGTGCTCAACGGCAGCAATGTCGATTGGAGCGGGCTGAGCGTTCCGGCGGGTGGCAGCCTGTCCCTGACCTTCAACGCCATCGTCGGTGGCAGTGGTTCCTACACCAATGTGGCCCAGGTAACCGCAGCCAATGAGTTCGATATTGATTCGACGCCGAACAATGATGATGGGGATCAGTCTGAAGATGATGAAAGTTCCGTCATGCTCAACGTCGGCGCGACCATCGACCTGCAGTTGCAGAAGGTGGTAAGCAACAACGCGCCGCTGGTCGGTGATGTGGTCAGCTTTACCCTGACCCTGAACAATACCGGGCTGGATACGGCTACTGGCGTCAGTATTCAGGACGTGGTGCCGAACGGTTATGCGGGCATTACCAATATCAGCAATGGTGGTGTGCTGGCGGGTTCCACGATTACCTGGAGCAACCTGACCGTGGCGGTAAACACTCCCATCACCCTGACCTTCGATGCGACGGTGCAGCCTACGGGTAATTACCGCAATGTGGCACAGGTGACCGCAGCGAACGAGTTCGATATCGACTCCGTTCCCGCCAATGATGATGGGGATCAGTCGGAAGACGATGAGGACTTTGCCGAGCCTGCGGTGCAACCGGTAATCGACCTGTCCCTGTTGAAGACAGCGGCGCTGCTGGTCGATGCCGATGGCAGTGGTGACTACACCCCGGGCGATACCGTACACTTCACCATTGAAGTGGCCAATGCCGGTCCCAATGCCGCCACGGGCGTGGCGGTTCGAGATGTGGTTCCGAACGGCTTCAGCGGTATCAGCAACATCAGCAATGGAGGTAGCCTGAACGGCGCGACCATTACCTGGTCTGCCCTGAACGTGGCTGTCAATGGGTCACTGACGCTGAGCTTCGATGCGGTTATCGAATTTGCCGGTGATCATACCAACGTGGCCGAGGTGGTTGGCGCGGATCAGCTTGATTCCGATTCCACGCCGGGTAACGGAGATGCCACCGAGGATGACCAGGACAGCGTTCAGATCACGCCATCCGAGGTGATCGACCTGAGCCTGGAGAAGACGGTGACCGGTGGCCCGGTATGGCATCCGGGAGAGGTGGTTACCTTCATCCTCACGCTGAACAATGCCGGACCCAATGACGCAACGGGTGTATCCGTGACGGATCCGGTTCCCGCTGGCTTCAGCAACCTTACCAATATCAGTAATGGTGGTACGTTGAACGGAAATACCATCGTCTGGTCCGGTTTGAGCGTGACGGCTGGTGGCAATCTGATCCTGACCTTCCAGGCTACCGTGGGTGCCGGGGATCTGCGCAATGTTGCCGAGGTTACCGGGGCCGACCAGTTCGATCCGGACTCCGTACCGGGCAACAACGATCCGAGCGAGGACGATATTGGCGATGTCTCCCTGGCTTTGAGACCGCCAGCGCCGGTACCGACGCTCTCAGCCTGGATGCTGTCGCTGCTTGGCCTGATGCTTGTCTTGTTGGCATCATCACGCCTGACCAGGCGGCGTCCGCTCCATTGACCAAATAAAGCCCCCGCAAGGGGGCTTTTTCATGGGTGACTGTTTTCCGGTTTTCGGTGCGCGATACCCGGATCCCTGGCAGGGGTAATGACACTTGATTCATAACCCGGGGGGATCGATAATGCGGCCTTTGAACGGGCAGCAGGAGCCCTGTCGGAGGTAAATACCATGACCCAGCAAGTCGACACCACCGGACCCACGGTAACCTTCACCTCGGCGGCAGCGCGAAAAGTGGCCGGCATGATCGAAGAGGAAGGCAATCCCAACCTGAAACTGCGCGTGTACATTCAGGGGGGTGGTTGTTCCGGTTTTCAGTACGGTTTTGCTTTCGATGAGGAAGTGAATGAAGGTGACGAAAGCTTTGTTACCGATGGTGTGACCCTGCTCATCGACCCCATGAGCATGCAGTACCTGGAAGGCGCGGAGGTCGATTACGTGGAAGGTCTGCAAGGGGCGCAGTTTGTCGTGCGCAACCCCAATGCCACCACGACTTGTGGTTGCGGTTCCTCCTTCTCTGTCTGACGGCCTTTGTCGCTTGAGCCCAGCGTGATCAAGCAGGCCTTGGATGGTCGGGGGCGGGAATGGGGTCAGTAATTGTCGTTATTTCGGGCCGGGTAGATGCCGCCCAGAATCACGGGATGCCTGGCCCCCGTCACCGCAGGCAGATTCCCGGGAATACCTTCCAGGGCCTGCCGGGCCAGCCAGGCAAAGGCTGCTGCCTCTACCCAGTCCGGGTCCAGGCCGCCGGCGATGTCGTCCGTTGACATGACCGGGATGGGCGAGAGCAGACTGGACAGCTTGCTGAGCAGGGCCTGGTTGTGCGCGCCACCTCCACATACCAGTATTTCTTCGGTGGCCGGGGCCCAGCGCTCGATGGCCTGCCTGATGGAGGATGCGGTAAAGGCCAGCAGGCTGGCCTGGACATCCTCGTCTGACAGCCCTGGGTGCTCCGCCAGCTTTTTGTCCAGCCATTCGGGGCCAAAATACTCCGTGCCCGTGCTCTTGGGTGGAGGCAGCTGAAAATAATCGTCGTCCGACAATGCCTGCACCAGTCCGGCATCCGGGGTTCCCCGGGCGGCCCAGTCACCGTTATTGTCATAGGGAAGACCGCGTTTCCTGGTGCACCATAAATCCATCAGGCAATTGCCAGGGCCTGTATCAAAGCCTTTTGTGGGTTGCCCGGAAGCTGGCAGCATGGTGATGTTCGCGATACCGCCGATGTTCAGTATGACCCTGTTTCTCGACGGATGCTGAAAGATGGCCTGGTGGAAGGCCGGTACCAGGGGCGCGCCCTGGCCGCCGGCCGCCATGTCCCGGCGGCGGAAGTCGGCAACCACGGTGATGCCGGTTTCTTCCGCGATGATGTTGGGGTCGCCGATCTGCAGGGTGAAAAGAGCGGGAGCATGCGGGTGATGGTGGATGGTCTGTCCATGGCTGCCGATGGCGCGGACCTGGCTGGCGTTGAGGCCGGAAGCATCCATCAGGCTGAGGGCGGCGCGGGCGAACTGATGCCCGCAGAGATGGTCCAGCTCACCATACTCGCGCAGGGTGCAGGCCTCATTGGATGCCTGACTGCGCAAGCGGGATTCGAGAGCTTGGGGCCAGGGATGTGAGATGGCTCGCAGCAGCCTTGTCTTGCCGGCGCCGATTTCCACCAGGGCGGCGTCGATGCCGTCCATGCTGGTGCCCGACATCAGGCCGATGTAATAGCCGTTGCTGGCCATGGCCTATTTCGCGGAAGCCACCATGGTCTTGGCGCGTAGCTCGTTGAGCTGGGCCAGCAAGGGGCGCGTGGTCTTTCTGAACCTTTCCAGTTCGTCTTTCGGCAGGCGTATGGATTTCGGCAGTTTGATGGTCAGGGGGTTCTGGTGCTTGCCGTGTACGCGGAACTCGTAGTGCAGATGGGGGCCCGTGGCCAGACCGGTGCTGCCCACGTAACCGATGATCTGCCCTTGCTTCACGCTCTGGCCTTTCTTCAGGCCTCTTGCAAAGCGTGAAAGGTGGCCATACACAGTGGTGTACTTGCCCCCGTGTCGCAGAAATATGACATTGCCATAGCCGCCCTTCTTGCCCCGAAACACCACCTTGCCGTTGCCTGTGGCCTTGACGGGCGTGCCTCGGGGAGCGGCATAGTCCACCCCCTTGTGGGAGCGCCAGCGCTTGAGTACCGGGTGCCAACGCTTGCGGGTGAACCGGGAGCTGATGCGGCCGAATTTCACCGGCGTGCGGATGAATGCCCGGCGCTTGGCGTTGCCCTCGGCATCATAGTAGGAGGTATCGCCCGCCCTGTCAGTGTAGCGAACCGCCTTGTAAACCTTGCCCTGGTTGATGAATTCGGCGGCGACGATGGGGCCGTTGCGGTATTTTTCACCGTCCAGGTACTGCTCCTCGTAAATGACGTGGAACTGGTCGCCTTCCCGCAGCTCCAGGGCAAAATCGATGTCCCAGCCGAAGATCTGCGCCAGTTCCATGATCTGGGTGTCACTGAGTCCGGCTTTCTGGCCGTCCACGAACAGGGAGGACTCTATGATGCCCGTGGTGGCGGCGTAGCGTTTCTCCACCGGGCGGGAGATTTCACGGGTATCGAAACCATCTTCCACCCGCTTTATTTCCAGGCTGGAAATACGGCTTCGCTGTAGTACCAGTTCCTGCAGTTGGCCATTGTCGTCCAGACCAAAACGCAATTCCTGGCCCGGGTTGATACGCGCCAGCCCCCTGGCGGCCTTGCTGCTGTTGACGATCTTGTGCAGCAGGGTGGGGGACAGGCCCTGTTGCTTGAAAATGGATGCCAGGGTCTCGCCCTTGCCAATCCTGTGGGTGATCCAGCTCAGCTCATCCTCTTTATTATCGGCAGTGGGAGAAGTCTGGTCTGCGGTGGCCGCCTCGGGAGAAGGGCCGCTGACTGCGTCATCCTCTCTGATCGAGCTGGCACCGGTGTCCTGCGCCAGTTGCGTTTCCTCCGGCATCGTGACCGATGGAGTGGATGCAGGCGGGTTGTGTGACTGTGCGGGAAGCGTGTCGTTGACGGGCGGCAGGGGCAGAAGGTTCTCGTCCTGCTGGGAGCCGCCTTGCCCGGGCATGCCGGTATTCAGATAGCGATAAGCAATAAAGGCGGCCGCCCCGGCAATGATCAGGAACAGAAACAGGCGAACCAGCATCTTGCGGCGTCGATGAGCGGCCTGCTTGCGGGAATTGAATATGTAGTCTTGCATCGAGGTTCCTGTCAGGGTGTGGAAACTACCAGGCGGATCCTGGTTGCGAAATGTTTCGGTATTTCCGACAGCAGACCCCTGTTTCCGCCGCCTGGTTCCATGATGAGTGGGAATTATGCCATGAAACCCCGATTTTTGCGGTAACAGGCCGTTTGCGGCGGGAGCTTTTGGGCAAAGTTTGTTACATTTCCGTTCCTGATTGGAATTACCTGGGAGTCGAACATGCCTTCAGTCGAAGAATCACTGGAGCTGATACGCCGCGGCGCGGACGAGATACTGGTGGAAAAGGAGCTGGTGACAAAGCTCGAACAGGGCAGGCCCCTGCGGGTGAAGGCGGGCTTTGACCCGACAGCCCCGGATCTGCACCTGGGGCACACGGTGCTCATCAACAAGCTGCGTCAGTTCCAGGATCTGGGTCACGAAGTCATGTTCCTCATCGGCGATTTCACCGGCATGATCGGTGACCCCACAGGAAAAAGCGCCACCCGGCCACCCCTGACCCGTGATCAGGTTCTGGAGAACGCAAAGACCTACGAGGAGCAGATCTACAAGATCCTCGATCCCGAAAAGACCCTGGTGGTGTTCAATTCCAGCTGGATGGGAGAAATGAATGCCGCCGATCTGATTCAACTGGCGGCGAGGCACACCGTGGCCCGCATGCTGGAGAGAGACGACTTCAACAAGCGTTACCGGAGTGGGCAGCCCATTGCCATCCATGAATTTCTCTATCCCCTGGTGCAGGGCTACGACTCTGTCGCGATGAAGGCCGACGTGGAGCTGGGCGGCACGGACCAGAAGTTCAACCTGCTGGTTGGCCGCCAGCTCCAGGAGGCGTATGGCCAGGAGCCCCAGGTGGTCCTGACCATGCCCATACTCGAAGGGCTGGACGGAGTGCAGAAAATGTCCAAGTCCCTGAACAACTACATAGGCATCACGGATGCTCCCGAGGAAATGTTCGGCAAGATCATGTCCATTTCCGACGATCTCATGTGGCGCTACTTTGAATTGTTGAGTTTCCGCCCCATGTCAGAGATAGAGAACTTCCGCCGGCAGGTTGAAGAGGGGATGAACCCCCGTGACATAAAATTCCTGCTGGGCGAGGAGATCGTGGCGCGTTTCCATGACCGTGCGGCCGCGGAAAAGGCCAGGCAGGCCTTCATCGACCGCTTCCGCAAGGGCGCCATGCCCGAGGACATGCCGGAGGTGGAATTGCAGGCCAGAGGAGAAGACGGTCTGCCCATTGCCAACATGCTCAAGGAGGCCGGCCTGGTGACCAGTACATCGGAGGCCTACCGAATGCTCAAGCAGGGCGCGGTGCGTCTTGACGGCGAACGGGTGGAAGACCGGAACAGGGTTTTGCCTCCGGGATCGGAGGTCATCGCCCAGGTGGGAAAGCGGCGTTTTGCCAGGGTGAAAATCGTCTTGTGAAATTATTTTCGGTAAACGGTTGACGCCCGGGCGGAAGTCCCTATAATGCGCCCTCCCGACACGCTGAACCGTGCTGATTTCCAGGGTGAAAACAGCTTCCGGAGGTTGCCGGGAAAACAGGCGCAAGCCCCGAGAGAAAAATTTTTTTCGAAGGGCTTGACGGCAGCAAACACCGCCGTATAATACGCCGCCCCGACAGCCTGAAAGGCAAGCGGGGATGGCGTCCCGAAGCGAAGAAAGTTTTCGATAAGGGGTTGACGGCAGGAATCATCGCCGTATAATACGCCGCCTCGCAACGAGATGTTGGCGGGGGATGCAGGAAGGCAACGAAATTTAGTTGTTGACAGCATCGAAAAAGAGCCGCTATAATTCGCGGTCTGCGCTGGGGTAACTCAGCAAGCTCTTTAACAAATAGATCAGGTAATTTGTGTGGGTGCTCCGTCGCACGGGTCTTGATGGCCAATAAATATCGACGAAGCATCATATCAATTCCTAATTAATATGACGTGACGTCGAGCAAGGATTTTTCCCTCCTAAAAGGGAAGTCAAACTTTGAACTGAAGAGTTTGATCCTGGCTCAGATTGAACGCTGGCGGTATGCTTAACACATGCAAGTCGAACGCGAAAGAGGTCTTCGGACCTTGAGTAGAGTGGCGGACGGGTGAGTAACGCGTAGGAATCTGCCTGGTAGTGGGGGATAGCCCGGAGAAATCCGGATTAATACCGCATACGCCCTACGGGGGAAAGCAGGGGATCTTCGGACCTTGCGCTATCAGATGAGCCTGCGTCGGATTAGCTAGTTGGTGGGGTAATGGCCTACCAAGGCGACGATCCATAGCTGGTCTGAGAGGACGATCAGCCACACTGGGACTGAGACACGGCCCAGACTCCTACGGGAGGCAGCAGTGGGGAATATTGGACAATGAGCGAAAGCTTGATCCAGCAATACCGCGTGTGTGAAGAAGGCCTGCGGGTT
>CAZWRE010000040.1:0-31179 GCA_964636335.1 uncultured Sedimenticola sp. | reverse complement strand
AGCGGAGCTTTCGTCGGCGCGGCGGGTCAGTTCGTCCATGATCTGGGTGCGTTCCCCGGAAATCACCTCGGAAATGGTGCGCTTGCCGAACTCGTCACGCAGGGCGGCGTTGATGCGCTCGCCCAGCAGGCGCGAGGTGGTCATCATGTCGCCCCGGGTGGAGCGGTAGTACTGAGCCGTGTCGTCGATGCGCCACTTGATGTAGGAATCCACCACCACGAACTTCTTTTCGCTGGTGAGGAAATGCTCAGGCTTGGCGTCCAGGGTCTGAAGGCGCTTGTCGAAACGCTGCACCGTCTGAATCACCGGCATCTTCACGTGCAGGCCGGGCTTGAAGTCGGAATCGACGATCTTGCCCAGGCGCAGCAGCAGGGCCGTTTCGTTCTCCTTCACCACGAACAGGGACATGGACCCCACGATCAGCAGGATTATGGCCACCACGGCGGCAAACATCATCTTCGGGGAGTTCATCAGCGATTCCTCCTGGCACGTTCACGGTCCCGCGCCACTTCCTGGCGGCGGTCCCGGGCGTCCTTCAGCTTGCGGGACTCGGATTCGGCCTGCAGGCTCTCGTAGCCCGGCAGTTGGGCCACGGGGCCACGCGCGCTGGAGCCGGGCTGCACCAGCTTGTCCAGGGGCAGGTAAGTGAGGGTATTGCCGCCTTCTTTCACGTCCAGCAGCACCTTGCCGGTTTCCGCCAGCACTTCCTGCATGGTATCCAGATAAAGGCGTTCACGGGTCACATCCGGCGCCTTGCGGTATTCGCCCAGCAGAGCCAGAAAGCGCTTGGTCTCACCCTCGGCCTCGGAAACCACCTTGAAGGCATAGGCCTTGGCGTCCTCCACCTGACGGGCCGCGGCGCCCCGGGCGCGAGGCACGATGTCGTTGGCGTAGGCGTCAGCCTGGTTCTGTACCCGCTCCTTGTCGGCCATGGCGCGGGTGGCGTCGTCGAAAGCTTCCTTCACTTCCTCGGGCGGGTTGGCGTCCTGGATGTTGACATTGGTCACCACCAGCCCGGTCTTGTAGGTGTTGAGCAGTTCCTGGGTGTTCTGCTTGACCATGGCGGCCACCGCTGAACGGTTCTGGGTGATGATCTCGTCCAGGGTGCTCTTGCCGGTGACTTCACGCAGTGCGGACTCCACTGCGCTGTAGATGGTCTTCACGGGATCGGCATCCTGGAACAGGAAATTGGCCGCATCCTGCACGCGAAACTGCACCGTGAGGGTCACGTCCACGATGTTCTCGTCCTTGGTGAGCATCTGCGCCCGGTGGCCGAATTTGTTCACCTGATCCACGTTGATGATGGTCTTGGTGTCGATGAAGGGAATGAGGAAATGCGGCCCCGGGGTGGTCACCGAGTGGAAGGCGCCCAGGCGCTGCACCACGGCCCGCTCGGCGGGCTGCACGATGTAGAAACTCTTGATGCCCAGCAGCACAAGAGCGACGATGACGATGAGGGCGATGGCCAGCTTGCCGCTGCCCGCGCCGCCCCTGCCACCGCCGGAACGGCCGCCGCCCTTGCCGCCGAACAGGCCGCCCATCTTCTTCTGCAGGTTCTTTACGACTTCGTCGAGATCCGGCGGCCCCTGATCCTTACCCTTGCCACTCCAGGGGTCCTGATCGTTGCCGCCTGGTTCATTCCAGGCCATGTTTCACTCCGGTGTTTGGTCTGTTGCCCCGCGGGCTGATGCCCACGGGTCGAATTGTTGATTGTACCAACTTCGGGCAGAAATGTACCCCGGGATGACCATGCGGAAGGGATGGAAGCATGCCCGCACCATCCCGCAAGAAGCGCGGCATACCGCGGGCCAAATGACAATCCTGGAATCCCGGATTTCGCCACGCTTCATCCAGGCTACAGGGGGAATCAGCCGGCCAGCAGCTTCTCCGCCAGACCCGGCTCCTTCTTCATCAGGCGCTCGAAATCCGTCACCGTCAGCTCGATCTCCATTTCACAGCCGCCATCCTCCAGGTTTTCCAGACGCAGCACCTGGGCCTTCTCGTGAAGCAGGGCGCGCAGGCGCCCGTCCGCCGGTTCAAGATGCACGTGACGCCGCACATGGGCCTGGTGGAAACGCTCTTGCAGGGCATTCACCAGCAGGTCCATGCCCTCGCCGGTGGTGGCGGAGCACCACACCCGGGCAACCAGGCCATCATCGTCCCTGTCCACGTGGGCCCGCACGCCATCCATGAGATCGATCTTGTTGTACACCTCGATACGCGGCACCTCATGGGCGCCGATCTGCTGTAACACATCCTCCACCTCGGCCATGTTCTCGGCCCGGCGGTGACTGGCGGCATCAATGACGTGCAGCAGCAACGAAGCCTCCACGGTTTCCTGCAGGGTGGACTTGAAGGCCGCCACCAGTTCATGAGGCAGCCTGGAAATGAACCCCACGGTATCCGCCAGCACCACCTGCTCCCCTTCCGGCAGCTTCAGGCGCCGCAAGGTGGGATCCAGGGTGGCGAACAGCTGATCCCGCGCGTACACATGGGCATGGGTGAGACCGTTGAACAGGGTGGACTTGCCGGCATTGGTGTAGCCCACCAGGGAAACCGTGGGCACTTCCGCCCGGCGCCGGGCCTTGCGTCCCTGATCCCGCTGGCTGTCCACCTTGCCCAGGCGGCGGCGGATCTGATCGATGCGTTGGTTGAGCAAACGCCGGTCCGTCTCCAGCTGGGTCTCGCCGGGCCCGCGCAGGCCGATGCCGCCCTTCTGGCGCTCCAGGTGGGTCCAGCCCCGCACCAGGCGGGTGGACAGGTGGCGCAGTTGGGCCAGTTCCACCTGCAACTTGCCCTCGAAAGAACGGGCGCGCTGGGCAAAGATATCCAGGATCAGGCCGGAACGGTCCAGCACGCGGCACTGGAACAGGGCTTCCAGGTTGCGCTCCTGGCTGGGAGACAGGGCGTGATCGAAGATCACCAGCTCCGCTTCCCGGGATTCCACGATGGCGTGGATTTCCTCGGCCTTCCCTCGCCCCACGTAGTAGCGGGGATCGGGACTGCGGCGCACGCCGGTGACCAACTCCGCCACCTGTGCCCCGGCGGATTCGGCCAGTTCGCGGAATTCCTGCAGCTCGTCGGGATCGGGCGCGCCCTGCCGGGACAGGTGCACCAGAACGGCCGTTTCACCGGCCTTGGGACGTTCAAACATCAGAACTGATCGGACAGCCCCCCGTGGGATACAGGGGGCCTGGGGAAGAAATCAAAGGTTGCCGGGATCAACCTGATCCGTATCCTGGGGAGGCGTGAGCCGGACATTGCGCGCCGGCACCACGGTGGAAATGGCATGCTTGTACACCATCTGGCTGACAGTGTTCTTGAGCAGCACCACGAACTGATCGAAGGAATCAATGGTGCCCTGCAACTTGATGCCGTTCACGAGAAAGATGGAAACGGGAATACGCTCCTTACGCAAGGCATTAAGGAAAGGGTCCTGGAGAGATTGCCCTTTAGACATGTTGTTTTTCTCCTTTGAAATCTTGTAATTATCTGAATTTTTGCCGGACAACCGGCCTGGTAGTTATTGTCGAACCGACGACCTGACCCCGGTGTCAATGCACCAGAAGGGATCGCCATTCACAAAATTTATCGTATCGCTAATATAACACAGGAAGTGCTTCGAGCAATTCCCTTGAAACCAGCAGGGAAATAATCCCATCGGCCTCAAAAAACAATATTGTTTTCAATAACTTTAATTGCCTGCCCCGGCAAATTTCCACTTTCTTCCTCCAGCCATGTCGCGTCAAGCTCCTGGCGCAGCCAGGTAAATTGACGCTTGGCCAGCTGACGGGTGGCAACCACGATCTTTTCGCGGGTTTCATCCCGGCTCAGCCTGCCCCGCAGGTGCTCAATCATCTGCCGGTAACCCACGGCGCGCATGGACGGCAGATCCGGGGAAAAACCGGGCCGGGCCATGAGCCGCCTGACTTCATCCTCGAACCCGAGTTCCAGCATCCGCAGAAAGCGCTTTTCGATCCGCTCATGCAGCACCTTCCGCTGAGCCGGCGCCCGGATCAGTTTCACCAGCCGGTAAGGAAGCCGGTTGCCCTTGTTTTGCTCCTGCAACAACGACAAGGGCTGGCCGGTCAGTTCGATCACTTCCAGCGCACGCAGTATCCGCTGGGGATCATTGACGTGTATGCGCCCCGCGGCAACCGGGTCCACCTGGGCCAGCTCGGCGTGCAATCCCGCCGTTCCTTCTTCCTCCAGGCGCTGCTGCAGCCGCCCGCGTACCCGCGGATCGGATGGCGGCAGTTCGGACAGACCCTGTTCGAGGGCGCGAAAATACAGCATTGTGCCCCCGACAAGCAAGGGAATTCGCCCCCTGGCGGCAATTTTTTTCATTTCCCGCAGGGCATCTTCCCGAAAACGGGCGGCGGAGTAGGCGTCTTCCGGTTCGCAGATGTCCACCAGGGCATGAGGCACCTGGCGCAACAGCTCCGGTTCCGGTTTGGCCGTGCCGATATCCATGCCCCGGTACACCAGGGCGGAGTCCACGCTGATGAGATCCACGGGCAACCGCCTGGCCATGGCCACGGCGAGATCGGTCTTGCCCGCCGCCGTGGGCCCCATGAGAAAGATGGCCGGAGGCAGGGAGGCCGTCATCAGCGCCCCCGCAGAAACAGCTTGTCCAGTTCGGTCATGGACAACTGAGTCCAGGTGGGCCGGCCATGATTGCACTGGCCGCTGCGCTCGGTGCGCTCGATGTCCCGCAACAGGGCATTCATCTCCTCCAGGGCCAGGCGCCGGTTGGCGCGCACGCTGCCATGGCAGGCCATGGTGGCCAGCACCTCGTTGATGGCCTGGCGCAACCGCTCGCTGCTGCCGTGGGTAACCAGGTCGGCAAGCAGATCACGCATCAGCCCCTCGGCATCGGCCCCTTCCAGAAGCGCGGGCATGGCGCGCACCACCAGGCTGTCCTTGCCCAGGGCATCGACTTCCAGCCCGAGCTCGGCCAGCAGCTCCCGGTGCTCCATGGCCAACTCCACTTCCCGGGGGCTGACTTTCACGGACAGGGGCACCAGCAGGGGCTGACTGCGTATGCCCTGGCCTTCCAGGGCCTGTTTCATGCCTTCATAGGTGATGCGCTCGTGGGCCGCATGCATGTCCACCAGCACCAGCCCGGCCTGGTTCTGGGCCAGGATATAGACCCCGTGCAGTTGGGCCAGGGCGTAACCCAGGGGAGGCGCCTCTCCCTCCCTTTCCCCTGGCGCTTGCGGGGAGGGCACCCTGGCCGGTCCCCGGCCAGCCTTGCTGAAGGCTGGCATCTGCCATTCCAGGGATGGCTGGTAAGCGGCGGATTCCTCGCGAACCGGCATCTGGCGAGACACCGCCGGACGGGAGGAAGGCACGGGTATCTCCCCCAGCGCCTGTCCTTCATCCGCCAGCACGTCCTCCGGCCGGGCATCCGCCAGCACCTGATGCAGGGTGCGGAACAGGAAGTCATGCACCAGCCGCCCCTCACGAAAGCGCACCTCATGTTTGGTGGGATGCACGTTCACGTCCACCAGCCGGGGATCCAGCTCCAGGTAGAGCAGGAAAGCCGGATGACGGCCATGATAGAGCACGTCCTGGTAGGCCTGGCGCACGGCGTGACTCACCAGCTTGTCGCGAACCATGCGGCCGTTGACGAAGAAATGCTGCATGTCGGCCTGTGAGCGGGAAAAGGCCGGCAGGCCAATCCAGCCCCACAGCCGCAGGCCCGCCGCCTCATGCTCGAAACGCAGGCTGTTGTCGATGAAAGCCTGGCCCAACAGCTCGGCGATGCGTTTTTCCCGACTCCTCATGTCCCGCGCCGGGCGGGCGGAAAACACCTGCCTCCCGTTGTGCACCAGCTTGAAGCCCACATCGAAACGCCCCAGGGCCAGGCGCCGCAGCACCAGCTCCAGGTGGCGGAACTCGGTCTTTTCGGTCTTGAGAAACTTGCGCCGCGCGGGAGTGTTGTAGAACAGATCCCGCACATCCACGGTGGTGCCCACCGGATGAGCAGCGGGCGCGGGCTCGCTGTCCTCGCTGTCTATTTGCCAGGCCTGGTCGGTTCCGGCTTCCCGGGATATCAGGGTGAGACGGGACACGGACGCGATACTGGGCAGGGCCTCACCCCGGAAGCCCATGCTGGTGATGCCTTCCAGGTCGGCCAGGGAAGCCACCTTGGAAGTGGCGTGACGGGACAGGGCCAGGGCCAGGTCTTCCCGGGCGATACCCATGCCATCATCCCGCACCCGCATGCGCTTCACTCCCCCCTGCTGCACATCCACATCCACTTGCCCCGCGCTGGCGTCCAGGCTGTTTTCCACCAGTTCCTTGATTACGGAGGCCGGACGCTCCACCACCTCGCCAGCGGCAATCTGGTTGACGAGCTGGGAAGGCAGGGCGTGGATACGGCGGGTCATGGGCGTATTGTGCCACAGGGAAGATGGCACCAGACAAAAAAAGGCGCCGCAATGCGACGCCTGAAAACACCCCCGGCGACCGGTTGCCGGGGCCGTTACCAGAATGATCAGCCGAACACGTCGGCGGTAATGTTATTGAACCAGGAATGAGCATACTGCTCTTCCCTGGCACGCATCTCGGGATCGAACTCCTTGGGCGTGAGACCGCCGGAACCCTTGACCTTGATGATCTTGCCGTCCTTGTAGGCATAGACCATGGCCACGGAGATGCCATCACCCGGCGCGATGATGCTGTAACAGGTGTTGACCCAGGAAGGCTGGGGCGCCTTGCCGCCACCCAGCAGGGCAACGATGGCCGCAGCGCAGACCTTGGCCTCGGAGTTGGCCGCGTAGCCGGACTTGGGCAGGGGCTTGGCCACCGAGGAATCACCGATCACGTGGATGTTCTTGTGGATGGTGGATTCGAAGGTCTTGCCGTCGATGGGGCACCAGCCCTTGTCGTTGGTCAGACCGGCGGCAAAGGCGATCTTGCCGGCCTTCTGGGCGGGAATGATGTTGATCACGTCAGCCTTGAAGGACTCCACCGCAGCCTGCACGGTCATGTTCTTGGCATCCACGGACTCGACCTTGCCACCGGCCGCACCGTTGATCCAGGTGATCATGCTGTTGTCGGTGCCGTAGCCATAGTGCCGCTTCCAGCCGTCCATGAACAGGCCGAACTTGGAGAACTTGTCCTTGGGATCGAGGATGATGATCTTGGACTTGGGCTTGTGCTTCTTCAGGTAGTGAGCGATCTGTGAAGCCCGCTCATAGGGTCCGGGAGGACAACGGAAGGGGTTGGGAGGCGGTGCAATGAGCACGGTGCCGCCATCCTTCATGGCTTCCAGTTGCTTGCGCAGGGTCACGGTCTGGGAACCGGCTTTCCAGGCATGAGGGATCTTCTCCGCAACCTTGGCATCGTAACCCTCGATGGTATCCCAGCGGAAATCCACACCGGGAGAAACGATGCAACGGTCATAGCCGAAACTCTGACCACTCTTGGTCTTGACCACGCGCTTGTCCGGATCGATGGCGGTGACCCAGTCATGCACGATGTTCACGCCATGGGCCTTGAGGCCGCTGTAGTCGAAATGAATGGAATCGATGGAACGCTCACCGCTCAGCACTTCATTACTCATGAAGCAGGTGTAGTAGTCCTTGTTGGCCTCGATGAGGGTAACCTCGATGGAAGAATCCATCATGCGCAGGTACTTGGCCGCGGTCGCGCCACCAATACCACCACCCACGACGACCACCTTCTTCTTGGCCCCGCCAATGGCAAAGGAACTGAAAGTGAGAGCGGAAGAAGCCGCTGCCGCCGCACCGGTTACCTTAAGAAATTTTCTGCGTGTAAATTGACTCATGTTCGTAACTCCCCCTTACTTCTTGCTGGCGTAATAGTTGAGAAGCTGTTCCAGGCCAGCGTCTCCGGCCTTCTTGTGCAGTTTCTTCAGCTTCTTCTTCATCTTCTTGGGAACATGGCTCTTACCGGCTTTCATGTCCGCCAGGGTGTATTTCAGGTAGGGAGTCCACTGGCCGGCCAGAATACCCGCATCGTCTTCAGACGAGGTGCCGCCTTCGGCATGACATTTCTCACAGTACTTGTCATGCAGCTTGGCGCCTTTCTTGGCCAGTTTGGGGTCGAATTTCTGCCCTTTGGCGGGAACGAATTTCTGTTTGGAGAAGAAATCGGCAATACGCTCGATCTCTTCCTTGGTGTAACCCTTGGCGATGCGCCCCATGATGGTGGAAGCGCGCTCGCCGGTCTTGTAGTACTCCATCACTTCGACAAGGTAGTCCTTGGAAGCACCCGCCAGGGTGGGCGTGGCCGGTCCGTTGCTGTTGCCATTGGTGCCATGACAGCCGGCACAGGTATAGGCGAGCATGGATGCGCTGGGCGTCTCGGCCATGGCGCTGGTACCGAAGGCAAGCCCCCCGGCAATCAGCACAGCACTGAGAGCTGTTTTTTTCTTCATAGATCCTCCTTCAGGATGTCCGCTGGTTCAAAAACACTGGATACATGATCCAAGGCAATGGTTTCTCATGCCAGCGGGCTGCGCGCCGCCCGATCCCCTCCAACCGTGGATCGCGGAGACAGCTCGTGGCATTCAGAGATAAAAATTATGTCAATCGTTGTTATTTTGTTGTTGTGGACAATTTATACCATGCAAATTTGTCCAACACAAAATAAATTTATGCGCTCAAAAGACAGGGAGAGGAAAAGGCACCGGACAGCAAACAGCAGCCCTTCCATCAGGTGCTGGGGATACGCAGCACCTGGCCCACCTTGATGCGGTCACTGCTAATACGGTTTTCGTTACGCAGGTCGGCAACACTCACCCGATGACGCTGCGCGATTTCGGACAAGGTATCGCCAGGCTTGATGACATACTTGCCGGCCGGCCTGCTCTTGCGGTGTTTCTCCATGGCAAGCCAGGTTCCCAGGGGCGGCTCCTCCCGAAAATATTCGCGAATGCCCTTGAAGATGGCCATGGCCACCTTCTGCTGGTAAGCGGGACTGGCCAGCTTGCGCTCTTCCACGGGATTGGAAATAAAGCCCGTCTCCACCAGCATGGAAGGAATGTCCGGCGACTTGAGCACCATGAAACCGGCATTCTGCACCTTGTTCCCATGCAGCTTGCCTATCTTGCCCATCTCCCTGTGCACGCTGCGCGCGGCGCGCAGGCTGGCGGCCAGGGTTCCCGTCTGCGCAAGATCCAGCAGCACGGAGGCCAGCACATCGTCCTTGTCATCCAGGCTCACGCCGCCCACCATGTCCGAAGCGTTTTCCTTCTGCGCCAGCCAGCGGGCGGCCTCACTGGAGGCGCCGCGGTTGGACAACACGAATACCGACGACCCGCGCGCCTTCTTGTTGCGGAAGGCGTCGGCATGGATGGAGACGAAGAAATCCGCGTGGTGCCGGCGGGCAATCTTCATGCGCTTGCGCAGGCCGACGTAATAGTCACCCTTGCGCGTAAGCACGGCACGCATCCCGGGTTCGGCATCAATGAGCTTCTTGAGCTTGCGGGCAATGGCCAGGGTGATGTGCTTTTCCCGGGACTTGAGCACCCTGCCCCGGGCGCCGGGGTCTTCCCCACCATGGCCGGCGTCAATGGCGATCACCACGTCACGGCCCCTGCCGGAATCCGGCGTCTTCTTCACCGTCTGCACCACCTTGGGCTGTTCCCCCCGGTCGTACAGGTCGATGACCAGCCGGTGGCCATACTGGCCGCTGGGCCGCAGCATGAAGCTGCGCGGACGCACGGACTGCTTGAGATCCAGCACTACCCGCAGTTTGCCGTCGGGCTGGCGGGCATAGCGCAGGCCGGAAATGTGGCGATTGTTGAACTGGTCTTTCTTGAGCCGGGTCTTCAACTCCGATTTCTCGAAATCGATGACCAGGCGATCAGGTTTGTGCAGGGGAAACAGGTGATGCTGGATCTGCTTGCTGACATCGAACACCAGGCGCGTATGGTCCGGCGCATTCCACATGCGCACCCCGTGAATCTGGGCGTCCGCCGCCGCCAGTGCGGGCAACAGCAGCCACAACAGGCAGCACCTGTACAAAGCGTTTTTGATCGATTGCGCGTTCATGGCCACGATGGAAAAACCGGATTCCCCTGGATGCCTGACTGAAAAATAGCACAGGAATTTATGTTTTTCCAATTAATTCGTGGACATAAGGAGTTTTTCTAAAGTTCATCCTCAGGGAAAATGACGTTTCCATGGTTCCCCAGGCTACGGGACTTTTGCCCCGGTGATCCGGTCAATCACCTCGCGCCCGGCATCGGAACGCCCCAGCAGACCGATACCGCGCCCGTTTTCTTCATGGACGAGCCGGAGCTCGAGATCCGGTTGCGGCAGCCAACCCTGGCCCCTGTCAGGCCATTCCACCAGAACCTGGTTTTCGCCACTGAAGATTTCCCGTCCCCCGAGAAACTCGAGTTCCTCGGGGTCAGTCAGCCGGTACAGGTCCAGATGATAGACGGAAACCGGAGGCAACTCGTAGGGCTCCACCAGGGTGTAGGTCGGGCTGCGCACGGCCCCCTGGTGTCCCCGGCCACGCAGGAACCCCCTTACCAGGGTGGTCTTGCCCGTCCCCAGGTCACCCCACAGGAACACCAGCAGGGGACGCTTGCCCATGGCCTCCGCCAGGGCGGCGCCAAGGGCCATCTGTTCCTCCTCGGAACCGGCAAGGAGGGTGGTCTTCTCAGTCATTGTCAGGGTTCGCCAGGCGCCGGAGATGAGACATGAGATCACTGGCCAGCAATCCCCGTTCACCCGTCCTGGCAGCCTTGTCCGCGGCCGCCGCATGCAGACAGACCCCGAGCTGCGCCGCTTCCCTTGCCGGCCAGTCCTGGGCCAGCCAGGCGGCAATCACGCCGGTGAGCACATCCCCCATGCCGCCACTGGCCATGCCGGGATTTCCGTCGGAACAGACCGCCGGGGGCTGGTGGGCATCGCCGGCTATAAGGCTGCCGGCGCCCTTGAGCACCACGATGCCGCCATATCGCCGTTGCAGCTCCCGCACCGCGCCAAACCGGTCGGCATGAATGTCGCGGGTGCAACAGCCCAGCAAGCGGGCCGCTTCCCCGGGATGGGGCGTGAGCACCCAGTCTTCCCTGCGCCTGGGCGCTTCCGACAGCAGATTCAGGGCATCGGCGTCCACCACCAGGGGAAGCTCCAGGCCCAGCACCCGCTCCCAGAGAGCCGCACCCCAGTCCCGCCTGCCCAACCCCGGGCCGATAGCGATCACCCCGGCCCTGGCAAGCAGGGGCTCCAGCCCCGATGCCTCCTCCACGGCATGAGCCATGATCTCCGGCCTGCCCGCAAGCACGCCGGAGAGGTGTTCCCGCCGGGTTGCCAGGCTTACCAGTCCGGCGCCGGTGCGCAGAGCGGCCTCGGCGCAGAGACGGGCCGCGCCGGCAAACCCGTGATCGCCACCCACTACCAGCACGTGGCCGAAATCCCCCTTGTGCGCCGTACGCTTCCTGGGACGCAGCAATTCTCTCTGCCTCGTCCAGTCCAGGCGACGGGCGGAAAGCACCTGACCGGCATAGACCCTGGCAGGCACGTCCAGGGCGTGAAAATGGATATCACCACAGCAATCCGGCCCGTCCGCGGTAAACATGCCCTGCTTGAGGGCGATGAAACTGATGGTGACATCGGCACACACCGCCGTGCCCAGAATCACCCCGGTATCCGAATGCAGTCCGGAAGGTATGTCCAGGGAAAGCACAGGAACCCGGGCCGCGTTCACCTGCCCCAGTATCCGCGCCCAGCGACCTTCCACCCGGCGCTCCAGCCCCGTGCCCAGCACCGCATCGACGATGAGATCCGCATCGCGCGGCAGGTCGTCCCCACAGGCCTGCCAGTCGCCGGACAGGGCTGCATAACGCATGGCATTGGTGCGGGCGTCACCGCTGATGCGTTCCCGGTCGCCCAGCTGCAGCACCCGCACCTCCAGCCCGGCCTGCAGGGCAAGGCGCGCCACCACGAAGCCGTCCCCGCCATTGTTGCCGGTGCCGGTCAGCACCAGGATACGCTTCGCATCCGGCCAGCGCCGGCGCAGCAGATCGAAAGCCGCCTGCCCCGCCCTCTCCATGAGCGTATCGCCGGGAATACCGTATTCCTCAATGGCCAGGCGGTCCATTTCACGCACCTGGTCTGCCCGGTAAAGGGCGGCTGGCAGGCAATCCCTGTCAGGCATGGATCGGTATTCAGTCATGGCACGGACGAATGATGGAAATAGAGGTATTCTACCGCCATGCCACGCACAGCACAGCAACAGGATTTCCGGCAACTCGCCCGGCACATCAAGAACTGGGCCAGGGAACTGGGCTTCCAGCAGGCAGGAATCACGGACACCGACCTGGAACAGGCCGGGGAGCGGCTGCGCCGCTGGGTTGCCCAGGGCCGCCACGGTGACATGGACTACATGTGGAAGCATGGCAGCAAGCGCTATCGTCCGGAGGAACTGGTGCCGGGCACCCTGCGGGTGATCTCCGTGCGCATGGACTATCTGCCCCCCGATGACGATCCGGAAGCGATCCGCCAGGACGCGGCGAAGGCTTTCGTCTCCCGCTATGCCCTGGGCCGCGACTATCACAAGCTGATGCGCAAGCGCCTGCAGAAACTGGCCCGGCGGGTGGGCGAGGCCGTGGGGGAATTCGGCTACCGGGTATTCGTGGATTCCGCCCCGGTGCTGGAAAAACCCCTGGCGGTGAAGGCCGGACTGGGCTGGATGGGCAAGCATACCTGCATCATCAACCGTGATGCCGGCTCCTGGTTCTTCCTCGGTGAACTCTACACGGATCTTCCCCTGCCGGTGGATCAGCCGGTGAAGGACGAACACTGCGGGCGCTGCACGGCCTGCATGGACATCTGCCCAACCCGGGCCATCGTCGCTCCCTGGGAGCTGGACGCCAGGCTGTGCATTTCCTGGCTGACCATCGAACTGCACGGCCCCATACCCCGGGAACTGCGCCCACTGATGGGCAACCGCATCTATGGCTGCGACGACTGCATGATGGCCTGCCCCTGGAATCGCTTCGCCACCCCCACTCCAGAAGAAGACTTTCTCCCCCGCCAGGGACTGGACCGGGCCACCCTGCTGGAACTGTTCCGCTGGAACGAGGAAGAGTTTCTAAAACGAACCGAAGGTTCTCCCATACGCCGCATCGGCCACGAACGCTGGCTGCGCAACATCGCCGTGGCCCTGGGCAACAGCACTGGAGGAAGGGAAGTCATGGAAGCATTGCGGGCCCGACTGCCCCAAGCCAGCGATCTGGTGGCCGAACACATCCACTGGGCCCTGCAACAACTGGAATCAAGCGCTGATCCGTAGGGTGCGTTGAGCCCGTAAAACCCTCCGCCTTACCCGGCAGGCAGCAACTCGAACCAGCCACTGGCCACAGCCTGTTCCAGCACCGAGATGCGCTCATCCAGATCCTCGCTGACGGCAGACACGGCGCGTCTGGCCAGTTTCGGACAGTTGTTCTTCTCACTCAGATGTCCGATGACCAGGTGCTGCAGCCGCTGATGACGGATACGCGACAGCAGGGCCGCCGCCTGATCATTGCTCAGATGACCATAGTCTCCTCCCACGCGCGCCCGCAGGCGCGGCGGGTAGGGGCCATCACGCAGCATCCGCGCATCGTGATTGCATTCCAGCAACAGGCCGTCCACATCGGCTATGGCCGAAAGCACGTGCGGCGTATAGCTGCCCGTGTCGGTGAGGATACCCAGGGTCAGGCCGCCATGGCTGAAGGTGAATTGTATGGGCTCCCGGGCATCATGGGGCACGGCAAAGGGAAGCACCTCGATATCACCGACGTGAAAAGCGGGAGTGTGGGAACCGAACAGCCGCAGTTCCGGTATGTCGCCACAGGGCGCGTTGCGCCAGGTGCCGTGGGTCATCCACACCGGCATGCCATACCTGCGCGCCAGGGGGCCAACCCCCTTGATGTGGTCGCCATGCTCATGGGTCACGAGCACGGCATCGATGTGATCCGGCCGCATGTCCAGCCGGGACATGCGTGCTTCCAGCTCCTTGAGGGAGAAACCGCAGTCCAGCAGCAGGCAGGTGTTACCCGCCTGAATCAGGGTGGCATTGCCCTTGCTGCCGCTGCCCAGGGAAGCAAACTTCATGTTGCCGGCAAACTGGTTACTTGAGCTGTTCCTTGATCAGGGTGAGGATGCGCAGATCCGTACCGGAATCCAGGCGCTTGCCGTTTTCGTCCAGCACCCGCACCTCACTGCCGTCATCCACGGACTGCACACGAACCATGTACAGGGCGGCTTCATCCACCTTGTCACTACTGCGCCAGAAGGCCAGCTTGGACAACCAGCCACCCTTGTCGGCGTCATCCATGGGATCGTTATAACGCACATAATAGACGCCGTGGGAACGATCCCTGTCCTCCACCACGAAGCCGACGCGATCCAGCGCCAGCCCCGTCAGACGCCAGGCCCGGGAGAATGGCTCGCCAATGAGAAGGGATACGCCGTCACTTCTCTTGAGCATGCGGGTCTTCACGCCGTCCAGTTCCCTGGCAGCCGCCAGGGCGGCCTTGGCCTCTGCCTCGGCCAGCCCCAGATAGACCATGATCCTGTTGAGCATGATGGCCTCCAGCCCTGGATCCCTGGGGCGGATCTTCCAGAAGATCTGGTCTTCCTCGTTGGTGGTGCCGGTCTTGAAATCCTGCTCCATGCCGAAATGCACCAGGTACAGCTCCGTGGTGTCCGGGTCGTCCCCGCGCTCGAAACGGATGCGGAAGCGGTCCCGCAGCCCCGCATCATAGGCGCCTTCGAAAACCTTCTGTATGAAATCGGTGATGAAGCCATTGCTCACATTGGCCTTGTTCTCCAGCCAGGTGGTTTCCATCACGCCAATGCTGGGATCCTGCAGGTCGAGCAGGATGCCGCTCTCCTGCCAGAAGTTGACCACCTTGTCCCATACCGCATCCACCGGCGCGTTGATCACCAGCCAGCGATCCCTCCCTTCGCGCACAACCTTTATATCGGGATTCTCCGGCAACACCGTCTGCCGCAGGCCGCGCATCCCGCTGCCCGCCCTGGCGTCGCGGACGCCGGCATACTCGGAATAGGTGGTGGTGCCCCCTTCCAGCCCGGGAATGCGGTTCTCGATCCGGCTGGAGGACAGATCTGGTGGAATCTCCAGTTGTCTGTCGGCCACGGTCTCCCGCTTGTATTCCACTTGCTTGTCCGGAAGTATGTTGTCCAGGCCCGTGGAGCTGCAGGCGCCGAGCAGAAACAGGGGCAGCAGCAGGACAGGAAGCGTTTTGATACTGAGATTCATGATTCGGTTTTCCTGGCCGCCAGCGGGCCGCGGTAATGATTCATTGCTCAAGCGACACCGGCGCGGATCATGGCCCGGCGCAGGGGTTGATGGAATTTTTCCGACAACCAGGTCAGGGGCAGGCGTATGCCTTCCTGTATCCTGCCCATCTCCGCCAGGGCCCATTTCACCGGTATGGGATTGGATTCGAGGAACAGCTCGCGATGCAGGTCCGCCAGGCCGGCATCGATCTTCTCCGCCGTTTCCCTGTCACCCGCCAGGGCCGCCTCGCACATCCGCGCCATCTGGCCCGGAGCCACGTTCGTGGTTACCGAGATCACGCCATTGCCGCCGCGCAACATGAATTCGCAGCCCGTGGCATCGTCGCCACTGTACAGGGCGAAGTCTTCCCCGGTCAGGGAGCGGATGCGGTCCAGGCGACCAAGGTCACCCGTCGCCTCCTTGATGCCCACGATATTGCCGATCTCCGCCAGGCGGCCCACGGTTTCGGGAAGCATGTCGCAGGCGGTGCGGCCGGGCACATTGTAGAGAATCTGCGGGATATCCACCGCTTCGGCAATAGCCTTGTAATGCAGGTACAGGCCTTCCTGGGTGGGCTTGTTGTAGTAAGGGGTGACCAGCAGGCAGGCATCCGCGCCGGCATCCGCCGCGCAACGGGTCAGGCTGATGGCCTCGGTGGTGGAATTGGCGCCGGTGCCGGCAATCACGGGAATGCGTCCGGCCACGTACTCGATGGTACGCCGGATCACCTCACAGTGTTCCTTCTCATCCAGGGTGGCGGACTCTCCCGTGGTGCCCATGGAAACAATGGCGCTGGTGCCCTGCTCCACGTGCCAGTCCAGCAGCTTGTACATGGCATCCAGGTCAACACTGCCGTCCCGCGCCATGGGCGTTACCAGCGCCACCATACTACCCTGCATCATCTGTTCGACACTCCATCACTTGGAAATCCGGTTCGGGAATGCCGCCAGGGCATTACCCACAAGAGGGGTATTCTATCCTGTGGCAAAATTCGCTGACAAGAAAAACCCTGTGCATTTCATCTTCCCGCGGAAAAATCTTTCCTCGGCCCGGCAACCGCGGACCTGAAAGCAGGAAAAGCGCAATGAAACACGGATTGCGGCAAGGAATAATCACGGGAATAGGATAAACTTCCGGAACATGAACAAGCCAAACAATCAACTCGTACTCTCCGCCCTGGGCAAGGACAGGCCGGGCATCGTGGATGAGCTGTCGGAGGCCGTATTCCAGCTTGACTGCAACATCAGTGACAGTCGTATGACCGTACTGGGCGGTGAATTCGCCATTCTGTTGATGATTGAAGGGCCCTGGAACCAGCTTGCCCGCCTGGAGAGCCAGCTACCGGAGCTGGAAAAGAAACTGGGCCTGACCATCATCGCCCGTCAGACCACACCGGCGGAAGCAACCGACGACGCCCTGCCCTACATGGTGGAAGTCGTTTCCATGGACAATCCAGGCATCGTGCACCGGCTGGCCAACTTCTTTTCCCGGCGCGACATCAACATCGTGGATCTGGTGACCAGCACCTACGCCGCCCCCCACACGGGCACCGCCATGTTCGCCGTGCAGATGAATATCAGCGTTCCCGCGGGAACGCCCATCGGCGAACTGCGCGAGGAATTCCTCCAGTTCTGCGACGAGATCAACCTGGACGCCGTACTGGAGCCGCACAAGAAACAACTCATCTAGCCCGAACGTTTCACAAGAACGCTGAAAACCAATCAGAACACCATGATTTGTATAATAAATGCCTATATATCTGCAAAAATACAAAGTGCCACCAGCGCCGCTATGCGGTTTTTGGAAAAATCTCAGCGGTCATTTTGCCCGATTCGCCTGTAACCATAGCCACGGCTATGCTTTTTGGCGAATCGAACAAACTGCCTCGCCGGGATTTCCCCTAAATCCCGCATTCTCATGAAACATTCGGACCAGACATTCTGACTTGGGGGAACAACGATGATCAAGGTCGGCAAGAAGATTCCGGACATGGAACTCCTGCTCACGGGAGACAAGATCCGCAGACTTTCCGATTACCAGGGGAAATGGCTGGTACTCTACTTCTATCCCAAGGCCAGCACTCCAGGCTGCACCCAGGAGGGCCTGGATTTCAAGGAAGCCATCTACAAGTTCCGCCGCCAATCCACGGTCATTCTCGGTGCTTCCCGGGACAGTCTCAAGGCCCAGGAGAACTTCAAGGCCAAACAGGGCTTTCCCTTCGACCTGGTATCCGACAAGGAAGAAACCCTGTGCCAGGCCTTCGATGTCATCAAGATGAAAAACATGTACGGCAAGCAGGTGCGCGGTATCGAGCGCAGCACCTTCCTCATCGATGACCGGGGCATACTGCGTCACGAATGGCGGGGCGTGAAGGTCAAGGGCCACGTGGAAGAGGTGCTGGACACCCTGAAAGCGCTGAAAAAGGCGGGATGAGAGACATGCCTGATTCCGCCGAGCAGCAACGCCTCTTCGTTCTCGACACCAATGTACTCATGCACGACCCCACGGCCCTGTTCCGCTTCGAGGAACACGATATCTTTCTGCCCATGGTAGTGCTGGAGGAACTGGACAAGGGCAAGAAGGGCATGTCCGAGGTGGCGCGCAACGTGCGCCAGGCCAGCCGTTTCCTGGATGACATTGTGGCCCATTCCACAAAGGCCGAGATAGAACGGGGCCTGCCCATCCCCAACTTCGGCAGCAGCGAAGACCTGCCCCAGGCACGGGGACGGCTGTTCTTCCAGACCCGGAGCCTGATCAACCACCTGCCGGATTCCCTGCCGGGAAAGACACCGGACAATTCCATCCTCGCCGCCGCCCTGGCCCTGCAGGACAAGCGGCCGGATCGCCATGTGGTGCTCATCTCCAAGGACATCAACCTGCGCATCAAGGCGGCCATCGTCGGCGTGCCCACGGAAGATTACAGCAACGACCGGGTGCTGGACGACGTCAGCCTGCTTTACAGCGGCACCCGGGAACTGGCGGAAGACTTCTGGGAAACTCACAGCAAGGACATGGAATCCTGGCAGGAATCCGGCCACACCTGGTACCGCATATCCGGCCCGGACACCAGGGACTGGTATCCCAACCAGTGCCTGTACATGAATGGCGACAGCGGCTTCCAGGCCATCGTGCGGGAAAAGGACGGCGATGACGCCCTCATCGAACTGGCGGAAGACTACAGCAACAGCAAGCATTCCGTGTGGGGCATACAGGCGCGCAACCGCGAACAGAATTTTGCCCTGAACATGCTCCTCGACCCCAACATCGATTTCGTCACCCTGCTGGGCACGGCCGGCACGGGCAAAACCCTGCTGACCCTGGCGGCCGGCCTGGCCCAGGTGCTGGACAAGAACCTGTACAAGGAAATCATCATGACCCGGGTCACGGTGCCCGTGGGCGAGGACATCGGTTTTCTGCCCGGCACGGAAGAAGAAAAGATGACCCCCTGGATGGGCGCGCTCATGGACAACCTGGAAGTGCTCACCCAGACCGGCGGAGGCGACTGGGGCCGGGCGGCCGCGGACGATCTGTTGCGCTCGCGCATCCGCATCCATTCCCTGAACTTCATGCGCGGTCGCACCTTCCTCAACAAGTACATCATCCTCGATGAGGCCCAGAACCTCACGGCCAAGCAGATGAAGACGCTGATTACCCGGGCGGGCCCCGGCACCAAGGTCATCTGCCTGGGCAACGTAGCGCAGATCGACACGCCCTACCTGACGGAAACCACTTCAGGTTTGACCTATGTCGTGGACCGTTTCAAGCAGTGGCCGCACAGTGGCCACATAACCCTGTTGCGCGGTGAACGCTCGCGACTGGCGGATTTCGCCTCTGACACCCTTTGACCCTCATGCATAATCAAGTACCGGAAAAGAACATCAAACTCATGCGCCTGATGAAGCAGGCCATGGACGAAGACCTGCTGGTTCCCGTTTACCACCCCGTGCTGCAGACCCGGTTTCCCGCACGCAAGACCTACCTGCTGAGCTGCCACCTGAAGACAGCCACCGGGCAACTGATTCCCTACAACAGCCTGCGCAAGCTGGCCGGCATGTCGGACATGGCGCCGGCGCTGGATCGCTGGATGGCGGGCACCGGCCTGCAGGCCCTCAAGCGCATGCACCTGGAACAGCCGGAAGCCACCATCATCATCCCCCAATCCATCAGCGCCCTGCACAACCCCGAGTACCCCCGCTGGCTGGATCGCCAGCGCCAGCGGCAAGACCTGTCCAACCGGGGACTGGTGATCGCCTTCCGCCTGTCCCGGATCGCCAAGGATCTCAAGCGCGCCAGGGACTGCATCGAGGCCCTGCACAAGCTGGACATCGAAACCATGATCGACCAGTTCTCCGACCATCCGGCGGCAGTGAAAATCCTCAAGGTAATGAACTGCCGTTATATCAGCGCGAACAGCAAACTGCTGAAAACCAGCGACGACATCGTCCACCGCATCATCAACGTGTCCCACAAGAGGGGCGTGCGCATACTGCTGCCGGGCATCAGCCGCCCCGACGAAGTGAACCTGCACTGGTCTGCCGGCGCAGATCTTCTCGAAGGGCCCTATATCCATCCCGCCACAGACGATACCACCTTCAGCTTCCCCTCCGTGGTTGGCTGATACAGCCATGAAACCGGAAGCGGAACCGTTCAGGACACTTTTCCCGGAACTGGGTGGCGACGAACAGCTTGTCCGGGCCGTGCTCTCCGCCGGCAGCCAGGTGCAACTGTCCGCCGGACAGCATATCTGCATGGAAGGCAGCACATGCAGCCACCTCGCCTTCGTGCTTTCCGGCACCGGCCGCATCTACAAACTCAGCGAAACCGGGCGCGAGATCACCCTTTACCGGGTGGAACGCGGAGAATGCTGCATACTCACCCTGTCCTGCATCGTCAGCGAAAAGCGCTTTCCGGCCTTCGCGGTGAGCGAATCCGACCTGCGGGCCATCATCGTTCCCGCCGCTTCCATCCAGCAATGGATGGACGACAACCGCACCTGGCGGCGCTATGCCTGGAATCTCATCGCCGAACGCCTGGGTGAAGTCATCAGCCTGGTGGAGGAGATCACCTTCCGCCGCATGGACGAGCGCCTGGCCTTCTACCTGAACCAGGCAAACCTGTTTCCCCTGCGGCAACAGACCCGCATCACCCACCAGCAGATCGCCGCCGAGCTGGGTACTTCCCGGGAGGTCATCAGCCGCCTGCTCAAGGATCTGGAAGAACAGGGCGTGGTGGAATTGGGGCGGGGCTGGCTCAAGCTGCTGAAACCACCAATGTGACTTTGTCACAGACAACCAACCGTGTTTGAACTATCTTTCAGTCACAAGGGGGGCAAAACCCTGCCCTCCGCATGAAACAGACAAGAAACATTCAGGAGAAAATGACATGAAACAGAACGTTGGTGGTATCGACAAGATCCTGCGCATCCTCGTAGGCCTGGCGGTAATCGGCTGGGGCATTTACGCCAAGAACTGGTGGGGCGCCCTGGGCGCCATCCCCCTGTTCACCGGGCTCATGGGCTGGTGCCCCTTCTACCCCCTGCTGAAGATAAGCAGCAAGAAATAAGCCTTCAGTACAACAACAAAACAAGAAAGCCGGCGACATGCCGGCTTTCTTGTTGAGCAGTTTTCCTCGGATCAGGTTTTCTTCAGGGACTCCTGGTAACGCCTGTCAACGCGCTCGCGCAACTCGCGTCCCGGCTTGAAATGGGGCACATGCTTCCCCGCCAGAGCCACGGGCTCGCCGGTCTTGGGGTTGCGCCCCATGCGCGGCGGCCGGTAATGCAGTGAAAAACTGCCAAAGCCCCGCACCTCGATACGCTCACCATTGGCCAGCGACTGACTCATCTGTTCCAGTATGCACTTCACCGCCAGCTCCACGTCTCGATGTGCAAGATGTGTCTGCTGACGCGCAATCGCCTCTATCAGTTCAGATTTTGTCATCGGTTACCCCTGTGGCGGGGCAGCCGGGGGCCGCCCCGCACTGATCTGGATTTACTCGGCGCTGTCCTTGCTCGCGGACAACTGGTCTTTCAACAGGTCACCCAGCGAAGCGGAACCGGCGGTGGCGCCACCGGCCTTGTAGCTCTCTATGGTGGCCTTCTCCTCGTCGAAGTCCTTGCCCTTGATGGACAACATCAGGGCGCGGTTCTTGCGGTCAACACCGGTGAACTTGGCTTCGACCTGCTCGCCCTCCTTGAGCACGGAACGGGCGTCTTCCACGCGGTCGCGGGAGATCTCGGAAGCACGGATGTAGCCTTCCACACCCTCCGCCAGCTCGACGGTCGCGCCCTTGGCATCGACTTCCTTGATGGTGCCGGAAACAATGCTGCCTTTCTCATGGGTGGCGAGATAGGTGGAGAAGGGATCCTGATCCAATTGCTTGATGCCCAGGGAGATGCGCTCGCGCTCGGGATCCACGGACAGCACCACGGTCTCCAGTTCCTGACCCTTCTTGTAATTGCGAATCAGATCCTCGCCCGGCTCGTCCCAGGTGATGTCGGACAGGTGCACCAGACCATCGATACCACCGTCCAGGCCGATGAAGATGCCGAAATCGGTGATGGACTTGATCTTGCCGGTAACGTGGTCGCCCTTCTTGTGGTTCTCGGCGAACTCATCCCAGGGATTGGGCTTGCATTGCTTCATGCCCAGGGAAATGCGGCGGCGCTCTTCGTCGATATCCAGCACCATGACTTCCACTTCGTCACCCAGTTGAACCACCTTGGAAGGATGGATGTTCTTGTTCGTCCAGTCCATCTCGGAAACGTGCACCAGGCCTTCCACACCTTCCTCGATCTCCACGAAGGCGCCGTAGTCGGCCAGGTTGGTGACCTTGCCGAACAGGCGGGTGCCCACGGGATAGCGACGCATGATGTTGTCCCAGGGATCCTCGCCAAGCTGCTTCAGACCCAGGGAGACGCGCATCTTCTCCTTGTCGAACTTGAGCACGCGTACGTCGATCTCGTCACCGATTTCGACCACTTCGGAAGGATGCTTGACGCGCTTCCAGGCCATGTCGGTGATGTGCAGCAGGCCGTCCACGCCGCCCAGATCCACGAAGGCGCCGTAATCGGTGAGGTTCTTGACGATGCCCTTGATGACCACGCCCTCTTCCAGGCTTTCCAGCACCTTGTCACGCTCTTCGCTGTATTCCTGCTCGACAACGGCACGGCGGGAGACCACCACGTTGTTGCGCTTCTGGTCCAGCTTGATGACCTTGAACTCCAGGTCCTTGCCTTCCAGGTAGGCGGTGTCGCGCACGGGGCGCACATCCACCAGGGAGCCCGGCAGGAAGGCACGCAGATCCTGCAGATCCACGGTAAAGCCGCCCTTCACCTTGCCGGTGATGCGGCCGGTAACGATCTCCTCGTTGTCGAAGGCCTTCTCCAGTTTGGCCCAGGCGTGATGGCGCTTGGCCTTCTCCCGGGACAGGCGGGTCATGCCGGAACCGTCTTCCACGGCTTCCAGGGCCACTTCCACCTGGTCGCCTACGGAGACTTCCAGTTCTCCATCCGCGTTCATGAACTGGCTCTTGGGAATCACGCCTTCGGACTTGAGTCCGGCGTTGACGATGACATTTTCATTGTCGATGCCGACAACGGTGCCGATAACGATGGCACCGGGTTTGAGGTTGGTATTGGTAAAGCTCTCTTCGAGGAGATCCGCGAAACTTTCAGTCATTGGTTGAATTACTCCGACCTGTCGAGCAGGCCACCCATGCAAAACCCATTTGGGCTTCTATTGGTTCAGGTTGATAAAATGCCTCGTGTTCCTTGGAACAGGAGACGCCATTGTTCATGCCCCCGGAACCGCTTGCGGCAATGCAGCACGCGCTGCCTGCAACACCCGATCCACCACTTCCCCGACACTCATGGCAGTGGAGTCGATAATCAGGGCGTCATCCGCCGGCACCAGGGGCGCCACACTGCGGTTACGATCGCGCCGATCACGCTCTTCGATTTCCGCAATGAGACCGGTTAGGTTAACATCAATTCCCTTGTCCTTCAACTGCTTATATCGACGCCTGGCCCGTTCCTCGGCACTGGCATCGAGAAAGATCTTCACCGGGGCATCGGGAAAAACCACGGTGCCCATGTCCCGGCCATCGGCCACCAGACCCGGCTGCCTGGCATAACCGCGCTGCCAGTCCAGCAGGGCCTCGCGCACCTCGGGAATGGCCGCCACCTTCGAAGCATCATTGCCCGCGGTTTCCGTACGGATGGCCAGACTGACGTCTTCGCCGTCCAGGAAGACCTTCCCCGCCTCGAAGCGCGCGGGCAGCTTCCGGGCGATCTCCGCCACGGCGGCATGATCGGCAAAATCCACCCCCGCCTTGCGCGCTGCCAGCCCGGTGAGGCGGTACAGGGCGCCGGAATCGAGAACATGCCAGCCCAGCCGTTCGGCCACCCGGGCCGCTACCGTGCCCTTGCCCGAGCCACTGGGGCCATCGATGGTGAGTACCGGCACCTCAACCATGACCCGCCTCCACCCGCAGGCCCGCCGCCGCCGCCAGATCCACAAAGCCAGGGAAGGATGTGTTCACGTTGGCGCAGTCCCGGATGTGGATGTCGCCATCGGCGCGCAGGGCGGCCATGGCCAGGGACATGGCAATGCGGTGATCCCCGTGGCTGTCCACCTCGCCGCCATGCGGGGAGCCACCCCGGATGACCATGCCGTCGGGGGTGGGCCTGGCATCAACACCCAGAGCCTGCAGGCCGTCTGCCATGACCTGAATGCGGTCGGACTCCTTCACCCGCAGTTCCTCGGCGCCGGTGAGCACCGTCTCTCCCTGGGCGCAGGCCGCTGCCACGAACAGGGCGGGAAACTCGTCGATGGCCAGGGGCACCTGGTCCTCGGGAATGCGTATGCCTTTCAGAGGCGCATGGCGCACACGCAGGTCCGCCACCGGCTCGCCGCCCACATTTCGTTCATTGCTCACTTCGATGTCCGCCCCCATGAGGCGCAGGATGTTGATCACCCCGTCCCGGGTGGGGTTCATCCCCACATGTTCCAGGATCAGATCCGACCCCGGCGCGATGCTGGCTCCCACCAGGAAGAAGGCCGCCGAGGAAATGTCCGCCGGCACGTCGATATCACAGGCAGTCAGTTTACCGCCGCCTTTCAGACACACGCGGGCGCCTTGTTTCTTCAGCTCATAGCCGAAGCCCTGGAGCATGCGCTCCGTGTGATCCCGGGTGGGCGCGGGCTCGGTGACGCAGGTTTCCCCGTCGGCGTACAGGCCCGCCAGCAGTACGCAGGACTTCACCTGGGCGCTGGCCACGGGCAGCTCGTAGTCGATGGCCTTGAGGGATGACACGGGAAGGATGCGCAGGGGCGCGGTGCCCGCTTCCGTGGTTTCCACCCGCGCCCCCATGAGGGCCAGAGGGTCCGTGACCCGGCGCATGGGGCGACTGGACAGGGAAGCGTCCCCCGTGAGGGTCAGATCCAGCCCCTGCCCCGCCAGCAGGCCGGCGAGAAGGCGCATGGAAGTGCCGGAGTTGCCCAGATCCAGGGGACCGTCCGGCATCTTCAGGCCGTGCATGCCCACGCCGCGTATCACCACCCGGCCCTGGTCCGGACCCTCAATGGTCACTCCCATGGCCCGGAAGGCATTGAGCGTGGCCAGGCTATCCTCGCCTTCCAGAAAGCCGCTCACCCGGGTGACACCTTCCGCCAGAGAGCCGAGCATGATGGAACGGTGGGAAATGGATTTGTCGCCGGGAACGCGCAGCCTGCCGCGCAGGGCGCCACCGGGCTGGACATGGAATCTGGTATCTGAATGAGACAAGGTTATCTACTCGCTGGGTTGATCGGATTGCAGCCCGTCCACGTAACGGTCGCGGGCCTCCTTGGCGCGGGAAAACACCTCCAGCAGGTGATCGCCGTCACCCGCCGCAATGGTACGCGCCAGATCGTTCATTTCATCGGCAAAGGCCGCGAGCATCTTGCTCAGGGCCGGGCCGTTGGCCACGCAGATGTCCCGCCACATGACGGGATTGCTGGAGGCAATGCGGGTGAAGTCGCGGAACCCTCCCGCTGCGTAGCGGAAGATCTCATCGTTCTCCTTCATGCGCGCCAGGGTGTCCACCAGGCCAAAGGCCAGCATGTGGGGCAGATGGGAAGTAGCCGCCAACACTTCGTCATGGTGCGCCACAGACATGTCGCTCACTTCGGCGCCACAGGCTTCCCACATGGCGCGCACCCGGGCCAGGGCCTGTTCATCGGTTTCCGCCATGGGCGTGAGAATCACCCGGCGGTTCTCGTAGAGCTCGGCAAAGGACGCCTCCACTCCGTTTCTTTCCGTACCGGCAATGGGATGCCCTGGCACCAGGTTGGCCGGCACCTCGCCGAACACGGCGCGGGCGTCCGCCACCACGCTGCCCTTGCAGCTGCCGCCGTCGGTAATCACCGCGTCTTCCGCCAGTTGTCCCTTCATGGCGGCGAAAGCATCCTTCATGGCGCCCAGGGGAACGGCAAGAAAGACCATGTCCGCACCGCTCACCGCCTCGCCGATGTCATGGGTATAACTGTCGATGACACCAAGTTCCACGGCTCTTTCCAGGTTCTCCCTCCCGCGGCCACAGCCGATGATTTCCTCCACGGCGCCCGCCTTGCGCAGAGCCCGGGCCAGGGAACCCCCGATGAGTCCCACGCCAATGACGGCCAGCTTGCGGATCATGAGGACAGCACCTGTTCCAGCACCTCTAGAAAACGCCGGTTCTCTTCGGGCGTTCCCACGGTGACGCGCAGATGCGTGGGCAGTTCATAATTGGCCACGGGCCGCACGATAACGCCATTTTCCAGCAACTTCTGGTAGATTTCGCCACCGTTTCTCCGCAGATCCACAGTAATGAAATTACCCACGGAGGGGATATGCGCCAGTCCCAGGGCGTCAAAGCCCGCCGCCAACTGTTTCAGTCCCTGGTCGTTGTTTTCCCGACTGCGTCGCAGGAAATCCCCATCGTCCAGGGCCGCTTCCGCCGCCGCCAGGGCGGGCAGGCTCACGTTGAAGGGATGGCGCACCCGGCTGATGAGCCCCATCAGCCCGGCGTCCCCCATGCCGTAGCCCACACGCAGGCCCGCTAGGCCGTAGATCTTGGAAAAGGTGCGGGTAATGATGAGATTGGGAAATTCCTCCAGCCATTCCAGGCCGTTGGGAAAATCCGCTTCCGAGACATACTCGGTGTAGGCCTCGTCCAGCACCACCAGGGTTTCACCGGGCAGACCGCGCAGGAAATCATGCAGAACATCCCTTTTCAGCCAGGTGCCCGTGGGATTGTTGGGGTTGGCGATGAACACCACTCTTGTATTTTCATCCACCAGGGCCGCCATGGCATCCAGGTCGTGGCCATAGGGCATTTCCCCATGATCCGGCGGCAGGGCTTCCGCCACCCGGCATTCAGCCCCGGCCGCCGTGGTGTAGATGGGATACATGGCGAAACTGTAGCGGGAGAACACCGCGTTGCGGCCCGGCGCCAGGAAGCTGCGGGCCACCAGGTCGATGACGTCGGAAGAGCCTGCGCCGAGTACGATCTGCTCACTTTTCAGCCCGGTTCTTTCCGCCAGCTTTCCCTTCAGGCGGTAACCGCTGTCATCGGGATACAGATTGATGCCCGCCATCACCGCGGCCGCGGCCTCCCTGCCCAGGGGGCTGGGCCCCAGGGGGTTCTCGTTGGAAGCCAGCTTGATGGTGCCGGACAGACCCAGCTCCCGCTCCAGCTCCTCGATGGGCTTTCCGGGCACATAGGGCCGCAGGGCATTGATGCCCGGCGCGGTGAATAAAGAGAAGTCGGTCATGTTCCGAAGGGTACACAGAAATCAGGCCGCTTATTCTACCCCGAAAGCTCGTGTTCTGCTGACGCCCCGACGGCATCACCCGCATCCGCCGGTTCCAGGACTCCACCACCAGGAACAAATCCCGCGAAACAGCTTCTGGGCATGCCAGGCATCCCGGAGGCAAGCTCCTGGCCCAGGGGCTACCCGATCCGGTTCACGGAACCACCGCGGGCAACTTGTGCGGGCAACGCCGGATGGGATAGGATTTGCACACCCCGTTGGTCACAACCGCAAACACCCACGCCATGAAGAAGTTCGTTTCAGCCCTCACCCTGATTCTCTCCCTTTCCCTGCTGGGCATCACCGGCTGCAGCACCATGGAAGGCTTGGGAAAGGACATCCAGAAAGGCGGTGAAGCCATAGAAAAAACCGCGAAGAAGTATTGATGGCCTGACCGCCACACCACCCCGCCATCTCATTCAATCCTTCCGGGCCACCTCCGGAAAACAGTGGATTTCCGATCCGCGGCATCACAAGGCTGTCCGCGCGTCAGGCTCTGCGGGATATTAAGTTTCTCGCCCCCGGGCCGATGGATTACACAACCGGAGCCGCCGCTTTTCAGCGCCTCATTTTCAGCAGCACCCGGTTGTCCGGGGAAACGACCTCTCATGACTCGCATTTCAGGACAGCCTGACGGCGCGCGGGAAACCCCGCCTGTCCGTCCCTGCTTCAGGTTGTGCCGGTACTCAACATGGTGGGCTTTGCCGGGCTGGCCCACCTGAGTACCGGCCTCTTGCTACAGCACAGCCTTGGGATAGGAACCCAGCACCTTATACATGCCCGCCTGTTTCTCCAGGGCCGCCAGGGCGCGGGCCACATGAGGCTCTTCCCGGTGGCCATCCACGTCGATGAAAAACACATAGTCCCAAACCCCCCGGCGCGACGGGCGGGACTCGATACGGGTCATGCTCACCCCGTGTTTCGCCAGGGGCTCCAGCAGCCGGTGCAGCCCCCCCGCCTCGTTGCGGGTCGAAATCAGCAGGCTGGTCTTGTCCTCGCCGGAAGGCGGCACTTCCTGCTTGCCGATGATGAGAAAACGCGTGGTATTGCCCGGCTCGTCCTCGATGTTGTGGGCCAGCACCCCGAGATTGTAGATTTCCCCGGCGGTTTCACTGGCGATGGCAGCCGCCTTTGGATCTTCCCGGGCGATGGCCGCCGCCTCGGCATTGCTGCCCACGGCAATGCGCTCCACGCCGGGCAGGTGCCGATCCAGCCAGCCCCGGCACTGGGCCAGGGACTGCTGGTGGGAATAGAGCTTTTCGATATCCTTCAGAGAAGCGGCATTGGACAGCAGGTTGTGATGGATGCGCAGGGTCACTTCACCACAGATCTGCAGGGGTGAGCTGAAGAACATGTCCAGGGTATGACTGATGACCCCCTCCGTGGAATTTTCCACGGGCACCACACCGTACTGGCAGTTACCCGCTTCCACTTCCTGGAACACATCGGAGATGGAGCCCAGGGGCATGGTGGTCACGGAATGGCCGAAATGTTTCAGGGCGGCGGCCTGGGTGAAAGTGCCTTCCGGCCCCAGGAAGGCAATCTTCAGGGGATGCTCCAACGCCAGGCAGGCGGACATGATCTCGCGGAACAGGCGGGCCATTTCCTCGGCATCCAGCGGGCCCTTGTTGCGCTCCTTCACCATGCGCAGCACCTGGGCTTCGCGTTCGGGTCGGTAATACACCGCTTCACCGCCGCTTTGCTGTTTTATCCGCGCAACCTCGGCCGCAGCCTCGGCGCGGGCATTGATCAGATCCTGAATTTGCTCGTCGATGCTGTCGATGCGCTCGCGTATGGCATTGAGCTTCTCTGCTTCACTCATGATCGAGGAACCTCTGGATGAGCCGGGACAAAGCAGGTTGTACCTGAGCAGTTCGAGAACAAGGCGAAGTTTGCAGCCAATAGCAAGTGATGGGCAAGAGCTTCAACGCAGTTATCGGATTGGTCAGGTGCGAGATGCGAGTTCATGACTTGTTCAGAGGTTCCTTGGCCAATCATGCCCTATTTGTCACAGCTCAGGCAACGCACGGACAGCACGCCCTCCACGGCGGCGATCCTGTCCAGCACGGCCTGTTCCGGCTGGGCTTCCAGATCAATGAGGGTCACGGCAATATCGCCCCGGGACTTGTTGAGCATGTCCACGATGTTCAGGCCGGCCTCGGCAAGATCCGTGGAGATCTGTCCCAGCATGTTGGGCACGTTGCTGTTCACCACCACCAGGCGCGGGTTATCGCCATGAGGCAGGTTAATCTCGGGGAAGTTCACGGAATTGCTGATGTTGCCGTCTTCCAGCCAGGCCCGGATCTCGTCCGCCACCATGATGGCGCAGTTCTCTTCCGCCTCACGGGTGGAAGCGCCCAGGTGAGGCAGGGTCAGGCAGCGCGGATGATCCTTGAGCAGGTTGCTGGGGAAATCACAGACATAGGCATACAGCTTGCCGTCATCCAGAGCCTTGACCACGGCCTCGTCATCCACGATGCCGTTGCGTGCGAAATTCAGCACCACGGCATTGTCCGGCATCAGCTTGATGCGTTCGGCGTTGATCATGTTTGCCGTGTGCTCGGTCAGCGGCACATGGAAGGTGACGAAGTCGGAACGTGACAGCAGGTCGTCGATGGACAGGGCCTGCTCCACGTCGGCCTTGAGCTTCCAGGCGGATTTCACGGTGATGGAAGGATCGAAGCCCACCACCTTCATGCCCAGATCGTGGGCGGCGTTGCAGATCTTCACGCCAATGGCCCCCAGGCCCACCACGCCCAGGGTGCGGCCTGGCAGTTCGAAGCCCACGAAGTTCTTCTTGCCCGCTTCCACGGCCTTGGTGATCTCGGCATCCTCGCCTTCCAGGGAAGTGGCGAACTTCCAGGCGGGGCCGATGTTGCGCGCCGCCATGAGCATACCGGCGATGACCAGCTCCTTGACCGCGTTGGAATTGGCTCCCGGCGCATTGAACACGGGAATGCCCTTTTCCGTCATGGCATCCACAGGAATGTTGTTCACCCCCGCGCCGGCCCGGCCTATGGCTTTTACCGTGTCCGGAATCTCCATGTCATGCATTTTGTAGGAACGCAGCAGGATGGCGTCGGGGTGCGTGATCTCCGAGGCCACTTCGTAGCGCTCACGGGGCAAGCGATCCAGGCCGGCGGCGGAAATGTTGTTCAGGGTGAGAATCTTGTACATCTGTATTGAACCTTACTTGTTGGTAACGCGGGGCGGGGAGCGGCATGCCGCGGCTACCCGCCATCTTCATTCAACCGTTGGCCTTTTCGAAATCCTTCATGAATGCGATAAGGGCCTGCACGCCTTCTTCGGGCATGGCGTTGTAGATGCTGGCGCGCATGCCGCCCACGGAGCGGTGCCCCTTGAGGGTCTTCAGGCCCCGCGCTCCGGCCTCTTCCAGGAAGCTGTTGTCCAGGCGGTCATCGGCCAGGGTGAAGGGCACATTCATCCAGGAACGGCACTCGGGATCCACGGGATTGGCATAGAAATCCGAAGCGTCGATGGCGGCGTAGAGTTCTTCCGCCTTGCGCTCGTTGATCACCGCCATGGTCTCCAGGCCGCCATTGTCCTTGAGCCATTTGAACACCAGGCCCGCCAGATACCAGCCATAGGTGGGCGGGGTGTTGTACATGGACCCGGCATCCGCATGGATCTGATAATTCATCATGGCCGGGCAGCTCTCGGGCGCATGGCCGATGAGGTCTTCGCGGATGATGACCAGGGTCAGACCCGCCGGGCCGATATTCTTCTGCGCGCCGGCATAGATGATGCCGAATTTCGACACGTCAATGGGCCGGGACAGGATGGTGGAAGACATATCCGCCACCAGGGGGATGTCGCCGGTGTCCGGAATATAGGGGAATTCCACGCCCTGGATGGTTTCGTTTGGGGTGTAGTGCACATAGGCGGCATCGGCGGAAAAGCTCAGACCGGCTTCCGCCGGGGCCTTGAAATCGGCGGCGGTATCGGCGATGACATTCACTTCACCATAGCGTTTGGCCTCGGCAATGGCTTTCTTGGACCAGGAACCGGTATTGATATAGTCTGCCTTGCCGGTACGCCCCATGAGATT
>CAZWRE010000039.1:0-32667 GCA_964636335.1 uncultured Sedimenticola sp. | reverse complement strand
TGCACAGGGTATCACCGGCATTCACGGACTGCCCCTCGGTAACGAAAGGCTTGGCCCCGGGATTGGGAGCACGGTAGAAGGTGCCCACCATGGGGGAGTGAATGACATGGCCCTCCAGTTCCGGCTCGGCGCTCTCGCCGGCTTCGGCGGCGGGGGTGCTGGCGGCGGGAGCGGCTGCCACGGTAACGGGGGCTGCGGCGGCGGGTGGAGGCGGCAGGGTGCCATGGCGGCTGATGCGAACGGACTCCTCGCCCTCGTGAATCTCGATTTCCGCGATATCCGAAGCCTCCAGGAGCTCGATGAGTTTCTTTACCTTGCGTATATCCATGAATTCAAACCTGTTCGTCTGTGGGTGCGCCAAGTCGTTGGATGGCTGCCTGCAGGGCCAGTTCGTAGCCCTGGGCGCCCAGCCCGCTGATTACGCCCACCGCCACGTCGGAAAGATAGGAATGGTGGCGGAAGCCTTCGCGGGCGAAGACATTGGACAGATGCACCTCGATAAAGGGAATGTTCACACCAAGCAGGGCATCGCGCAGGGCGACGCTGGTGTGGGTAAAGGCGGCGGGATTGATGAGGATGAAATCCACATGATCACGGGCCGCCTGGTGAATTCGGTCAACAAGCTCAAACTCGGCATTGGACTGGAAGAAATCCAGTTCGCTGCCCAGCGCTCCAGCCTGTTCGCGCAGGCGGGTTTCGATGTCTGCCAGGGTATCACTGCCGTAATGGCCTGGTTCCCGGGTTCCCAGCAGGTTGAGATTGGGGCCATTCAATACCAGGATTCGGGACATGGGCTTGGATTCAGTCTTGAACTTGTCGGGAAATGCGCGGATACAGCGCTTAATTTGATAAATTTTGCGCCAATAAAGCCGGAATGTCCAGTTTTATGAGCTGCTCCCGCGGTTCCGCCGTGACGGAGGGCGATTCCAGGCGGGCAAGCAGGCTTTCTCTCTCAATGACCCCGGGTGACTTTCCCGAGCAGGGGCCGGAGGTCCTGTTCACTGACTTCCCCGAACTTTCGCATGATTATGGTGCCGCCATGATCCGCCACGACCGTGTAGGGCAGTGCGTTGAAGCGGTTGCCCAGGCGAACCATGAGATCCATGGCACGGGTTTCCCCCAGCAGTATGGGAAAGCCGATTTTCTTCTCCCGGACAAATCTCCTTACCTCTTCCGCATCGTCCACGGCGATGCCCACGAATACCACGTCCCGGTCGGCAAAGGCTTTCTGCAGCCGGTCGAGCAGGGGCATTTCCCGCACACAGGGTGGACACCAGGTGGCCCAGAAATTGATGACCAGGATCTTGTGGCGCCATTCCTCCGCGCGCCACTGGCTGTTATCCAGGCTGGGCAGGGTGAAATCCGGAAGCCGGCTGTGCGGACCGGCGGAATCCGCGGCCACCGGATGCCGTTGCTGTTGCCATTTCCACAGATTGGCGCCCAGCATGCCCAGCAGCACGCCGGCCAGGGCAAGGGCCAGGAATTGCCGGAGCTTCATCAGGGAACCTTGCGAATGTGCGCCAGGAAGTCATCCATGCCCATGTAACCCATGAGGCGAAGGTGGTGGACTTCCTCGCCATTCGTTCCCCAGAACAGCATGGCCGGAGGAGCCGGAATGTTCACGTATTCCATGAGGGCCTTGTCCTGCTCGTCCTGCTCGGTGACATCCGCCTGCAGCAGCACGAAGTGGCTCATGGCGGAAACCACGGCGGCTTCGCTGAATACGTTCTTTTCCATCTGCTTGCAGTAGATGCACCAGTCGGCGTAGAAGTCCAGCATCACCGGCTTTCCGGCGGCCCTGGCCGCCGCCAGTTCACGCTGCAGGTCGGCCACATTCTTTATGCGCTTGAACGGCAGGTGGCTGGCCTGCTGGCTGCCGCCGCCACCGATGGCCAGGCCGCGTAGCGGTTGCACGGTATCCTTGCCGTTGGCGGCCACGCCCACCAGGAACAGGGCGCCATAGATGAGCAGCCCCACGCCCAGGCCCTTCCACAGCTTGCTCCAGCCCGTGGCTTCCACCGGCAGGGGTTGCAGGGCGCCCATGTACACGGCGGAAACGATGAGCAGAAGCCCCCACAGGGCCATGGGATAGACCGGAGGCAGGAAGCGTTCCAGCATGGTGATGGCCAGGCCCAGCATCATTACCCCGAACACGGCTTTCACCGCGTCCATCCAGCCGCCGGCCCGGGGCAGCAGTTTGCCGGCAGACGTGCCGATGGCGATGAGGGGCGCGCCCATGCCCATGGCCATGGCGAACAGGGCTGCGCCGCCCAGGACACCATCGCCGGTCTGACCGATGTAGATCAGGGCGCCGGCCAGGGGCGGGGCCACGCAAGGCCCGACGATGAGGGCGGAAAGCAGGCCCATGACAGCCACGCCGCCCAGCTCGCCGCCTTTCTGCCTGTTGCTGATTTCGCTGAGCCTGCTCTGCCAACTGGCGGGCAGTTGCAGCTCGTAGAAGCCGAACATGGACAGGGACAGGAGTACGAACAGCAGGGCGAAGGCGCTGAGAATCCAGGGATTCTGGAAAGCGGCAGTGAGATTGAAGCTGGCGCCGAACAGGCCCGCCAGTACCCCCACGATGGTGTAGGTTACCGCCATGGCCAGCACATAGACCACGGACAGGGTGAAGGCCCGGCGGGTGGTGATGTCGCTACCCTGTCCCGCGATGATGCCGGACAGGATGGGAATCATGGGGAAGACGCAGGGGGTGAAGGCCAGCAACAGGCCGATGCCGAAGAAGCTGAGAATGATCAGCCAGGTGCTGCTGTTTCTCAACATGGAGGCAATCTGATCCTGCTCGGACTGTTCCACTGGAGTCGTGGCGCCGGCAGCCGGGGGTTGTTGCGTGGCTGGCGTCTGCTCCATCCGGGCCGGGGTGGCGGCTTCGGCGGCGCCAATAGCGGGAAGTTGCAGCTTGAACTGCTTCTTCTGGGGCGGATAACAGATGCCTCGTTCGGCGCAGCCCTGGTACTTGAGTGTCACTGTCGCCTCGGTGGCGGCGGTGTTGCTGCGCAGCAGGGGAATGTTCAGATCCAGGCTGTGCACGAACACGGCCACGTCGCCTATGCTGCCGTCGGGCTTCACCGAATCCTGCTTGATCTTGGGAGGGGGCAGATCGTATTTTCCCAGGCTGACGCCGTCCCCCTGTATGCTGACTTCCACCTTGTCTTCATACAGGTAGGTACCCTCAGCGATTTCCCAGTGGACGTTGAGGGTTTTGCCATCAGGGGATTCGGCCATGGGACGGTAGGCCTGGTCGGGTTTCAGAATGTCGTCTTCTTCCAGCCCGAGGTCGTTACCCAGGGCGCCCAGGGCATCCAGGGGAGAAATATCGGAAACCGTTTCGACCGGGCTGGATTGCGGCAGGGCGCCCTCCACCTCGGAGCCGCTCACCTGCACCAGGTTTTCCCTTGCATCAGCGGCGGCGGTGGCGGCCACGGGCGGGGGCTCGTCGGCCAGGTTGTCAAGGGCAACCAGCAGCTTCTGGGTGTGAGGCGGGTAGCAGATGCCGGCTTCCGCGCAGCCCTGGGAACGGGCTTCCAGCTCCAGCATGCTGGGCTTGTCACCCTTGATGTGAATGGGCAGCTCCACGTCCACGCCGTGCTTGTAGATCTCGATCTCGCCGAAGAAGGGGTCCTGCTTGATCTCGCCGGGGGGCAGATCCGGGCTGCCCAGGGTGACCGCCTCGTTGCTGGTGGAAAAGCGGAACTTGTTGCGGTACAGATAGTAGCCGTCGGCAATGTCCCAATGGACGATGATCCTGTCACCCCGGGTGGTGGCCGAGATGCTGTAGGCCTGGTCAGGCTTGAGGAATTCCTCCTCGGCGGGCAGCCCGGCGCTGAGGCCGAGGAACAGCAGGAAGGCGATCAGTCTGTGCATAGGTTATCCCCTACCCAGTTCAGGTAGCGTTCGTTGCCCCCGGACAGCGGCAGGGCAATTATTTCAGGTAGTTCATAAGGGTGGAGTTCCAGTATGGCCTGCTCCAGCGCGGGCCAGCCGGCTGCCGAGGTCTTGATGACCAGCAGCGCCTCCTCGTCTTTTTCTATATTGTTCTTCCAGCGGTATATGGATGTCACCGGGCTGGTAATATTCACGCAGGCCGCCAGTCTTCCTTCGACCAGTGATTGTGCCAGATGTTCGGCCGTCCTGCCCGGCGGGCAGGTACACAGTACCAGCAGGAAATCGGATGCTTTCATGGTGTACAGGAGACCGGGATTCCCGGTCTGTTTTTCTGCCGAGCATTGAATTAAACGAATTTGCCCCAAGGTATGCAAGATGAATCCGGGAATTATTTTTCTGCTGTTGCTGGTTGGCGCTCCCCTGGTGGAGCTCTATGTGCTCATCGAAGTCGGCTCCGAGATCGGCGCCCTGTCCACCATATTATTAAGTGTCTTTACCGCCATCCTGGGGGCCGCCCTGGTGCGCCTGCAGGGTGTTTCCGTGTTGCTGCGGGTGCAGGAGACCCTGGCCCGGGGAGAGGCTCCGGCCCTGGAGATGCTCGAAGGGGCTGTACTGATGATGGCCGGGGTGATGCTTTTATTCCCTGGTTTCATCACCGACGCCATGGGTTTTCTCATGCTGGTGCCCCCCTTGAGGCGCCAGCTCATTGTTGCCGTGCTGAAGCGCAGTGGAGCCATTGGACCGGCACCGGGCGGCCCCGCCGGTGACGAAGGTGAGGAAATTCGCCGGGTGACCATTATCCAGGGTGAATACCGCCGGGAAGATGAATGAAGCCAAATCCCGGATCTGATACAGAAAATCCCGGGTTCCAGGGTTGACTTTCCCCGAACCGCCCCTATTATTAGCACTCACCAAGAGGGAGTGCTAACACCCTCAAAGACTATTCAGCTCAAAAAACCAAGATTTCAGGAGTTTATCTATGAAGATCCGTCCATTGCATGATCGACTGGTCATCCGTCGCACGGAAGAAGAGCACACCAGCCCCGGTGGCATCGTGCTCCCCGACAGCGCCACCGAAAAGCCCATTCAGGGTGAGGTCATTGCCGCGGGTAACGGCAAGATCCTGGAGAACGGCGAGGTTCGTCCCCTGGATGTGAAGGTGGGCGACAAGGTGCTGTTCGGCAAGTATGCCGGCACCGAGGTGAAGATCGGCGGCGAGGAGCTGCTGGTCATGCGTGAAGAAGACATCATGGGTGTGATCGAGGACTGACGTCCCGGCGATGAACCCCGGTAACGAATTCAACCAGTTTTAAGGAAGTGAAAACATGTCTGCAAAAGAAGTGAGATTTGGCGATGAAGCCCGTCAGCGCATGCTGGCCGGCGTCAACATCCTGGCGAATGCCGTGAAAGTAACCCTGGGTCCCAAGGGCCGCAACGTGGTGCTGGAGAAATCCTTCGGCGCGCCCACCATCACCAAGGACGGCGTGTCCGTGGCCAAGGAGATCGAGCTGTCCGACAAGTTCGAGAACATGGGCGCCCAGATGGTCAAGGAGGTTTCTTCCCAGACCTCCGACGTGGCTGGTGATGGCACCACCACCGCAACCGTGCTGGCTCAAGCCATGGTGCGTGAAGGTCTGAAGGCCGTTGCCGCCGGCATGAACCCCATGGACCTGAAGCGCGGCATGGAAAAGGCCGTGGAAGCTGCCGTGGACAAGCTCAAGGAGATCTCCAAGCCCTGTGAAGATTCCACCGCCATTGCCCAGGTCGGCTCCATTTCCGCCAACTCCGATGCCAATATCGGCAACATCATTGCCGAGGCCATGGAGAAGGTGGGCAAGGAAGGCGTCATCACCGTCGAGGAAGGCACCTCCCTGGAGAACGAACTGGCCGTCGTGGAAGGCATGCAGTTCGACCGCGGCTACCTGTCTCCCTACTTCGTCAACGATCAGCAGAGCATGACCGTTGAACTGGAAGATCCCTTCATCCTGCTGCACGACAAGAAGATTTCCAACATCCGCGACCTGCTGCCGGTGCTGGAAGCCGTGGCCAAGTCCAGCCGTCCCCTGCTGATCATCGCCGAGGACGTGGAAGGCGAGGCCCTGGCGACCCTGGTGGTGAACACCATGCGTGGTATCGTCAAGGTAGCCGCCGTGAAGGCGCCCGGCTTCGGCGACCGCCGCAAGGCCATGCTGCAGGATATCGCCATCCTCACCGGTGGCACCGTGATTTCCGAGGAAGTGGGCCTGTCCCTGGAAAAGGCGACCCTGGACGATCTGGGTACGGCCAAGAAGGTCAGCATCTCCAAGGAAGAGACCACCATCATTGACGGCGCCGGCAGTGCCGACGACATCAAGGCCCGTTGCGAGCAGATCCGCGCCCAGGTGGAAGAGACTTCCTCCGATTATGACCGCGAGAAACTCCAGGAGCGTCTGGCCAAACTGTCCGGCGGTGTGGCCGTAATCAAGGTGGGTGCCGCCACCGAGGTGGAGATGAAAGAGAAGAAGGCCCGCGTGGAAGACGCCCTGCACGCGACCCGCGCCGCCGTGGAAGAGGGTATCGTTCCCGGTGGTGGCGTGGCCCTGGTGCGGGCCCAGAAAGCCATCGAAAGCCTGGTTGGCGACAACGAAGATCAGAATGTGGGCATTACCCTGGCGCGCCGCGCCATGGAAGAGCCTCTGCGCCAGATCGTCGCCAATGCCGGTGGCGAGCCCTCCGTGGTGCAGAACGAGGTGGCCAGCGGTGACGGCAACTATGGTTACAACGCGGCGACCGGCGAGTACGGCGACATGGTGGAGATGGGTATTCTCGACCCCACCAAGGTAACGCGCAGCGCCTTGCAGAACGCCGCTTCCGTGGCCAGCCTGATGATTACCACCGAGTGCATGGTGGCCGAGGAGCCCAAGGAAGAAGCGGCTCCCGCCATGCCGGACATGGGCGGTGGCATGGGCGGCATGGGCGGCATGATGTAAGCCCCTCCTCCGGCCGCGGCCGGAGGATGCCCGGAAAACCAGAAACCCCTGCCGGTTCCCCCGGCAGGGGTTTTTGCCTACAGGGATGTAGGTACATCGCGAGAGCGTGGCACTGAAAATGCTCCCGGCATTTCCAGCATTTCCACCATCCGTGGCGGTCACGCGGAAGCGATGCGCCGAAAGGGATGTGGGTACATCGCGAGAGCTGCTTCGATAGGGTGTAGGCTGCGTTGAGCGCGCGAAACACACCACCAATCCTGGGACAATCTCGACAGGGGTAAATCCACCAAAAAAAGAAACCGCCAGGCCATCCTTGACCCGGCGGCGTTTTGCACCCGGAGAGTGGTCGGGTTACAAACTGTGTACCGGCCAGACGTGCAGCAGGTCGGATGTCTTGGCTTCCACATCCTGCCAGTTGGCCTTGACGCCGAAAACACCGGCCAAAGAGGGATTCGCGGCCAGCTCCGTTTCCGCCCAGTACAGGTGTTCATCCAGGTTCACGAAGTGGTCGATATGGCTGCCCAGCATGGCATGCAGGCGTCCCGGCTCACTGTTACGGCAGCCATAGCCGAAGGACACGGTGGCGTCGTCGATTTCCGCCAGTTCGGAGCAGCTCGGGTCACCATGGGAGACTTCCGGAAGCCGCCAGTTGGTGTAGCCCAGATAGGCGTTGGCGTTGAGATGACGGATCCATGCCTTGGCTTCATACCAGTTCATTCTGCCTTCCTGGGCACAGATGTCCGCCATGGTGCGGCCCGTACCGTGTTCCACGAGGGTGGGATCGAAAGAGGCAAGAAGCGGGTGGTTGGTATCGCACATGGTCTGCACCAGATTCGCGTCCCGGACCCATTCCACGGAATGACCCATGTCCGCGACCAGGTCGCCGCTTCCTTGCAGAAGCTTGTCCCCGGCTCCGGTTCCCAAGGTGGCATGCACGTTGATCTGTATGACGGTGAAGATCAGGGCGATGAAGATGGTGTTTCTCATTTTGTTGCTCCAGTGGAAAAAGATTTCAGCGTGTTGTTCAGGAACCCAGAATTTCCACGTATTGATGGGTGATCTTGTTCATGGTGTCCATGATGTTGTCGGTGGTTGCCAGGACGATGACCGGCAGGCCGCCTCGCTCGACATCCTTGTAGAATTTGGCCACGACATTCCATAGCCTTTCCACCCTGGCCAGCTCCGCCTTGATTTCAGCCGTATTCTGGCGGGCCTTGCGCAGGGCGGCATGGGCTTCCTCGAATTCTGCTACGGCGGTCTTGAGCTGTTCCACGGTATTGTGGTCACGGAAACCGGCCTGGTAGGCGATGTAGTATTTGGCAATGCGCTGGGTGAGCATGCGCTGCCTGCCCGCCAGGTTCACGATGGCCTCTTTCTTCAGCTTGGACATTTCCTCCAGCCGGGAGACGATGTCCTGGCTGCCTTCCAGCATGGTTTCACTGTAATCCAGAACCAGCGAAGCATTCTCCTTGCTGTAGGGCTGCTTGGCCAAGGTGGCCAGCTCATCCTTTGCCATTTCGATATAGATGAGCATGTCCTGCACGCCCTGGTTGTCAACGGACTTGCGGATGATTTCAAAGTTGTCATTGAATTCCCGGATGCTGTCGAACAGCTGTTTGCGCGTCTTGTCCGGGCGAATTCCCTGACCGTAGAAGAAATAGGCCTTGGCGATTTTCTGCGATAGCATGCGCTGCTTGCCGGCGATATCGATCAACTGGGCCAGGCTGGGTTTTGCGGCTGTGCCGGTTTCAGCGATGCCGTTGCCGGCAAAAAGGAAAAAGACGGCAAGGATAATCACTATCTGCAAGAATTTGTTATGGGTATTCATTGGTACTACTCCGGAAAATGTTTGTGAACAGGTTATTTCCTGGTGGCGGCGTACATGGTGGTAACCTTGTCCATATCAACCAGAATCTTGTCCGCCGACCTGTTGATTAGTGAAGGAATGACACGACCGGATTTGGATTTGCCCATCATTTCGAACCAGGCATAGGATTTTTTTACCCGGGCGAGCAATTCGCGTATTTCCGCGGTAGTCAGGGCAGACTCTTCCAGACGCGTGTGAGCACTGGAAAATTCTTCCATGGCTCGGGTGAGTTTGGTGTCGATGTCCACTCCCTGCACGCGCCAGGCCTTGAGCATGTACAGAGCCGCCATGCGTTGCGAGAGCATGCGCTGGCGACCGGCGAGATCCACAATCTCACCCCGCTGGTTACCGGAAAGCTCGGCCAGCAGGTGGGTGTTCTTCTGACAGGTGGCAAGCAGTGCATCCAGATCCTGCTGCAGGCGGGCTGCCCGGGACTTTTCAGGCGCTTCCTGCAGGGTCTTTTTCAGGGGCGCCCATTGCCCGCGGATTTCCGTCAGGCTGGTTTGCACCCGCGGCTCGCTGGCGTATTGCTCCAGATCCGTGAGGATGGCGTCGAACCGGGATACAAGCTGCCGGAGATCCGCGCCGGGATCTCCAAGATCGAGTTTCATGCCGATCATGGCGTAATCTTTCATCAGCCGCTGGGTAATCATGCGCTGTTTGCCGGCCTGGTTCACGGCATCATCACCGGGCAAGGTAGCGCTGGCGGTTGCTCCGTTCCAGAGCAGCAATGCGGTGACAGCGGTGATGGAAAGCTGTTTCCCTTTCAGGATGGGGTGTGCCATGAATCTCATGTCTCCTGCTGGTTGTTGGTTTGGTGCCTGGAACCACTCCCCGGCAAGGGTCAAGGAACCAGGTCTCAAAGTTCGTCGATGGCGATAATTATGTGGTCAAAAAGCCCGATTGATAATGAGGAATAGGTGGCGGAAAAATAGGTAGCTCTGTTACCCGATCCAGTGCCATGCGTACGAAAAACACTGGGCGCCAATAACATAGACACCTGTTTCTTTCGGCAAGGGAGTTTTCGAAGGACCTGGGGTGTTGTTCAGGCGCGCAGCCGATCCAGCAGGCGATGCAGCATGCGGGATGGCGAAGCATGAATGCTGCCGGAATCCGAGTGTTGTTTCGCCTCGGTCTCCGCCATGACGGGCTCCGCATGGTTCTCCAGCAGATCGTCCATGGCTGCCAGGATGTCACGGGGGTGAAATGGCTTCTGCAGGGCGATGCCCCGTTCCACGGTCACCAGCTCCTGACCGAGCACGATGGCTGGTGGCCGGGAGCCATCCTTGTTGAAGCGTATGAGGTTCCAGGCTGCCTTGCCCCGGAAATCGTCGATGTCCGCGATTATGATGTCCGGCCGCTCGTTCACCACCTGGTAGCAGCGCCCCTTCTGCTGTGAGAACAGGAAACGCAGGCTCCTCCTGCCTGGATCGTCCATGCCTTTCAGCAATATCCGCACGGGTGTTTTTGCGGTCGTGGCCGTTTGTTGCGCCGCTTCGGTCAGGGCCGGGGTGTTCATGACAAAGACTCCTGTTCGCAATCCGTGCGGATGCGGGTCAGGGTTTCACGATTGCGCAGCAGGATGTCCACGAATTCCGGATCCAGCCGGGAACCAGCGAGGGATCGCAGGGTTCGCATGGTCTTGTCCATGGACCAGGCTGCCTTGTAGGCGCGGCGGGTCAGCAGCGCATCCAGCACGTCCGCGGCCGCCACGATACGGGCTTCCAGGGGAATTTCCTCACCGGCGAGTCCGTAGGGATAACCACTTCCGTCCACGGCTTCATGGTGGTGGGTGATGATGTTTCGGAGCATGTCCGTATGATGAAGGTCATCACGGTAGCCAAAGCAGTTGATCATGTGATCAATGAGATCCCGGCCTTTCAGGGTATGGGTCTTGACCTGTTCAAATTCCTCGTCGGTCAATCGTTCGGGTTTCATCAGGATGGGTTCGGGAATGAAAACCTTGCCGATATCATGCAGTGGCGCAAACATCTCCAGGTGTTCGATCCAGTCCTTCGACAGGGCATGTGACGCCGCGCACTGCTCGGCGATCAATTTCGAATACAGGGCGACCCGGCGCAAGTGAGCCGGAGATTCGGATTCGCTGGCATTGTTGATCTGCAATATCGAAGCCACGGCGGAACGCAGGTTGTCCGTTGCTCGTCCCCGGCCCGCCAGGAGTTGGGCGATGACCCGGGAATACACGTTCATCTGTTCGATGACTTCGGGCGTGAAACAGTGCTTTTCCCTGGCGGCGAAAAAGGTATAACCCAGTTTGCGGTTGCCCGCTACCAGAGGAAGCCCCAGGCTGAAACCCGTATCCGAAGCGGCCTGTTCCTTGTGCTGGCCCTGCAACGGCGTTTCCAGGACGATGGCGCCTTCCCGGCTGGTGGACATTTCCAGGGCTTTTGAAAGCATGGCGTTCTTTACCTTGTCGCAGCAGGTGGAATACAGCCCGGTGTTGGCCTCCGCGACCGTCGGCGCCGCCACGCCTATGCAGGAAAGAAAAGGATAGCGGCGACTGATGCGTTCATAGATCAGTTGAAGCTGTTCGCCCAGATTCTGGTGAACGCCGTTTCCGGTATCTGGCTGAATGGCAGCCGCTTGGCTTGACATGTTTTTCATCCCGTTGTTCTTGTCGGGCCGCAAGGCCGCGGCCGGCTGTTGTTGTCTTGGAGGGAATTATGTGGCAGATGGCGACTGTTGATAATAAGGATCAAGGGGCGTAATTTCAGGTAACCGGCCTACCCGTTGCCGGCTGGCAACAGGGGCCGAAAACCCGGTTTTGGCGCCATGGAGGCGCGCAAGCTCAAAGGGAAGACAGGTAGGCGTTCAGGGAGAGTTTGCGGTCCTTGATGTTCAGCTTTCTGCGAATGTTCTTGCGATGCGTGGAAATGGTGAGATCGGACAGGTTGAGCAGGGACGCGATTTCCTTGGTCTGCTTGCCTTCGCGTATGAGGTTGGCCACCTGGATCTCCACAGGGGTGAGTTTCATTTCCAGCAGGCTGCTGTTGTTGATGAGGGAATCCGATACCTGCTTGAGATTGGCGATGAGAATTTCCAGGATGCTGCGCTGGTTGTCATTGAGCGGGGTTTTCTGCAGACGCTCGGCGTAGGGGATGACCAGGTTGTTGATGTTGTTCAGAATGGTCTTTTCCGCTTCCTTGCTGTCTTGCTGTTGCTGGGTCATGAGCACGCGCAGGGCGGTGAGGGTTTCCTCGACTTCCCGGGTCTTTTCCTCCACCTGGACCTGCAGCTCCTTGCGCAGACGGTACAGTTCCACATGGTTGTTTACCCGTGACAACAGTTCGCCCGCGTGGATGGGTTTGCAGATGTAGTCCACTCCGCCCACTTCGAAAGCGCGAATCTTCTGCTCTTGCTGTTCATGGCCGCTGACGAAGATCACCGGCACTTCCCGCAGTTCTTCCTGTTGCTTGAGCTCCTCGCAAAGTTCGTAGCCGTCCATGCCGGGCATTTCGATATCCAGCATGAACAGTTCGGGAGGGTTGGACTGGGCGATGTTCAACGCCCGGCTGCTGTCCTTGGCGGCCCGTACCTGGTGCCCGTGCTCGGTAAGCAGATTGCCCAGCAAATGAATCATGTCCGGGTTGTCGTCCACGATAAGGATATCGGAAGGTTTCATGGTTCTGTCCCCAGTTGTTCCAGAAGTTTTCTGAGTCCGCTGGTGGCGGCGTCGAAGTCGAAGTTTTCCAGGTCGTCCCGAATGTTCTGCAACTCGCTGTGGAGGTTGTCGTCACCAGTATGCTCCAGCAACACATCCAGCTTGTTGACGGCGGCCACATTGTAGGATTCCGCGAGAATTATCAGGTGCTCCAGTTCCGCCGGGAGATCCTTTTTCGACAGCGTGCCGACCGGCTTTTTGGTAGTGGCGTCCGTGTCGAGGCTGTCAATTTGCGAAATCACTTTCCGTAACAGCTCTTCTGCTTTGTTGAACAAGTCTTCGCCCGGTTTGATCGATGCCTTGAGCTGCGATTCCAGATCCGCTACATGGCGGGAAAGTTCGCTGGCGCCAATGGTGCTGGACAGCCCCTTGAGCGTATGAGCCAGACGCCGGGCCTCTTCCTTCCGCCCTTGCCGCGTCAGCGTTCGAATATTCTCGATGTCGCCCCGGTGGCTGCGGGCAAATTTCCTCAACAGTTTCAGGTAGGCGTCACGGCTGATGGACAGGCGCTTCATCGCTTCCCGGGTGTTCAGGCCGGCAATATCGGGGGGAACCGGCTCCTCTTCATTCTTGTGGAAGGGCTGGGGCAGTTGTTCCGTGGCCATCCGGTTCACCACCGGGTTGATGAGCCGGTCGATCTTCTCCATCAGTTCGTGAATATCTATGGGTTTGGAAAGGTAGTCATCCATGCCGGCTTCCATGCATTTCTCTCGCACACTGGAGGAGGAGCTGGCGGTGAGGGCGATGATGGGAAGGTTGCCCAGCCCCAGCTTTCCCCGGATTGCCCTGGCCGCTTCATACCCGTCCATCACGGGCATCTGGATATCCATGAGTACCAGATCGTGGCTGTTGTTGGACAGCTTTGCCAGGGCCTCCTTGCCATTGACGGCCGTGTCCACCACCAGCCGGTTGCGGGTGAGAACCTCGGTGGCCAGTTCCCGGTTGATTTCGTTATCCTCCACCAGCAGCACCCGGGTGCCCTGAAGCTGGGAATAATTGCGAGTAACGCTGATTTCCGCCTTGTCTTCCACCGGATCTCCGTTGATGACGGGAAAGCCGAGCCGGAAATAGAAGGTGCTGCCAATGCCGGGTTCGCTTTCCACCTGGATCTCTCCGCCCATCTTGCTGATAAGCTGGGAGGAAATGGTCAGTCCCAGGCCGGTGCCGCCAAAGTTTCGGGTGGTGCTGCTGTCCGCCTGGGAGAAGGGGCGGAAAATGCTGTCCAGTTTGTCCGCGTCCATGCCGATGCCGGTATCGCAGACCATGAATTCAAGCTCGACATGGTCGTCACTCAGGGAAAGCGTTCGGACAGAGATCTGAATAATACCCCGGTTGGTGAATTTCACCGCGTTGCTGGCCAGATTCGTCAGCACCTGTTTGAGGCGCAGGGGATCGCCTTTCAGTCGGCCGCGGAAGCCGGGCTCATAGTTCAGGCGCAATTCCACCTGGTTGGTGTTGATGAGCTGCCGGGTCATGGCCACGACGGAAGACAGTTCCTTGCCCAGGTCAAAGGGAATGGATTCCAGAACCAGCTTTCCGGCTTCTATCTTGGAGAAGTCCAGAATCTCGTTGATCAGACTGAGCATGTTCTGCGCGGATTCACGCACATTTGCCAGGTACTTGCGCTGCACGGGGCTGGGGTTGCTTTCCAGGCACAGATCCGTAAAGCCGAGAATGGCGTTCATGGGGGTGCGTATTTCATGACTGATGTTGGCCACGAACTCGGATTTGGCGACATTGGCGGCCAGGGCGTCCCGCTTGGCCTGACGCAAGGCCTCCAGTTGCATCTTCTTGCGCGTGATATCACGGGAAACCGCAACATAGCGGATGATATTACCCTCCTGGTCCTTGATGGGTGAAATGGAGGTTTCGATCCAGTAGGGCGTGCCGTTCTTGCGCAGGTTCTGGAAGGTGCCCTGCCATACATGACCGGAAGTCAGGGTCTGCCACAGGTGCTTGTAGAAGCCGACAGAGTGACTGCCCGAGGCAAAGATGCGTGGATTGCGGCCAATAAGTTCCTCGCGGCTGTAGCCGGTCAGCCTTCCCGTGGCCGGGTTGCAGTCCACGATATTGGCATTCACATCTGTGACGATGATGGATTCCTGGGAATGGGCGAAAACCGTGGCCGCCAGATTGGCCCGCTCCTGTGAGCGCTTCTGCTCGGTGATGTCTTCGGCGATGCCGTCTATGGAGATGAGCCTGCCCCGCGCGTCGCGAACAGGATGCGAAGAAACGCGCAGCGTGCGTTCGGAGCCGGAGCCGGACGGGTGAATGAAACGCATCTCGAACTGCAGGAAATCCGCTTCTCCCTTCAAGCGCCTGGAGATGTACTCCTTGGCCTTTTCCACATCCTGTGGAAGCCAGTTGGCCAGGTCCATCCAGCGTTTGCCCAGGATGTCTTCCCGGCGCAGTCCGAAGACGTTATAGACTCCGTCAGACACGAAGGTGACTTCGCCATCCACGCCTCGATGGCTGTAGATGATGAATTTCTCGCCCACGTTGTCCACCAGGCGCTGGTATTTGGCCTGACTGGCCTGCAGTTTCCGCGAGGCTTCCACTCTTTCGGTGACGTCCATGTGGGTGCCGAACATCCACATGGGAGAGCCGTCAGGCTCCCGGTGTGTCACCTTGCCGCGGGAATGCACCCAGACCCAATGTCCTTCCTTGTGGCGCATGCGGAAATCGGCTTCGAAATCCTCGCTTTCTCCGTCGAAATGCCGTTGCAAAAGTTGCTGGGCCTTTTTCAGGTCCTCGGGGTGGGTCAGCCTGGCCCAGGTCTCGATGCTGATAGGAGAGAGTTCCGCCAGCCGGTAACCTACGATTTCCGCCCAGCGTTCATTGAAAATCGCATAACCGGTGCGGATATTCCATTTCCAGGTGCCGGCTCTTGTGGCCTCGATGATCTGTTCGAAGTGGTTGGCCGAGTCTTCCGCCAGCAGGCGCTGGGATTGCAATTGCCGGTTTCGTGTCACCAGCAGTTGCAACAGCATCAGGATGATGAGCGCGGCCAGCAGGGAGATAACACCGGCGATCTTGTGCTGCTCCCAGATGTCATGCAGGGTAATGGCAGGCGGCTGATCATAAGGCGGCAGTTCCAGGGCGCGGACGATCTGCTCCACGGAATGGTAGTCGGCGGGTGGGGAGAAACCCGCGATGGCCGCGGTGATGGCGACGGGATGATCGGAGGACAGGGTAAACAGGTGCCGGGTTAGCGCTTCGACCTGTTCCTGGCTGACATGGGGAAGCGCCACCACTGGCCACTGGGGATAAAGGCGGGTGGATACCATGAAAGGAAAACCCGGGTAATCCTTCTGATTGAGAACCCGGAAGTCCCCGGCGGTTTTTTCGTTGCCGGCCACGAAATCATGGAATACCCGGGCCGGCAGGAACCCGATATCGACGCCGCCCGAGCGTACGGCGTCGATAACATCCTGGTAACTTCCGGTTTCCACCAGGTGAGCATCCTTGGGCAACAATATCCCGGCCTGCAGCAGTTCATAGGCCTGGGCTTCATATCCGCTCAGATGCTTGGTGCCGGCAACAGCGATCCATTTGCCGCGCACGTCCTCCAGTTGCCTGATGTCATCCCTGTCCTGCCGCGTGAATATGATCCCGCCGTTGCGGTGTATGGCCTGGCTGCCGTCCGCCTGGCGGACAATGGTGGCCACGGGTTCCCTGATGTTGTAGCGTTCGCGCAACAGAATGTAATGCCCCGGATTGGTAACGATGAAATCCAGCTCGTTGCTGGCCAGGGCGTCTTCCACGTCGTGAAGGTTGATGGGTTTGAGGCGAAGCCCGAATTCCGGGATGTTGGCGTTCAGATAGTCCACTATCGGCTGGCAACAGGCCCGCATCTCTTCCGGGGAATAGTAGGTGAACAGGCCCAGGGTAAGGGTAGGGCGGCGCTGGGCGTCTTCCACCTGCGCGGCCTGTAATGGGCCGCCCGTGATCAGGAGCCAGGCAGCGAGCAGCAGAACCCGCCAACCCGCTCTTGCGGGAAGGCGGGTAATCCAATGATGCTGTAATGGCTGTCGGGCGTGCACGGCAACACTTGTCCTTGTCTGGTTCCTGTGGATGCGGTCCGGTGGTCTGGGCTGTATCGCATCATGGCGGTTGGCTGCTTCGGAAGCCGGGTTGGGAACCCGCCTCCTGTACTAGCAACCACGGGCCTGTTGTTCTGTCCGTCCGGGGAATTCCCTTGGCTGTGGCAATGATGAACGAATGGTAAAGTAAGAAGATAATCGTCTCAAAGATGAGATAATTGGCGCATATCAGGTATGTATTGTACCCAATCGGCCCTTCTCCTCCGAGAACTGGTAGGCATCTGTCCGCCTGAGCGGGGTAATGGCGGATGGTTTGGTGGAGTTGCGCTTTTTCACGGCCAGTGCCCTTCGTCTGCGCTATCATAACGTTTCCTTCATTCTTTTCCTTGGGCATCCCATGAGCCTGGTAATCCGATTGCTGCTGCCAAGTTTCCTGCTGGCGGCAGCGGCAGCGTCGGCAACTGCCGACAGGAACGGCATACAGTGGTACTCCGGCAGTGTCGATGAGGCTTTCAGTGAAGCCCGTCGGCAGAACAAACCCGTGTTTCTGTATTGGGGAGCGGTATGGTGTCCTCCCTGCAACCAGCTCAAGGCCACCCTGTTCAGGAATCCGGCCTTCATTCGCAAGACCCGGTTGTTCGTGCCGGTGTACCTGGATGGCGATACCGAGGCAGCGCAGAAGCTGGGCGAGCGGTTTGGCGTGCTGGGTTACCCCACGCTCATCCTGTTCACGCCGGAAGGCGAGGAAATCACTCGATTGCCGGGGGGCATGAGCATGGAGCGTTACCCCGAGGTGCTGGACCTGGCCCTGGCCCGGGTCAAGCCCGTGGCCCGCCTGCTGGAGGAAATTCTCGACGAGGGCAGGAAACCCACGGCACAGGAGCTGCACCTGCTGGCCTGGTATGCCTGGGAGCAGGACGGGGGCAAGGCCCTGGGGAAGCGGGAGCTGACCGATGTGCTCAAGGCCCTGGAGGCGCTTGTGCCGGATTCTCTCGCCAGGGAAAAATCCCGCCTGAATGCCCGTTACCTTGCCGCTCTGGCTGCCCGCCGGGATCCGCCCACGGAAGCGGAAAAGGCCGACGCCGCGCGGCGCTTGCGACAGGTGCTGGCCGATACCGGCAGCTGGCAGGACAATCTTGGCTTTCTGATCTACGAGCTGGATGTGCTGATCCCGCGCATTACCACGCCGGACAGCCCGGAACGCAAGAAGCTGATGGATGCCTGGGGCAGTGTCCTGATGCGCCTGCAACAGGACACCGGCCTCGAAGCCGCGCGCCGTTTACTGGTATATTCGGGAAGGTTGCGCTGGCTGAAGGCGGCGGGACAGGAGATTCCCGAAACACTCAAGTCGGAGATTCGCGCCGTGGTTGGGGAGGCCCGCCTGAATGCCCGCGACGGCCATGAGAGAATCGCCGTCAGTTATGCCGCCTACGGGGTGCTCGAGGCATCCGGCCAGCTTGCCCTGGCGGAACGCCTCATCAACGAGGAGATGCAGGCGGGCAGCAACAACCAGTACTGGATGCTGGTGCTCGCCGACCTGGCGGAAGAATCAGGTAACGAGGAAGAGGCTCTCCACTGGTATGCGAAGGCCTGGGAAAACGCCCGGGGCGAGGCGACCCGGATCCAGTGGGGCTCCTACTACATCCGCCAGCTTACGCAGCAGCTGCCGGATGACGATGAACGCATCATGGCCGTGAGCAAGGCCCTGTTCGCCGAACTGGCGAAACAGAAAGCCCCTTTTCACGGTCGTAACAGGCGTGCCCTTGAACGGGTGTTCAAGGCGCTCAATGCCTGGGGACAGGTCAGCAGCCCGGCTGAACTCATCGAGCTCAAGCGGGCCTTTATCGACATCTGCCTGCCCTTCGGCAAAGACGCGATGGAACGGTGTGAAGCCATTATGAAAGCATCCTGAGGAGAAAAGGACATGAAAAGAATACTCGTTGCCTGCGTGCTGGCTCTTGCCACCCTGCCGGTATTGGCGGCCGAAGGGCTGAAAGTCATTTCCAGCAGCCATGATGTCGCAACCACCATGGACCGCCTGGAGAAGATTGTCACCGGTGCCGGGTTCAAGGTCATTGCCCGGGTCAATCATGGCAAGGCGGCCCGGGGGGTGGATATCTCCCTGAGGCCCGTGGAGCTGCTCATCTTCGGCAAGCCCCGGGCCGGCTCCCTGCTCATGCAGAGCCAGCCCAGCGTGGCCATAGACCTGCCCATGAAGTTCCTGGTCTGGGAAGACGCCGGCGGCAAGGTGAACATCGGCTGGAATGATCCTGCCTGGATCGCCGCCCGCCATGGTATCGCGGACAGGGACAAGCTGGTGAACAAGATGACCGAAGCCCTGCGCAAGCTCGCCACCAGGGGAGCAGGCAGCGACTGATGAGCGAATCCTCCCGCCTTGAGGAATTGCTGTCCTGCTGGGATGCGCTGCCTCAGGCGGAGCGCCTGGCCAGTCATGGCTTGCGTCAGGAGCTGGAAAAGGTCTGGGACGCCAGTGACTTTGCCGCCCGGTTATGCCTGCGGGACCCGGATCTCCTCCTGGATCTGGCCGGCAGTGGCCAGCTGGACCGGGAACTGGCGCCGGGGGAGATGGGCCGGCAGCTGGCGGATGTGCTGGCCGGCGTGGAAGGCGAAGAGGCGTTGCTGCCCGCCCTGCGCGGTTTCCGCCGGCGGCAGATGCTGCGCATCGTCTGGCGGGACATCAGCGGCAAGGCTCCTCTGGAAGAAACCCTGGAAGACCTCTCCGAGCTGGCGGACCAGTGCATACGCCAGGCCCTGGCGCGGCTCATGGACTGGGCGGTCGCCCGGTCCGGGGTGCCACGGGATATGGACGGCAACCCCCAGTGCCTGGTGGTACTGGGCATGGGCAAACTGGGCGCCCGGGAACTTAACCTGTCTTCCGATATCGATCTCATCTTCACCTTTCCCGCCCATGGCCAGACCGATGGCCGCCGCCCCCTGAGCAATGAACAATTCTTCACCCGACTGGGGCGCCAACTGATAAACGCGCTGGGCCAGGTGACGGAGGATGGTTTCGTATTCCGGGTGGACATGCGCCTGCGCCCCTTCGGCGAAGCCGGCCCCCTGGCCCTGAGCTTCGGCGCCATGGAGACCTATTACGCGGCCCAGGCCCGGGAGTGGGAACGATATGCCATGATCAAGGCCCGGGCCATAACGGGTGAAGATGCCTACCGGGAACAGCTATTGGGCATCCTGCGTCCCTTTGTCTATCGGCGCTATATCGATTTCGGCGCCATCGACGCCATCCGCGACATGAAGCGCCGCATCCAGGCGGAGATGCACAGGCGGGGCATGGATGCCAACATCAAACTGGGCCAGGGGGGCATCCGGGAAATCGAGTTCATCGGCCAGGCCTTTCAGCTGGTTCATGGCGGGCGGGATGCGGATTTGCAGATCCGGCCCATCATGGCGGTGCTTGCCCTGCTGCGGGACAAGGGACTGATGGACGGGGAGGCAGTGGATGAGCTGTCCCGGGCCTATCGTTTCCTGCGCATGACGGAAAACCGCCTGCAGGCCTGGAAGGATGAACAGACCCACCTGTTGCCGACGGATGAAGAGGGCAGGCTCCGGTTGGCGCTCAGCATGAACTTCGGGGACTGGGACAGCTTCAGCGCGGAGCTGGAGCAGCACCGGGCCCGGGTGGAGCATCATTTCAGGCAGGTCTTTTCCGACACCGAGGATCAGCGCCACCCTCTGGAAAAGGCCTGGCTGGTGGAAAACCGGAATCAGGCCGCCGCGCTGCTGGAAGGCATGGGCTTCGTGCAGCCCGATGAAACCCTGCACCGGCTTGAATCCTTCCGTGACAGCCGGGTATGCCGGGTGCTGTCCGAAGCCGCGCGCCAGAAGCTGGACCGGCTCATGCCCATGCTCCTGGAGCATGTCAGCCAGGTGGATGAGCCCGACCTGACCCTGGCGCGCCTGCTGGAGCTGCTGCAGGCCATCGTGCAGCGCACGGCCTACATGGACCTGCTGCTGGAGAATCCCCAGGTGCTGGAACAGTTGGTGCGCCTGGGCAGTGAAAGCCGCTGGGTGGTCAGTCAACTGGTGCGCTATCCCGTGCTGCTGGATGAACTGCTGGATCCCCGGCGCCTGTATGCGCCACTGCGGCGGGACGAGCTGAGGCAGGAGCTCCAGACCCTGCTGGCGCGCATCCATTCCGACGACCTGGAACAGCAGATGGAACGCCTGCGACAGTTTGCCGCGGGCAACCGCCTGCGCACGGCGGCGGCGGATATCACCGGCGCCATCGAGCTCATGGTGGTCAGTGACTATCTCACGGAAATCGCCGAAGTGGTGCTGGAACAGGTGCTGGAGCTGGCCTGGGATTATCTGGTTCAGCGTCATGGCCGGCCCGGCGAGGTTTCCGGGCGGGGATTCACCGTGCTGGGCTACGGCAAGCTGGGAGGGCTGGAGCTGGGGTATGGCTCGGATCTGGATCTGGTGTTCCTGCACGCCGACTATTCCACGAATGCCATGACCGACGGTGAAAAATCCGTGCCCAACGATGTTTTCTATGCCCGCCTGGGCCAGCGCATGGTGCATCTTCTCAATACCCGCACGCCGTCCGGGGTGCTCTACGAGGTGGACATGCGCCTGCGCCCCAATGGTGAGTCGGGGCTGCTGGTGAACTCCCTGGCGGGTTTCGGAAAATACCAGTTGAACAATGCCTGGACCTGGGAACACCAGGCCCTGGTGCGCGCCCGGCCGGTGGCGGGTGATGAACAGCTGGGCAATGCGGTTCAGCAGCTGCGACAGCAGGTGCTCCGCCAGCCGCGGGATCCCGATGAACTCCAGCGGGAAGTCGTCGGCATGCGTGAAAAGATGCGCGCGAGCCTGGACCGGAGCCGGGCGGGCGTATTCGACATAAAGCAGGGCCGGGGAGGTATCACTGATATCGAGTTTATGGTTCAATATGCGGTTCTGAGATGGGCGCGGGAACATCCGGTTCTGGCGGCCTGGACCGACAACATCCGCTTGCTGGAAACCCTGGTGGAGGCCGGTTTGCTGGATTCTTCCCTGGGGGAATCCCTGATTCTGGCCTATCAGCGTTTTCGCGATACCTATCATCACCTGGCCCTGCAGGATCAGCCGGGGCTGATGGCGGGCGGAGAACTGGACCGGGAGCGGCGCCTGGTGGAAAAGGCCTGGAAACATTTCTTCGGCGCCTGAACCGGTGGCGTACCGGCGGACAACGACGGGAGACGGAAACAATGCAGACAATGGCGGATCGTGACGGTCTGATCTGGATGGACGGTGAGATGATTCCCTGGCGTGATGCCCGGGTGCATGTGCTCACCCATACCCTGCACTACGGCATGGGGGTGTTCGAGGGTGTGCGCGCCTATCACACCGACCGGGGGCCGGCCATCTTCCGCCTGCAGGATCACACGGACCGGCTGTTCCAGTCCGCCCACATCCTGGGCATGAGAATCCCGTATGACAGGGAAACCCTCAATCAGGCCCAGATTGCCGCCGTGCGGGACAACGGCCTGGATTCTGCCTACCTGCGGCCCATGTGCTTCTACGGCTCCGAGGGCATGGGCCTGCGCGCCGACAACCTGCGCGTGCACGCCATGGTCGCCGCCTGGGAATGGGGCGCCTACCTGGGGGAGGAAGCCATGGAGAAAGGCATCCGCATTCGTGTTTCCAGTTTCACCCGCCATCACGTGAACATCACCATGTGCCGGGCCAAGGCCAACGGAAACTACATCAATTCCATGCTGGCCCTGCAGGAAGCGCTGGACAACGGCTACGACGAGGCCCTGTTGCTGGACAGCCAGGGATTCGTCATGGAAGGCTCCGGCGAGAACATCTTCATCGTGCGGGATGGCGTGCTCTATACCCCGGATCTGACCTCCGCCCTGGACGGCATCACCCGGCGCACCATTATCCAGCTGGCCGAGGAAGCGGACATCAAGGTGGTGGAGAAGCGCATCACCCGTGATGAGGTATACATTGCCGACGAGGCCTTCTTCACCGGCTCCGCCGCGGAGGTCACGCCCATACGTGAGGTGGACAACCGCGTCATTGGCAGCGGCAGCCGCGGCCCGGTCACCGAGCACCTGCAGAAGAAGTACTTCGATGTGGTGCACGGCCGCTCGCCGGTGCACCATGGCTGGCTGACCTATGTAAACGGAGAATGAGCATGGCGGAAGCAGCAAAGAAGCAGGAACAGGTAGTCAGGGTGAGCCGGGATCAGCTGCCCCTGAGTTGTCCCCTGCCCGAAGATTCCCTGTGGAACATGCATCCCCGGGTCTTCCTGCCCATGGAAAAGACCGGCGAGGCCCGGTGTCCCTATTGCGGCACCCGCTACGTCCTGCAGGATTGAAGCCTTTTCGCGTATTGGTCATCGGCCCGTCCTGGGTGGGTGACATGGTCATGGCCCAGAGCCTGTTCAAGGCCCTGAAGCAGAAACATCCCCGGGTGGATATCGACGTGCTGGCGCCAGGCTGGAGCCTGCCGCTGCTGGCGCGCATGCCCGAAGTGCGTGCCGGGCTGGAAATGCCCCTGGGGCATGGCCGGCTGGAACTGAAACAGCGCTGGCGTCTCGGGCGTTCTCTCAAGGGCCGCTATGATCAGGCCATACTGCTGCCCAATTCCTGGAAATCCGCCATTGTGCCCTGGGCGGCGGCCATTCCCCGTCGCACGGGCTGGAAGGGGGAGATGCGCTACGGCCTGCTCAATGACATCCGCCATCTGGACAAGTCCCTGCTGACCATGACAGTGCAGCGTTTCGTGGCCCTGGCGGAAGACGGGCCGGTCACAGCCGTGCCGGAGATTCCTCCCCCCGCCCTGGTGGTGCGGGATGAGGATGTACAGGCCGCCCTGGAAGCCCTGGGGCTGGACGGGCCCGCCCGGGGAAAGCTCCTGGCCCTGTGTCCCGGCGCGGAATACGGCGAAGCCAAGCGCTGGCCGGAACAAGGCTATGCCGATCTGGCCCGGCGGCACCTGCGCGAAGGTGGCCGGGTCTGGCTGTTCGGCTCGGATAAAGATCGCCCGGTGTGCGACAATATCGCTGCCCAGGCGGGCGAGGCCTGCGTGAATCTCGCAGGACGCACTTCCCTGGCCCAGGCTGTGGATCTGCTCTCCCTGGCGGATGCCGTGGTGAGCAACGATTCCGGCCTGATGCATGTGGCCGCCGCCCTGGAACGGCCCCTGGTGGCCATCTACGGTTCCTCGGATCCGGGTTTCACCCCACCCCTGAACCGGCGGCATGAAATCATCAGCCTGGGCCTGGACTGCAGCCCCTGCTTCAAGCGGGAATGCCCCCTGGGACATCTGCGCTGCCTGAGAGATATCGGGGTGGAAACCGTGCGGGACGCCTTGCGGCGTGTCAGCGAATGAACTGAAGGAATCTCGTGAACGACAAATCCGACAATGTGGTCTGGCATCATGCCACCGTTACCCGCGAACGGCGCCAGCGGCTCAATGGCCATCGCAGCTTCGTGCTCTGGTTTACCGGCCTGTCCGGCTCCGGCAAATCCACCCTGGCACATGCCGTGGAGGAGCGCTTGCATCAGATGAGCTGCCGCACCTTCGTGTTCGACGGCGACAATGTGCGCCATGGCCTGTGCAGTGACCTGGGCTTCGGCGAGGCGGACAGGCGTGAGAACATCCGCCGCATTGGCGAGATGACCAGGCTGTTCGTGGAGGCGGGCGTGATCGCCATGACGGCCTTCATTTCTCCCTTCCGCGCCGAGCGGCAGATGGTGCGCGCCCTGTTCGAGCCGGGGGAGTTCATCGAGATCTATTGTGACTGTAGCCTGGAAACCTGTGAATCACGGGATGTAAAAGGCCTGTATGCCAAGGCCCGGGCCGGTCTGATACCAAATTACACGGGGATTTCCTCACCCTATGAAGAGCCGCAATCACCCGAGATCCACATACGGACCGACAGGCAGAGCCTGGAAGACAGCGTGGATGCCGTGCTGAACTACCTGAAGGACAGGCGGCTTGTCGGATGAACCGATGCGGGTGCTGGTAGTAAAGACCTCCTCCCTGGGGGATCTGATCCATACCTTTCCGGCCCTCACGGACGCCCGGCGGGCGTTGCCCGGCATCGAATTCCACTGGCTGGTGGAAGAAGCCTTCATCGAGGTTCCGGCCTGGCATCCCGCCGTGAGCCGCGTGTTGCCCATCGCCCTGCGCCGCTGGCGCCGGAACTGGCGCAAGGCCTGGGGCAGCGGCCAGTTGCGTGCCTTCCGCCAGATGTTGGGGCAGGATTCCTATGACCTGGTAATCGACGCCCAGGGGCTGCTCAAGAGCGCGTTGCCCGCCCGCTGGGCTCGTGGGCCCCGCGCCGGATATGACCGCCATTCCATACGCGAGCCCCTGGCCAGCCTGTTCTATGCCCGCCGCTATGCCGTGTCCCGCCAACTGCATGCCGTGGAACGGGTGCGCCGGCTGTTTTCTTCCGCCCTGGAATACGCGCTGCCGGAAACGGCGCCGGATTTCGGCCTGGCGGATGCCTCCGTGAACAGGAACCGGCAACTGGTGTTCCTGCATGGCACCACCTGGCCCAGCAAGCACTGGCCCCTGGCCTGGTGGGTTGAATTGACGCGCATGGCCGCGGAACAGGGCTACGAGGTCGGCTTCCCCTGGCATGAGCCCGAGGAAAGGCTGCATGCGGAGAAGATCATCGCCCGGGCGGAACATGGTGAGCTGCTGCGGCGCATGGGGCTGTCCGACATGAAATCATGCCTGCGGCAGGCGGCCGGGGTGGTGGGTGTGGATACCGGGCTCGCCCACCTGGCGGCGGCCCTGGATACCCCGGCGGTGACCCTGTATGGCGCAACGGCTCCGGGTCTCACCGGAGCGGTGGGCAGGCGGCAGCTCAACCTGTCGGTGGACTATGATTGCGCGCCCTGCATGAAGCGAAACTGTACCTACCATGGTCAGGCGGTGGTGACTCCCCCCTGCTATGAAACCCTTTCCCCGGAGCGGGTCTGGATCGCCTTGCGGCAACAGATGGCGGACTCATGAAACTGGCCTTCGTACTGTTCAAGTATTTTCCCTACGGTGGCCTGCAGCGCGACATGCTGCAGATTGCCCGGGTCTGCCGGGAGCGGGGTCACGAGATCCACATCTTCACTCTGAGCTGGGAAGGCGAGCGCCCCGCGGACATGAACATCCATGTTCTGCCCATAGAACGCTGGACCAACCATCAGCGCTATCGGGCGTTCTGCGAGACCCTGCAGCCCCTCTACCGGGAATATGGCATCGACAGGGTAATAGGTTTCAACAAGATGCCCGGGCTGGATTTCTACTACGCGGCGGATCCCTGCCTCAAGGACAAGTTGATCCGGGAGCGCGGTTTCCTGGTGCGCAAACTGCCGCGCTACCGGCATTTTCTGCATTACGAGGAGGCAGTGTTCGGAAATGAAAGCCGCACGCGGATATTGCTCATCTCGCCCAGGCAGCACCATATCTACCGCAAGTACTATGCCACCAACGAAAGCCGCCTGTACATGCTGCCTCCCGGCATAGACAGAAGCCGCATGGCGGGAAACGATGCGGCGGAGCTGCGCAGGGATCTGCGCCAGGAATTCGGCGTGGCGGATGACGAGAAGCTCATCCTGTGTATCGGCTCGGGCTTCAAGACCAAGGGGCTGGATCGTTCCCTGAAGGCCCTGGCGGCCCTGCCCGCCCGGTTGCGGGAGAAGACCCGCCTCATCGCCATCGGCAGCGACAACGGCGATCCCTTCGTGCGCCTGGCGTCCCGGCTGGGTGTGGGGGAGCGCTTCCTGGTGCTGCATGGGCGGGACGATATTCCCCGCTTCCTGCAGGGAGGAGACCTGTTGCTGCATCCGGCCTATTACGAGAACTCGGGCATGGTGATTCTCGAGGCCATCATTGCCGGCCTGCCGCCCCTGGTGACCAGCGTTTGCGGCTATGCCTACTATGTGGAAGAGGCGCATGCGGGCAGGGTGGTGCCCGAGCCTTTCCGGCAGCAGACCCTGGATGCCATGCTGGCGGAGATGCTGGAGTCTCCCGAGGGCCGGAAGTGGCGGGAGAACGGCATCCGCTATGGCCAGACCCATGACCTGTACAGCATGACCACCCATGCTGCCGACCTGATTCTGGCGCCATGATCTGGTTGTCGGAAAGTTTCGCCCGCCGCCTCGGCAAGCCCTGGCGTTCCTTCGAGGAAGCCCGGGCAGTGCGGGGGGAAGTGTTCCGCAACCCGGCCGGCGCCAACAGGCGCACCCTTCGGTTCGAGTTGCAGGGGCGGGGGTATTTTCTCAAGCTGCACTGGGGAGTGGGCTGGGGAGAGATCTTCAAGAACCTGCTCAGCTTGCGCCTGCCGGTGGTGGGGGCCGCCAATGAATGGAAGGCCATCCGGCGCCTGGAGGAGCTGGGCGTGGAGACCATGCGCCTGGAAGCCCTGGGGCGGGAGGGCTGGAACCCCGCGCGGCAGAAGTCCTTTGTGGTGACCCGGGAGCTGGAAAACACCATCAGCCTGGAAGACTATTGCGCATCGTGGAAGAACACCCCCCCGGATCCACGCCGCAAGTGGCTTCTCCTGGAGCGCGTGGCCTGCATGACCCGGCAACTGCATGAACACGGTGTGAATCACCGGGATCTGTATATCTGCCATTTCCTCCTGCAGCAGCCCTGGGACGGCAGGGAAGAAAACCTGCACCTGTATCTCATCGATCTGCATCGCGTGCAGCAGCGCCGGAAGCTGCCGTGGCGCTGGCGGGTGAAGGACGTGGGCAGCCTGTACTTCTCGGCCATGGATATCGGTCTGGGCAAGAGAGACCTGCTGCGTTTCCTGCGCGTGTATCATGGTCTTCCCCTGCGCCAGGTTCTCGGAGGGCAGGGAGATTTTCTGCGCGCCGTGGAGCGGCGCGCGCGGGCCTTGCAAGCAAAGGGGATTCCTGAAGATGAGTGAATTTTTCGCGGATGGCTGGAAAAAGATCCTTGCCCACAACGGCTTGCGCCGGTTTGCCGATTTCTGGGAAGCCGATTTCGAATGGTTCGAGCCGCCCAATTATCGCCGGGGGGGCTGGAGTGGCGCGTCGCGGGTGGTGCTGCATGATCCCGATGGCGGGGAACAGGTGATCTTTCTCAAGCGCCAGGAAAATCATACCCGCAAGACCTGGCGTAATCCTTTTTCCGGCGAGCCCACCTTCCGTAGTGAAGCCCGCAACCTGCGTTTTCTCAACAGCCGGGACATTGCCGCGCCTGAACTGGTTTATTATGCCGAGCGCAAGACGGATCAGGGCTGGCAGGTGGTGCTGGCCACCCGGGAACTCACGGGATACCTGCCCCTGGACGAGCTGCTGGAAAGCTGGCGGCGGGAGGGCTGGCAGGAGCACCGCGCCGCGAGACGGCAGCTCATCCCGGAAGTGGCCGGCCTCATGCGCCGCCTGCACGGTTATCGCCAGGCCCATAACGCCCTGCACGCCAAGCATATCTTCGTCCATCCGGGAAAATGCCACGCCTGTCTCATCGACCTGGAGAAAATGCGCCCGCGTCTCACCCGCCGCCAGGCCATGCTGCGGGATCTGGACAGCAGCAACCGGCATACCTTTCATCTCAGCCGCACCGATCGGCTGCGCTTCCTCCTGCATTACCTGGGCAAGGAAAGTGTCGATGAGGCTGCCCGGCGGTTGTGGCGTGAACTGGCGGAAATGGAGCAGCGCAAGCAGAGGAAGCGCAAGGGGTGAAGAATCTGCTGCTGATCCTGTTCCTGGTGCCGGGCCTGGTGTGGGGAGACCAGGCCCTGGAAATTGCCCGGGATATCTACTTCGTCAATCATTTCTTTGCCGTGGACAACATCAGTTACGGCGACAAGCATCATCCCATGCAGCTTCTCAACCAGCCGGAGAAGGGCAGAGCACGCCATTTCAAACTGGAACGACACCTGAACAACCGGTACGACAAGGGTGATATCCGCGCACGGGATCTGGTCATCTTCCGCTCGGGCAGCCTGCGCGGCACCGGCATCCTGGTGGATATCCACAAGGACGGCAACCGTCCCCTGAGCTTTGCCGTCTGGCTGCCGGCCCTGCGCAAGATCCGCCGTCATGCCGAACCCGATCAGGCGGATGTCTGGGGCGGCAGTGTGTTCACCTATGGAGACATCTACCTGCGCAAGCCCTCGGACGAGCGCCACGAGTTGCTGGGTGAGGTGGAATTTCCGGATTGCCTGGGCAGCCTTGAGGACTCGGCCCGGTCCACCCCGGAGCCGTGGTGCGACATCAGGGGCAGACGGGTGCTGAAGTTGCGCAGCTATCCGCGCCGGGCCGGTTGGTGGTACGACTGGCGGGATCAGTATGTGGATCCCGTCAGCCATGCGGACTATCGCTCCGAGTATTTCAGGGATGGCCGCAAGATCAAGGTTATCGACAAGGCCTGGAAAAGCATGGGCCTGGCGGATCCGCGGGGGCAGTACTGGCTCTACTGGTACGGTGAAGATCTGCGCACGGGGGCCCGGGGGCTGGCCTGGATCGACGGCAAGCAGGTGCGCTGGAACCGCGATGTCGAGAACAGCCTGTGGAGCCTGGCCACCCTGCGCAGACTGAGCCGTTGACGACCCACGGGGTGTAGCTCTTCTACCCAATGTTTGCCAGAACCTTCCTTATTTTCAAAGCGGGGCAGCTTGTCAATAATAAGCGCCATGAAACGCATCACATTATTCGGAAGAAACATGAATATTCGAAAGACAGCAACTTATTGGGTTCTGGCGTCCGTGGCCGTCATGGGTCTGGCAGGCAATGCGCAGGCTGGCGCCATTCCCAAGCGTACCCATGAAAGCACCGTGGTTGGCGCCAAGGCCGGCATCATTCCCCCCACTTCCAGTGTTCAGGATCTCGAAACCACCCTCAAGACTTCCTACATTGGGACCTATGCCATCTATGGCGCCTTGCCCAAGGAATACAAGATGAGCCTGTATTCCTCCATCAAGGATGGCGGTAATATCCGGGATTTCCGTAATGAGGTCATCAAGATGCGTCTGCAGCGTCATTGATGGGAATGGTCAGGCAGGCGCGCAGGCCGCCTGACGAACGGTTCTCCAGAGACACCTTCCAGCCCTGCAGTTCCGCCAATTGCTGCACGATGGTGAGCCCCAGGCCGCTGCCTCCGGTATTGAGGTTGCGGGATGGCTCCAGGCGGTGGAAGGGCTGGCAGACCTTGTCCAGCTGATCTTCGGGAATGCCCGGTCCCTGGTCCACCACGCAGATGCGCGCCTGGCCGCCGTCGCATTCCAGGCGTATCAGCACCTGTCCGTGGCCTCCGTAGAACAGGGCATTGTCGATGAGGTTGTTGAGGATACGTTGCAGTATTACCGGATTGATGCGGGCAATACAGTGGTCTTCTCCTGGCAACCCCGTTTGCAGGCGTTCTTCGTCGCGGGCTGACGCCAGGCCCTGAATCAGTTCGCCCAGATCGAGGCTTTCCACCCGGGTGGGATCCTCCTGCATCAATCTGGCCAGTTCCAGGGTACGGGCAATCAGGCCGTCCATCTCTTCCAGATCCCGCTGTATGTCCCGCAACACCGGATCCTGTTGGTCTTGCAACAGTTCGATGGCGATTCTCATCCGGGCCAGGGGGGTGCGAAGGTCGTGGGAGATGCCGCCCAGCAGTATGGTCCGGTTCTCCAGCAGCTTTTCTATCTCGCGGCTGAGCTGGTTGAACTTGCTGGCCAGGCTGGCGAGCTCCGTCGGGCCCGCCTCGGGCAGGGGACGATGCTGTCCGCTGCTGCCCAGGTGCATGACGCCCCGGGAAAGCGCCTCCAGGGGACGGGTGATGCGGCGTACCACCAATAGGGTGGTCAGCAGGATGAACAGGCTGGCGCCCAGGAGAATGATGAGGGCCGCCCGGGGTGGCTGCGCGCCAATATGGTCGTGGTGTATCCCCAGGTACAGTTTCCGGTTCGCGGCGGGAAGGATGATCCAGAGCCAGTCCGGTGTGCTTTCCGTCTGGTGAATGTGCACGGGTTGTCCCACCCGGCCGCCAAGCGCCTGTTCGAGAAAAAGCATATAGGGAGAATGCAGCGCCAGCGGTTGCAGATTACCTGCCGGTGGAGTGGGTTTGAGAATCAGGTCATGATGGCTGCGCAGCTCTTGCTGGAAGTCCGTTCTTGCCTGAACGGGCAGCTCCGACCAGGTCTTGGCGGAAAGCACCATCAGGGCCGCCAGATCCTCGGCGCTCTGCCGGCCCACGGGCAGGAGAATGTAGTTGAGTACGACAAAGCCCGTGAAAAGCATGAACAAAGCCAGCGCGCCGGTAATGGTGAGGCTGGTTCGGGCAAAGAGCGTATTGGGCAGGCGCATCAGTCTGTATCGTTCTCCGGCGAGAAGAGATAGCCCTTGCCCCAGACCGTGCGAATGTAGCGCGGATGCTTGGGGTCGGGCTCGATCTTGTGCCGCAGTCTGGTGATGCGCACGTCTATGCTGCGGTCGAAAGGAGACCGGTCATATCCCTTGAGCAGCTCGATAAGCTGATCCCGGCTGAGAACCCGGTTGGGATGCTGGACGAACAGGGCGAGCAGGGAGATTTCACCATTGGTGAGTGTCACCTCTTCACCCTCTTTGGTCAGGGAGTAGTTGTTGAGGTTGAGCACATAGGGGCCGAATCTGTGAATCGTCCCGTCCGGACCCTTGTCCCGCGCGGAAGAGGCTCCCCGGCGTAAAATCGCCCGAATCCGCGCAACCAGCTCCCGGGGATTGAATGGCTTGGGCAGATAATCATCCGCGCCAATCTCCAGCCCGACGATGCGGTCTATGTCTTCACCCCTGGCGGACAGGATGAGTACCGGGACATCGGAAGAGGCGCGCAGGTGCCGGGTCAGGCTCAGCCCGTCTTCCCCCGGCAGCATCAGATCCATGACCACCAGGTCCGGCTGTTGTTCTTCCAGCCAGATCTTCATGGCCTCCCCGCCATTGACCGCGGCCACGGTAAAGCCCTGTTCAGTGAGATAGCGCTGCAGCAACTCCCGCAGGGCGTGATCGTCGTCCACGATGAGAATCTTGGGTTTGTCCGCTGTCATCGCTCCATACTAGCAAACATCACTCCCGGTATCGTTCGCGGGTAACAATCTGTAATGATTTTCGGGCGTCGCGGATGCTAGGGTTTTCCGGTGACTGGCCCGGTGGGCGCATGCTCGCGCGCCGGGTGGATTCCAAATGCTTGTGGAGTAAGGAACATGCGCGGGGTGATCGTCTGTCTGTTGGGGTTTCTGATGGCTGGCGCGGCGGCGGGAGCGGCTTGCACTTCCTTGTCGCTGGATGAAGCAAAAGTGGAAAGGGAAGATGTCTCCACGCCCATCACTCCGCCCGTGAGTTCGTCGGCGGAAGCTCCCTCCCCGCCAGCACGTCAGGCCCGGTCACGCCGAACCTGGTTTGGCATGGGTTATGAACAGCGCCGCCGGGCATTCGGGCTGTCCGGCCGCTCCGGTGGGCGTGCGGCCGGCCGCGGGCGATGACGCCAACACCTGGTCGGGAAACAATTTGTAACAATCGGCCTCGCGCTGGAAACATTTGCGTAATCCCGGCTCAATATACTGGCGAAAGAATATGAGTGTCCGCGCCGTTGTCCGTGTTTCCACAAGGGACCTTGACGGGGTAGCGGAAAACGCGGCTTTTCCAATAACCGCATGGCGGCGTTGCTGACCGTTCGCGCTTTGCTGGTATTCCATCATTTGTTGTACCAACCGTGGCGTTTTGATTGGTTTTCAGCGTTCTTGTGATTCGGGCTAGAATGGCCATTCTTTTCATCAATCCGGGAATAAACAGGTATGTGCAAGTTTTGCTGGACCGTTCTGCTGTTACTGCTGCTGGCTCTGGCCGGGGCGATATACAAATTTGGTTTCGTGGGCAGTGTCGAGCCAGCGCCGGACGGTCGTCAGGCCCTGCAGTTGACGGCCGATGAACGCAATATGGTGCTTGGCGAGATGCGGGCTTTCCTGGTGGCGGTGCAAAATGTGATCGCTGCGACCAACACGGAAGATATGGCTGCCGCCGCGCAAGCCGCCCGCTCCGCTGGCATGGCCGCGCAAACCGGAGTTCCCCCCGGCCTGATCGCCAAGCTGCCCATGGAATTCAAGAAACTGGGTTTCTCCACCCACCGGAAGTTTGATGAGTTGGCGCTGGATGCCGAGCAGTTGGGAGATCCCCAGCACACACGGGAACAACTGGCGATGCTGATGAACAACTGCATTGCCTGCCATGCGACCTA